>JAGDAA010000023.1 GCA_017959745.1 Clostridia bacterium
GTTCGCTTGCGCGTCTCAGCCGTTTTGGCACCCCTGTTTTATCCGCTTTGTGCGTGTCTCTATTGTAGACCCGCCGCACCCAAATGTCAAGGAGGAATTTATGAACGCAACGGAAAAACTGCTTTCTTCCCTGCACCCCTTCCCGCCCCAGGAGGCGTTTTTCAAAGCCACGGCGCCCCGGGTGGCGTACGGCGGGGCGCGGGGCGGGGGCAAGAGCTTTGCCATGCGGGCGAAACTGGTACTGCTCGCCCTGGCGCATCCGGGGATCCAGATCCTGCTTTTGCGGCGCACCTTCCCGGAGCTGCGGGAGAACCACATCAATCCCCTGCGGCGCATCCTGTACGGCACGGCGGAATGGAAGGAATCCACCAAGGAATTTCTCTTCCCCGGGGGCAGCCGGATCAAGCTGGGGTATCTGGCGGACGAGGGGGACGTCCTGCAATATCAGGGACAGAGCTACGAGGTGATCGGCATGGAGGAAGCCACCCAGTTCACGGAGAGCCAGTACTACGCCCTGACGGAATCCAACCGGCTCCACGGGCTTTTGCGGGGGAGCTTCATCCCCCGGATGTATTTCACCTGCAATCCCGGGGGCGTGGGGCACGCCTGGGTGAAGCGGCTCTTTGTGGACCGGGATTACCGGGAGGGGGAAAAGGCGGAGGACTACGTTTTCATCCCCTCCACGGTGTATGACAACGAATACCTGATGCGGGAGGACCCCGCCTACGTAAAGACCCTGGAAAGCCTGCCGCCCCTGCGTCGGCGCGCCATGCTCCAGGGGGACTGGGACGCCTTTGAGGGGCAGTTCTTTCCGGAATTCGACCGGGCGCGGCACGAGATCCAGCCCTTTTCCATCCCGGAAAACTGGGTCCGCTTCGGGGCGCTGGACTACGGGCTGGATATGACCGCCTGTTTGTGGATGGCGTATCCCCCGGACCGGAGCCGCCTGGTGGTCTACCGGGAACTGTACGAGCCGGACCTGGTGTTGAGCCGCGCCGCACAGCGCATCCGGGAGTCGGGCGAAGGGGAAGCCCTGCGGTATATCGCCGCGTCGCCGGACCTGGCGGGGCGCCGGCAGGAGGGGGGCAAATCCGGCTTTGACATCCTGACCAGCCACGGGATCAAGGGTCTGTGCCCCGCGGAGAACGCCCGGATCCCCGGGTGGCGGCGGTTGCGGGAATTTCTCCGGGCGGACTGCCGGGAGGGGGGACCCTTTCTGGGGATTTTTCCCCAGTGCCGAAATCTCCTGCGCACCCTGCCCAGGCTGATGTTCGATCCCAGGGTGGCGGAGGACGCCGCCCTGACGCCTCACGAATTCACCCACGCGCCGGACGCCCTGCGCTACGGGATCTCCTCCCTGCCCTTTCTGCCGGGGGAGGAAAAGGAAGAGAGTCTGCGGGTGCGGGACCTGAAACGGGAGTTTTTCGGGGGAGATTTCGGGAAGGAGCGGTATATGGGGTTTATGAAGAAATGAAAAATGGGGAATGAGGAAGGATTTGACAAGAAAGGAGGGATTTGATACACTGGGCAAAGAAAGGAGGGAAAGCCGTGCTGAAGGGCTTTTTTGACCGGGAGGGGATCCGGTTTTACCGGGAGCTGCCCGCCCGGGCGGTCCGGGTGATCGACGGGGACAAATACCGCCGGATGGAAGAAAAGCTGGGCGGGATCCAAAGCTGCGTGGTTTTCCTCATCCCCTATTACACCGGGCAGAAGACCACCAATCTGTCCGTGTACGCGCAACCCCGAGATTATCACCGGTATATGACGGAATTGAGCGAACGTTTCGGCGTCTATCTGGCAAAGATCGGGGCGGATCTGCCCTTTATGGGCTATACGGACACCTCCCCCATCGGAGAGCGGGACGCGGCGCTGAAGGCGGGTCTCGGCTTTTTGGGGGAAAACGGACTGGTGCTGAACCGGGTCTACGGCTCCTTTTTCTTCATCGGGGAATTCTTTTTGGCGCGGGCGATCCACCCGGAAGAGCCGACGGAGCCTCTGCGCTGTCCCGGCTGCGGAAAGTGCGTTGACGCCTGTCCCACCGGGGCGATCCGGGACCCGGAGCGGAGGGCCTGTCTCTCCCTTTTATCACAGAAAAAACAGCTCACCCCGGAAGAAAAGACGCTGGTGGACAAAGCGGACTGCAAATGGGGCTGTGATCTATGCCAAAACGTGTGTCCCTTCAATCAAAACGCCGAGAAGACCCCCATTCCCTTTTTCCAGACGGATCTGGTGGAAATGCTGGATCACGACGCCATCGAAGCGCCCAAGGCGGAATTTCAAAAGCGCGCCTACGCCTGGCGGGGGCGGAACGTTTTGCGGCGGAATTTGGGGGAAGAAGAGAAGTAGCCGATAGCCGACAGCCGTCAGCGGAGGGGCGCGTTACAAAACTGTATATAAAGCAAACCTGTTATGGGGACCCCTCATCTGTCGGCGTTCCGCCGCCACTAAACTCTTGCGGTGCCCGGCATTCACGGCATTCTGCCGTGACTTGCCGACCGCTGCGCCCCCGCCCCCTCGCTATTTCCGCCCTTTCGGCGGCGCTTCGGCGGCGTGGCTCCCAAGGGGGAAGGACTTTCGCCATCGCCGCTTTCGGTTTTATCACCGGGAATAAGACACGATCGTTGCCTTCTGCCCACCCGGCGGAAGCTACGAGTAGCTCCCCTACGGTAGACTTGGAATTGTCGATCAACCACAACAGTGTAGCGAGGACACGAGGGGGATCCTTCGGACTTTGCCCTCAGGATGACAGTCGTCCGTGGTCTGCTTATGAAAAAAATCCGTGCATCAAAACGATGCACGGATTTTAATTTTGATCAGAAGCCCGATATCAAGCTCGGGATGAAGGGGGGATCAGTCCTCCTGATCGATATAGTTGATGTAGGACTGAAGCTGCTTCCGGGCGGCGTTGACACGGGACTCGTAGGTGGAGACCAGGTTGTCATAGTTCGCGTCAGTGCCGGGAACGCCCTTGACGGAGGTAGCGGA
>JAGDAA010000024.1 GCA_017959745.1 Clostridia bacterium
GTTGAAGCCCACGTTCCGGAGACGGTTGCTGGCGGTGAGGGGGCACTTCACGCCCAGGGAGCGGATGTGCTCGTACATGGTGCGGTTATAGCGGTACGTCAGATCCAGTTTGAAGCGGTTGAGAGCCGCGTTTTCCATATCCCACACGTCCACGGTCTCGGGGTCCACGTCCGCCTCGTTGTCCTTCAGCCAGTCCCGGAGGAGCTGCCGCAATTCATCCTCGTAGTACTTGATATGAACGAAGGGCTTCTTGTCCGTAGAGCGGTGACCCTGGATCCAGATATCATTTTCGTTGGTGATCTCGGAGAGGATGAAAACGGGATCGTCCTTGTACGCCAGTTCGGTATAGGGGTTGTAATGGTTCCAGAGATTGGTCGCATACTCCTTCTGCAAGTCGATCATGACGGGGTCGAAGATACTGTAAGGCTTGGCGCAGTATTCGCCCAAGCGGTACAATTCATCGGCGCAGGCGACGCCGTCCCCGGATTTGAAATGACGGAAGACCATCATATCCAGATAAATATAGATGCCCCGCTCTTTTAAGCATTTCGCGAAATACTCCAGGCGCGCCATCGACTTGGGATCGAAGGCCCGGGTGCTTTTCAGCCGCTCGCCCTTGCGGAACTGAAAGATATTGGGGGTGTGATACTCCCCGTCCAACTGGTGAAAGCGCACGCAGTTGATCCCCGCCATGGCCAGTCGGTCGGAGACCTTCTCGGCGTAGTCGTGTGACGGGAAACACGCCGCGCCGTTCATGCAAACGCCCCAGAAGCGTCCCGGACTTCCGTCTTCAAAGCGAAAATCCTCCCCGTCGACCTTCAGGAAGCCGTGCTTTCCCGCGGGTCTTTCATCCGCGAAAACGAAGGAGATATCCACGGGCATACTGTCCACGTACGCGGGCGTTTTGATATACTTTGACATATCGATCCCTCCTGAGAACAAAGTCTTGATCCGTAAGGACAGTATAACACCCTCGCCACGCCGGTGCAAGACCCCGCCCGCAAAAAGCAAAAATGAATACGGTTTGAATATAATTAGAATATTACCAGTAAAATTCGCATAATAATCGCATAAAGCAAAAGGAAATGTCCGTCAAGATGTATAAACTTTCATTTTTCCCTTGACAAACGTCCTCGGGGAGAATATGATGCCTATATATAGACTAAAAGGATGGAAAAAACATGATCCGAGTATTCATCGACGGCGCAGCCGGGACCACGGGGCTCAATATCCACAGGAGGATCTCCCAGCGGAAGGATCTCTCTCTTGTCGTCCTGGACGAGGCGCGCCGCAAGGACCCCGCGGCGCGGAAGGACGCCATTCTGCAAAGCGACGTGGCGTTTCTCTGTCTGCCGGACGACGCCGCCCGGGAGGCGGTCGCTCTGGCGGGGGACGCAAACACCGTCATCATCGATACCTCCACCGCCCACCGGGTAGCCCCCGGCTGGGTCTACGGCTTTCCGGAACTGTTCGGGCAGCGGGAAAAGATCGCCGGGGCGAAGCGCATCGCCAATCCGGGCTGTCACGCCAGCGGCTTTATCGCCCTTGCCGCGCCCCTGGTCAGATCGGGGCTGATCGAAAAGGACGCGCGCCTTTCCTGCACGTCCGTCACGGGCTACTCCGGAGGCGGGAAAAAGATGATCGCCGCCTACGAGGCGCCGGAGAACGAAGAGCGACTGCGGGCGCCCCGGCTGTACGCCCTCTCCCAGGCGCACAAGCATCTGCCGGAGATGGCGAAGATCTGCGGTCTGGAATCGGCGCCGGTCTTCTGTCCCATCGTGTCCTCCTATTACGCGGGGATGGAAGTGATCGTTTCCCTGACGGCGGCGGACGTCAAGGGCTCCCTCGAGGATCTGAAAGCCGTCTATCGTGACGCCTATCCGCGCGGGATCGTCCGTTTTGCGGAGGATGCGGATGAGGAAGGATTCCTGTCCGCCGGCAAATACGCAGGGCGGGACGATATGGAGATCGGGATCTTCGGCAACGAAGAGCGGCTCACCCTGGTTTCCAGATTTGACAATTTAGGCAAGGGCGCCTGCGGCGCCGCCATTCAGAACATGAACATCGCGTTAGGTCTCCCGGAAGAAACGGGACTGGTCATATCGGAGGACTAAAACATGGAATTGATCAAAGGCGGCGTGTGCGCCGCGCAGGGCTTTACGGCAAACGGGATCCACTGCGGGATCCGTAAAAATCACGTTAAGAGGGATCTGTCCCTCATCGTGAGCGAGACGCCCTGTTCCGCGGCGGCGGTCTATACCACCAACCTGGTGAAGGGCGCGCCGCTCCTGGTGACCCGGGCGCATCGGGCGATCGGAAAGGCGCAGGCGGTGATCTGCAACAGCGGCAACGCCAACACCTGCAAC
>JAGDAA010000025.1 GCA_017959745.1 Clostridia bacterium
CTCTTTTTGGTGCAACTAAATCCGTCCGTTCCGGACGGGAGAAATCGCCCTATCGGGCGGTGAAATCACTTCGTGGTGAAATCCGCACTTCGTGCGGGTGAAGGGACGGATTTAATTACGAGCAAAGCGAACGATTTCACCTGAGGGCAAAAGCCCGAGGATTTCACCGCGCCAACGGCGCGATTTCACTTTATACTTTATCGGGCGCTCGCTCGATTTTTATTTTTTTGAAAGCTATTATTGAAAAACAGTGTGGGTTTTCCCTGTATCCTTTTCGGTAGCCTTCCCTCACCCTCGGACCTTTTAGGTGGTCTAATACAAAAAAGCACTCGCAAAAGCAAGTGCTTTTTTCGTGATGATCGCGCCTTGACCAGCCAATATCGCGCTAACGCTGGACACGGCCGGAGGCGTTGCCGCCGGCGAGGGCTTCCACCTCCGAAACGGACACCAGGTTGAAGTCGTGCTCGATGCTCTGCTTCAGGCAGGACGCCGCCACGGCGAAATCCACCGCCTTCTGATCGTCGTATCCGGACAGAAGGGCGTAGATCAACCCGCTGCCGAAGGAATCGCCGCCGCCCACGCGATCCACCAGGTGGATGCGGTAGGTGGTGGAGAAGACCGCCTTGTCCGTCGCCGCGTCGTACAGCATCCCCGCCCAATCGTTCTCGCTGGCGGAGAGGGAGCCGCGCAGGGTGACGGCGACCTTCTTCGTACCGAAGCGACGCGCGATCTGCCGTGCCACGTCCACGTAACCGTCCCGATCCAGTTTACCGGCGTCGATATCGCTGTTTTTCGCGGCGATGCCGAACACGTCCTTGGCGTCCTCTTCATTGGCGATGCACACGTCGATATAGGGCATGAGCTTTGCCATGACTTCGCCCGCCTTTTCCCGGCTCCACAACTTTTTGCGGTAGTTCAGGTCGCAGGAGATGGTGACACCGTTGGCTTTTGCCGCGTGGCAGGCGTCCAGACAGATTTCAGGCAGGTTTCCGCCCAGAGCGGGCGTAATGCCTGTGAAATGAAACCAGGACGCGTTTTTGAATATGGCATCCCAGCCATATTCTTCTTTTCCGGATTGAGCGAAGGCGGCGCCGGCTCTGTCGTAAATGACTTTGGAAGCACGCTGGGAGGCGCCTTTTTCGCAGAAGAAGATTCCGAGCCTCTCGCCGCCCCGCAAAACCTGACTTGTATCCACGCCGAATTGGCGCAGGGCATTCACGGCGCATTGTCCGATCTCATGGGCGGGAACTTTGGAGACAAAGGCGGCGTCAAGCCCGTAATTGGAAAGAGCGACGGCGACATTTGCTTCCGCGCCGGCAAAACTTACCTCAAAGCGGTCCGATTGAATAAAGCGCATATAGCCCTCCGGGTTCAGGCGCATCATAATCTCACCGAACGTAACGACTCTCTTTGTCATTTTTATACACCCTCCTTAAGATTTGCAATCACGTTTGTGATTTTCAGAGCGGTTTCTGTAATCCTATGAAATTCTCCCGAGGAGATCCATTCTTTTTTCACCAGGTTTCCGCCGATCCCGGCGCCGACGGCGCCTGCCGCGAGGAACTCACCCAGGTTTTTTTCATTGACGCCGCCCACTGCCAAAAGCGGCACGTGATTGATGGGCGCCCGAATGGCTTTGATGTAGGAAGCGCCCAACGCGCCGGCAGGGAACACTTTCACAAAATCGGCCCCCCAGCGGCGCGCCGCCAGGATCTCCGTGGGAGTCATGGCGCCGGGAATGGAAACCATACCCAGCTCCACCGTACGGCGGATGATTTGCTCATTGGCATCGGGGGAAATGATGAGCTTGGCGCCGGCTTTGTAAACCAGGTCAACCTGCACCGGCATTACGACCGTTCCCGCGCCGACGATCATTTCCGTCTCGCCAAAGGCGTCCTGGACGGCGGAAATTGCGTTTGCCGTTTCTGCCCAGGATTCGGGATTCTTTTGATCGAGGGTGAGCTCCATAATCCGGACCCCGCCGTCGTAAAGTGCCTTCGCCAGAGCTACGCTGTCTTTCGGTGAAACGCCGCGCGCGATTGCGATCACCTTCAATTGCTTGATTTTTTCCACGATCTGTTCTTTTGTCATATCGTTCTCTTTCCGTATCCTTTGGATACTGCTTTTATAATTGCTTGAAAAAACGGGGCTTTTATGGTATGATGGCGTTGGGGGTGAACACGATGACTTTGAACGAAGCGGCGCCGTATCTGCGTTTTGCGGATCTATTGACTTTCCGGGAAAAACGTCCGCTTTCCAAAACCTATGACAGTCGGCTGTTCTACGTATTCCGCGGCGCGGCACGTTTGGAGATCGACGGCAGAGAAATACCTTTTTGCCGGGGGAATCTTTTGCTGTTTCATCCCGGGAAGCCGTACTTCTTTGAGCCGAAGCCGGAGATTGAACTGATCGCTATGGATTTTGACTATACCCAACGCTACGCGGACCCGGCGGTGATCCTGCCGCCCGTTCCGATCCCGGTCTTTGATGACGCGAAGGTCCATGAGGCGCCTTCTTTTTCGGACGCGGCGCCGCTTTCCGACATAGTTTTCCTGGAAAACGCTTCCTTTTTGGAAGCGAAGCTGGAAGAGATCCTGCAGGAATTCCGTCTGCGCCGTCTCTTCTTTCGGGAGAAGAGCGGCTCAATGCTGAAAAACATCCTGTTTGAGATCGTGCGCCACGAATTGGCGGGGGGCAACGGAAAAAGCGTGATCGACCAGATCCAAAGTTTTGTAGACGATCATATCGGAAAAGCCGTTACAAACCGCGAGATCGGGGAAGCGCTGTTTTATAACCCCAACTACCTCAACCGTCTGATGATCCGCCAGACCGGCATGAGCCTGCACCGTTATATCCTGCAGCGTCGGCTCGCCAAGGCGACGCAGCTACTTCTGACCACTCAGGAACCGGTGGGAGAAATCGCATCTAAGCTCGGCTTTTATTCCGCGTCGCACTTTTCCAACTTTTTTAAGCGGGAAACCGGCATCTCTCCCGTTCGCTATCGGAAAAAAGGATCAATTTGAATCAGAATCCGATTTGTTTTTGCCGAAAGGGGTTAAACTTAAGGGATTTGATCCCGCTTAATGGGAATAAAGTCGGAGGTTTGACGGGAGGTGTTGGAGTTTTCCACCACGAAGAGGACCATACCTTCTTCTCCCAAAAGATTGTGCCACACACCCCGGCGGACGTTGTAGAGCTTTTGCGGCTCCATGGGAACGGGGGTAACGTTGCCTATGGAATCGTCTCCTTTGCCGTCGCCGATGAGGAGCGTGCAGTGCCCGCTTAGGAGCACAAACACTTCGTCGGTCAGGTTGTGCCGTTCAAATTGTGCCATGGTGTCCCGACGATATTTTGAAGGATCGTCATTCAGAATGGCGGCACGCCATCCTTCATAGATCACCAGAGGCTTAAATCCCGGCTCTTTGTGTTCCGTGATCTCCAAATAATCGCTGTTCATACTGTTCCTTCTTTCTGCCACGTTTCCATAAGAGACATGGCGCATAATAAACCCAGAAGCATTTCGCTTCCCGAATGGGATCCCGCGTTCACGAGGGCGTTCGCCCCCTTTGGATCAAGCCAGGCGCCGCGCAGAAGCTCGAACGGGGCGTTTGACGCTATGGCTTTCAGCAGAGAGGCGCTGACGGGAGTGGTTTTATCGCCCGCGGCTGAAAGCGCTTCTTTCAAGGCAAGGCTTTCCGCGGACATACAATACGGACTGTGAGCCAGTCCATAATAAAGACCGACAAGCACGTCGTCTCCGGATGGCGTCAGCCCGCGGCCCAGCCCCATCAGTTTTTCCGCCGACCATTTCGTCCGGCGGACGTTTTTTTCTTTTATGGATTTGAGAAGGTCCGTCAGCGCGGAATGCGCCAGGCGCTGAATGAGATCCATCTTGCAGGGGGCATTCTCGAATACAACGGCTCCGATCTCAGCGAACCCGCCGGAAACCGCGCGGCGCTTCAAAACGGAAAGCGCCTTTTGAAACGCGATTTTTCCCGGTTTGAACACGGTGTCGTCCGCCGCTGCTTTTACCAGGTCCAATTCGGCTTTAACGCCGGGACACATCAGAATTTGATCCTTTACGGAAAAAGGGACCCCCGCGACCGGAAACAGAGACGCGAAGGAAGCAAAATCCGTCAGCGAGATCCCCGCGGGGACCGCGCCCCAGCCGGCGTCGCACAACAGGAGCATCTCTCCGGCAACGGCAAGGTAGATCCCACGTGAGTTGACCAGAGCAACTTCACCGGTCGCGTTTTTGCGCAGGATCTCTTCCGCCCAGGGCGAAATGACGCCGCGCCAGACTTTACTGTTCACACGCGCTTTCTCAAAAGATCCCGTACGCATCCCGCCACGACGGATTCCTCGTCGGTTTTCAGCCGCCATACGGAAACGCGGCTATCGTCCGCGCTGATCTTCGTTTCACCGGCGCTGTTTCTGTTTTCATCCAGCTTCACACCGAGAAAAGACAAGCTTTCGCAGACCTTGGTTCGTAAGTCCGTCGCGCCGAAGCCGATCCCGCCGGTAAAGACCAGCGCGTCCAGTCCGCCGAGATAGGCGGCGTACTGCCCGATAAGGCCTGTGATCTGATCGGCAAAGGCGTTCAGGGCCAGCCGCGCCCGGTGATTTCCGCCCTCGGCGGCTTCCTTCACCAGGCGGTAATCGTTGCTGACACCGGTCAGACCCAGAAAACCGGCTTTTGAGGAAAGGATCTTCAAAAGTTCCTCTAAACTGTACCCGTAATGCTCCATCAAAAAGGGGAGGCAGAAGGGATCAAAGTCACCCACCCGATTGTTTTGAAACAGTCCTGACTGGGGGGTGGCGCCCATGGAAGCGGCAACGCTCTTGCCGTCGAGGATCGCGCAAACGGAAGACGATCCGCCCAGATGGCAGGAGATGACGCGGCGCGCCTCGGGAGAGATCTTTTTCACCGTTTCGGCGATATACTGATGGCTGGAACCGTGAAAGCCGTAGCGGCGGATTCCCAGTTCTTCCTTCCATTGATACGGAACGCCGTAGACGACTCTTTTTTCCGGGATGGTGGCGTGGAAGCTGGTCTCAAAACGCGCCGCCTGGACGAGATCCGGGAAACGCGCCCGAAGGGATTTCATAGCGGAAAGATAGATGGCGTTGTGAGCGGGCGCGAGCGGTAAAACCCGTTCCATCTCAGCGATCAGATCGTCGTCAACGATCCGGGTGCCGGAAAGACTGCCGCCGTGGACCGCTTTGTACGCCACCGCTGATAAATCGGAAAAGGACAAAAGCACGCCCTTTCCCCGCAAGATCTCAACGCAAACTTCAAAAGCCGCGCCATGATCAGGTACATTTCTTTCCCCACTGATCTCTTGACCGTCCGGCAAAGTCACAAGGTAGCGGCTTGCATCCGCGCCCACGCACTCCAATTCTCCGGATGCGAGTACCCGCTCTTCTTCCCCCGGATACCCGTAAAGCTTGAATTTGAAGCTGGTGGTGCCGAGGTTCATGACGAAGATCTTTTCCATATCAAACCCCGTATTTCTTTGCGAAGGCGGCGAGAGCCTTTTCAAAGCACTCCATGGGAATGCGCGCCATACCGGCGCCGATCAGCCCGCCCTCTTTATTGAACATACCGCCGTGTATCACCGGGGCAATGCCCGTAGCGACTGCTTTTCTGGCGTCAATCCCTACGGGAAGGAAGTCGAAATCCAGGTTGGGGATGGGATAATTGTGATTCTTCTTCACGCAGATCCGCTCCATCTCCCGGGTCTGGGCAATGCTCTGCGCCAGGGTCATACCGCGCAGGTTGCAAACGATGGGCGAAGCGGCGGCGGCCAATCCGCCCAGTCCCGCGCATTCCACCACGCAGCTGTCGCCGCACCAGGGGATCTGATCCGCGATCGTGTATTTGGTGGACGTGTATTTTCCCTCCATCATAGGCGCGGGCGCGGTGAACCATTCATCCCC
>JAGDAA010000026.1 GCA_017959745.1 Clostridia bacterium
GTCCATCACCCGTTTGATCACGGCCTGGAAGGCGGTGGCGTAATTGATGCTGGTGGTGAGTACCGTATAGTTGCCCACTTTCTCGATGAACTGCTTGTTTTTCATTTCATCGGCGCGGAAGTTCAGCTTTTCGTGAACGGTGACGCCCATAACGATGAACTGGTTGACCAGCTTTTTCTGGGCGTCGTTGAGACCGGTAAAGCAGGTGAAGACCTCGTCCACCCATTCGTGAAGCACATAGTCCTTGACGGTGTTCTGGTTCGCCACAACCGGGATGCCGCAGATAGCTTCCCCGGTCATATCCCGGTCCACGATGGCGATGCCGCACAGCCGCACCCGGGTGAAGTTGAAGGTGGAAAAATGCTCCGCCACACCCTGTGCCAGGTCCGCGGTGGTGACCACCAGCAGAGACGGACGGTGCGTACCAGACTTCCGGTGGAGAATCACGTACTTCCATAAGCTGACGGCGAGGAAGAGCAGACCAAAGTAGATCACCCACATCAGGTACAGGGTGATACGGGAGTACTGATCTCCCTCCTGTGTGGTGAAGAGATATAGGGCGGAGAGCAGAAAAACCGTGAGCGTGTGCCGCAGAAGCGCGACCAGCCCCTTCTTCCAACGGCGGCGGAGAACGCCGCTGTAAGAACCGAACAGCAAAATGGACGTGATATCCGCCAGGGTGACGAAGATCGCCATATTGCCGTACAGGGAATTGGTGTAAGGATTGCTCCATCCGTGGCGGACGATATAAGAAAGGACAAAGGACAGGTGCAGGCAGATAAGATCGATCAGGATAAAGTCGTAATGCTTTACCCACCCGCCCGATTGCCGTCTGTACATAACAGGACTCCTTTTGAATGCTGTGAAATGGTGATACCACGCTGAGTTTATTTTATCCCAAATATGGTATTTAGTCAATATATATAAGAGATCTTTTTGCCGCTGCCGCTCGATCGGAAAACAGTCTTGTTTTTTTTTCGCCGCCGTAGTACAATGAGCGTGAGAAAGAACACACGTTTGAACGAGGATGAAACGAAAATGCGGACTATGCTCGTAGGATTTATCACAGACGGCAGACACAGCGGGATCGACAAATACCTTCTGGGCTTTTGCGCCGTCGCCGGAGAAGCGGGGGTAAAGCTCGATTTTCTGACGCAAAAAGCGGACCCGGAGCTGCGGGAGCGCCTGGCGGGCTACGGTTTCGGGCTCATCGAAGCCCCGAGTTTGAAGCGCCCCCTCCGGCAGTACAACGCCTTCAAGCGTGTCCTGAGGGAGGGCGGGTATGACGCGGTGTACCTGAATCTGTCCGAGGCGTTCAACTGCACGTTGCTTTCGGCGGCAAAAGCGTGCGGCGTGACCTGTCGCGTCGCCCACTCCCACAGCAGCGGCGTGGACCGGTCCAATCCCGTTTCCCGCTTCGTCCGCCGGTTTCTTCACAAGCTGTTCCGTCCGCGCCTGTCCCGCCTTGCCACCGAGCGGATCGCCTGCTCCAGCGTGGCGGGGGAATGGATGTTTTCCCGCCCCTACAGGATCATTCGCAACGCGGTGGACGGCGGGCGCTTTGCCTTCGATCCCGCCGCGCGTGAAGAGATGAGAAGAGAGTTGGATCTTTCAGATCGCAGGGCCCTGATCCACGTGGGCAACTGTTGTTACCAGAAAAATCAGGAGTTTTTGCTGGACGTGATGCGGGCGCTTCTCGAAAAGGGGGAGGATGCTGTCCTTCTCCTGGTGGGAGAGGGACCCTCCCTGCCTATGCTGCGTGCGCGCGCCAGGTCCCTGGGGGTGGCGGATCACGTTCGTTTTCTCGGGATTCGGACGGACATCCCCGCCCTGCTTTCCGCCGCGGATGTCTTTGTGTTTCCCTCCCGCTTTGAGGGTTTCGGCATTGCCTGCGCGGAAGCCCAGTTCTCCGGCATTCCCTGTGTCTTTTCCGAAGCCGTCCCGCGGGAAGTGCGCGTCAGTGAGGACGTGGCGTTTCTGAAAACGGACAAGCCCGCCGTCTGGGCGGATCAGATCTTGCGGGATTACGGACCGAGAAAGCCGGCGAGACTGTATTCCGAAAGCCGACTCTATGACGCCGCCGAGAACAAAAAAGAGCTTCTCAGCATCATCCGAGACGAGGAGGAAAGAGCGTGAAGATCCTGTCCGTTTCCGTCGCCGCCTACAATATGGAAAAGCTGATCCGGCAAAACCTGGATTCTTTTGTCGCGTCCCGGTACCGGGATGAGATCGAGGTGCTCGTCATCGACGACGGCTCCAAAGACGCCACCCCGGAGATCGCGCGGGAATATGAGGAAAAATATCCCGATACAGTCCGCCTCATCCGGCAGCCCAACGCGGGACCCGGCTCCACGGTGAACCGGGGACTGGAAAACGCCCGGGGCAAGTATTTCCGCA
>JAGDAA010000027.1 GCA_017959745.1 Clostridia bacterium
CCGGAGCAGGGCGCCTGTTTCCTTGAGCTCTTTTAACAGCTTTTTCTTTTCCGTTTCCAGCCGGGCGACCTCGCCCGCCCGGGCTTCCAGCCGCTCCTTGCCCGCCACGGCTTTTTCGTAGGCGGCGAGGACGCTTTCCTCCGTGCCGCCGTATTTCTGCTTTAAGCGGAAGAGCTTGTCCAGCCGTTCCTGGATCCGGTCCAGGGCCTCGACGGGATCTTCCTCCGCCGCGTCCGCGTAGCGCCGGGAAACGTCCCCCGCCAAAGCGGCGGTCTCCGCCGCCAGGGAACGGGCGCGCTCCGCCAGGGGATCGTCCAGTCCTTCCAGCTTGTCCGCGGCGGCGGCGAGCAGGAAGGCGGCGCCTCTGCCCTTTTCCCCGCCGGACAGGGCTCTGTCCGCCACCCGCAGGGCGGCGTTGATCTTATCCGCGTTCTGGAGAGCCACCAGTTTCGCTTCCAGTTCCTCTTCTTCCCCTCGCCGGGGCTTGACGCGGGCGATCTCCTTGATCTGATACTCATAAACGTCCCGCAAAACGGCGGGGTCCTCCCCGGTGTCCCAGGTCGCCAGTTCCTTTTCCGCCGCCCGGTACCGCTCCCACAGGGAAAGGTAGTCCGCCAGGATCTTCTGACCGGCGGGGGGCAGGGCGTCGTCCAGATAGCTCAGATGATTCTTTTCATCCAGGAGCTTGCCCGTATCGTTCTGCCCGTGGATCGCCAGCAGGTTCTCCGCCAGACTTCTGGCGGCGCTTTGGGGCAGGGTCCTGCCGCAGAGCTTGAAGGCGCTTTTTCCCTCTGAGGTGACCGTGCGGGTCAGGGTGATCCCCTCCGACGTCTCCCCGTCGGTGAGATAGTCCGAAAGCGCCGCTTTCGCCCCGGGAGAGAGCTCGTCGAAGAACAGCTCCACCGTCAATTCCTTTTCCCCCCGGCGCACCAGGTCCCTGCCGCCGCCGGGCTTCAAGAACAAATTGAGGGAATCCAGCACCAGACTTTTCCCGGCGCCGGTCTCTCCGGTGAGAACGGTAAAGCCCCCGTCCAGATCCAGCGACAGGCGCCGGATCAGGGCGAGTCCCGATACGTAGAGGCTTTTCAGCATATCCCGTTCTCCTTTTTCAATGGATTTCAGTCTACCCGCTGTCCGTTTTCCCGCAGGAGGCGGCGCAGGGTATCCGTACTGATATTCCGGACGCCGCCCGCGTCGCAGGCGTGGGCGGCGGCGACCCCGGCGGCTTCCCCGGTGGCGCAGCAGACGGGCATGATCCGCACGCTCGCCTGCGCCTCGTGGGTCACGGAAATACAGCGCCCCGCCGCCAGAAGATTGCGGCTACCCCGGGGGATCAAAGCGGCGTAGGGGATGCCGTAATAGGTCCCCGGCTCAAAATAGTAGTGGCTCGTCCCCGCCCCGTCGGGGCTATGGATATCCATATCGTAATTGGCGACGGCGACGGTGTCCACCGGCACGCGGCACGCTTTCAGATCCTCGGCGGAAAGCAGCGTTTCCCCGTCGATCATGCGGCTTTCCCGCACGCCGATGGCGGGCGCGGTGGAGAGCAGGTAGGCGTTTTGGAAGGAAACGGCGTTTTCCTTGAGGAACGCCATCATTTCAAAGACCTGTTCCCGGGCTTCGATCTCCGCTTGCGTCAGCTCCTCGGAGCTGACCGGGGAGCGTTTGATCACCCGGGTGGTATTGAAATGCACCACCCCGGGCAGGGGGGACATAAAGGTGAGGATATTCTCCCGGGGGTTTTTGATCTCGCCCTTCGCCTGTTTTTCGGCGTAAAGGGGCTGAAGCTCTTTCCGCTCCGTGAGCCACCTCTCTTGATCCACGCCGCCTACCCGGAAGCACAGGGTCATAGGCTGACAGGCGTTGTCCGACTCCCTGCCCAGACGGGTGGGAAAGCCCGCCAAAGCGGCAAGATCCCCGTTTCCCGTGGCGTCGATATAAACCTTCGCGGAAAAGTCCCGCAAGCCCTCCGCCAGCGCCAGGGTCACCGAAGATACGGCGCCGTGTTCGGCTTTGGCGTCCACCAGCTTGGCGTGGAACAGGATCTGAACGCCCGCTTCGATGAGCATCCGGTTCAGAAGGAGCTTTAAGCTCTCTTCCAGAAAGAACTTATCGTCCGTCATACCGCCCATGGCTTTCAGGCGGCTCGTGATCTCCTGAAAAATCCCCCGGGTGAGGTAGTCCTTCTCCCCGTTTTCCCCGACAGTCCAATAGGGCATAAAAGGGATGACCAAATTGTGGTGGGCGGCGCCGCCGAAGGCGTTGCCCTCCTCTACGATCATGACGCGCTTTCCCTGCCGAGCGGCGGCAAGGGCGGCGCCTACGCCGGCGAATCCTCCGCCGACCACCATAACGTCAATCACAGTTCCGTCTCTCCTGTATAACCTTTTTCCATTAGATACAATTCCTCCACCCGGCGGCAGAAAAGCCCGGCGGCGCGATCCGTGGCGAACAGCACCAAGAGGGTATCGTCCCCCGCCAGGGTGCCGATGATCTCGGTGAAATTCTCCGCTTCCAACGCCGCCGCCGCGGCGCTTGCCGTGCCGGACAGGGTCTTGATGACCCCGATGTTCCCGGCGGGAACGGCGGAGACCAGAACGGAGGTGAGAACGTTCCGGTACTTATCCTCCCGGGTGACGGGAGAGCGCAGATCCGGCTTCACGGAATACTTCTGCCCCACGGTGGCGGGGACCTTATGCAGGCGCAATTCCTTGATATCCCGGGAAATGGTCGCCTGGGTGGCGGTGAAGCCCTCTTTCTTCAACGCGGTCAGAAGCTCCTCCTGGGTGGGGATCTCCTGATTCTCAATGATCCGCAGAATGGCAAGCTGTCGGTTGCTTTTCACTGTCTTTCCCTCCCGGCTTCCCGCTGTTTTTTACAAAAGATGGATTGATTATCGTGCCGCTCCGTGAAGAGCAGGGTCAGATCGTTCTGCGCCCGCCGGATCTGGACCCGGTCGGCGTCGGCGAGCGGAATGGGCGCGCCGCCGTCCGCCACCGCCTCCGAAGAGCCGCCGGGGACGAACAGATCCTCCGGGGCGAAGACCGCGTCCGGACCGAAGAGCATGTGATGCCCGCCCCGGTGCATATAGGGCGCCACGGCCTTGACGCCGATGGCTTCCAGTTCCTCACTGCAGACCGCGCCGCCCGCGCTGAAGGCGTACGCCGTGGA
>JAGDAA010000028.1 GCA_017959745.1 Clostridia bacterium
GAGCGGTCATCCCGCGGGTGATGGTCCAGGCGCGGACCTCCTTTTTCCCGGCGGTGAGGAAACTGATGTAGCCCAGAAGGGCGTAACTGGCCTTCACCAGGCGCTCCAGGCCCGCGTGCTCCAGACCCAGATCCGCCAGGAACATGGCCCGTTCCTCGGGATCCAGGTCCGCCAGTTCCTCCTCGATCTTGGCGCAGATGGCCACGATCTCGCTGCCGTTCTCCCGGGCGGCGGCGACGGAGCCAAGCTCCACCAGGTCCTCGTACCGCACGATCTCCGCCCGGATAAAGCCCCGCTCGAAATCCGAGTGGATCTTTCCGGCGGCTTGCGGCGCCGTCATCCCTTTCGTGATGGTCCAGGCGCGGACCTCTTTTTTGCCCGCCGTCAGGAAGCTGATGTAACCCAGCAGGGCGTAGCTCGCCTGCACCAGGCGCTCCAGCCCGCCGTGCTCCAGTCCCAGATCCGCCAGGAACATCCCCCGCTCCTCCGGATCCAATTCCGCCAGCTCCTCCTCGATTTTGGCGCAGATGGCGATGATCTCGCTGCCGCTTTCCCCGGCATAGGCGGCGAGGGCGGCGTAACGGGGGTTTGCCATGGGATTGACCGCGTCGTCCTCGGATACGTTGGCGGCGAAGATCTGTGGCTTCATAGAGAGCAGGGGCATCTCCGCCAGCAGGGCATTCTCCTTGTCGGAGAAGGTCATCCCCCGGGGGCTTTTGCCCTCGTTGAGGCGCTCTGTCAGCTTGTCGATCAGGTCCAATTCCGTCTGGGCGGCGGGATCCCCCTTCCGGGCTTTCTCCGCGCGGCCCCGGCGGCGCTCCAGGATCTCCATATCCGACAGGATCAGTTCCATATTGATCACGTCCGCGTCCCGCACCGGGTCGATGCCCTTGTCCACGTGGACGATATCCTCGTTTTCAAAGCAGCGCACTACGTGCACAATGGCGTCCACCTCCCGGATGTGGGAGAGGAATTTGTTGCCCAGCCCTTCCCCCTGGCTGGCGCCCTTCACCAGACCCGCGATGTCCACGAATTCAATGGTGGCGGGGGTGATTTTCTCCGGGTCGTACATCTTCGCCAGGACGGAGAGCCGCTCGTCCGGCACCGGCACCACGCCCACGTTGGGCTCAATGGTGCAGAAAGGGTAGTTGGCGGCCTGGGCGCCGCCGCCGGTCATGGCGTTGAAGAGTGTGGATTTGCCCACGTTGGGCAGTCCCACAATGCCTAATTTCATACTTGTCCTCCTGTTCCCTGATTCCTGGCGTCATTATACCCCTCTTTTCCCGAAAAAGCAAGAAGCGGGCTTCGTTTTGTCATCCCCGGCGGGTCAAAGCGCCCCACCCGCCGGTCCGTCTCCGCCGGGGACCCATATCTTGTGCGTTCTCCCGGGCACCCGCCCCCAAATATAGTGCAATATAAAGATTATATAATTAAAAGGAAGAAATTCGTGATTTTTCCCTTTTTCCCGCGAAAAACGCCTCTATTTGTGAACATTTTGAAAACACTGAAAAAAGTGGAAAAAATCTCTTGACACAATGGTATAAGCGTGATAGAATTTCAATCACCGCCGCGAAGGGCGGGGACGAACCTTGAAAATTGAACAACAAAGACAGCGAAGTACAAGAGCGCACAATTGGTAAGAGAATTACTGGTTGTGGACTCAAGTCAAATCCTTTAGAAACAAACCAGAAACGAAAGTAAGAGAGCAAAAGCTCAAATTACTCTAAGGATGATTTTAAGGGCTTTTAGGAGCTTTTAAGATACCAATTTTTAGAGAGTTTGATCCTGGCTCAGGATGAA
>JAGDAA010000029.1 GCA_017959745.1 Clostridia bacterium
CGACGGAAACCGGATGGCCTTCCCGGATGCGCCGCACCCGGTTAGAAAGACTTTCAAAAGTGTCTTCGCCCCAGTCCATAGGATCGGGCTCCGCGGAGGGATCCAGGAAAAAGCGTTCTTTACCGCGGTCCACCCGGGAAGCGAGAAGCCCTTTCCGCAAGGTGGCGAAGCGAAGGTAGGCGTCGTCGATCCTGACGGCCAGGTCCAGTTTATCTTTATCGCCTGAGCGTAAATAGTCGCTGATAAAAGCGGCTGCCATGGAAGCGTTTTGTCCCACCCAGCCCAACTGGACCCTGTGGAGATGCTTCTTATAACAACTGCCGTTCCGGTGCCATTCCTCCCCGGTGGAAAACCCCATGAAGCCGTCCGGCTCATAGATCACCAGGGACTGACAGAAATCAAGGCTCAGTCGGTAGAGCTCATCCGCGGACCGGGGCGCTTTGACCGGATGCCCGAAAAGACGAAAGGCCACATCCAGCAGGGTGCGGTAGCGGAAGCGCGTTCCGTCGGAGGGAGATACGTGGATGAACGCGATAAACTCCTGCCGCGGCTCCATGGTCCCCTGAAAGGCATCGCCCCAGAAATGGCGTTGGAGGGTGCGCGGTTTTTCCTCTTCGGGAAAGATCACCGCGTGCAGTTTGCCTTCCTCCACCGCGTAAAGGGAGCAGGCGCTGTTATCGTTGGGAAGGGACATGAGGGCGACAGAGGCGACGTCATTTTCCGAATAGGTGCAGGCGGGAATGGTACAGCGGTGGGAGGCGAAACTCCAAGGGGTACCGTTTGTATCCCGATCGCCCACGTATTCCGGAAAATTGCCCCGCCCGTTCCCGTTGTAACTGATCCCGGGGATCATGGTAAAGTCCGGTATGCCGAGAAAGACCAGTTCCATGCGCATGTGATCCACCGGCTGTTCTGTCCGGCGGCGCCAGAGCCAAAGACCCTCTTCCAGCTTTTCAAAGAGATCCTCTGCGTCGGGCGCAGGCAGGATACGCGCCACAGGCGCGTTTTGCGAGAAAACGAAACAGCCATCGTTTGTTCTTTTGATCTCGGTCATTGAGCTTTCGTCCTTTCCCCTGATCTTGCCTTTATCATAACAAGAATGAAGCTATTTTTCAAGGGGGAACGAGAAGTGAAAACGATTATAGAACAAGGTGTATTTTTTGCAAATACGTATTGATTATTTGTATGGACGGAAAACGTCCTGCAAGCTATATTCAGAGTATAGATAAAAATGAAAGGAGCCATAAGATGCCCGCTTTCACGAAGCTAACCGGGGACGTGTTCTTTTTGAAAGTTCCGTTTGGCCCGGTCGATACCTGCCCCGTGCTGATCGACGGGGCTGAAAAGGTCCTGATCGACAGCGGCCCCGGCGAAAAGGAAACGGATGAGATCCTGATCCCGGCCCTGCGGGAACGAGGGATCGGACCGAAGGACCTAACGCTACTCTGTACCCACACCCACGGGGACCACGTGGGCGGACACGCCCGTCTGCGGGAATTGGGCGCGGGAAGGATCCTGTGTATCGAGGCCTCCGCGCCGAAGTTAACGGATCCCTTGCCCTATGCCACGGCTACCCGTTCCCGCTTCCCGGAGCATTCACCCAAACCGGGGACCGGGCTGAAGCCCGTTCACCCGGACGCTGTCTTGCGGGACGGAGATCTGGTGGCGGGGCGCCTGCGCCTGATCGCGACGCCCGGTCACGACGATGACAGCGTTTGTTGGCTGGATGAGGAAACGGGTGTTCTCATTACCGGCGACTCCATCCAGGGCAACGGCACCATCTGTCAGGGCATCGGCTTTTACAAATCATTGCCCGCCTATCGCTCTACGCTGGAGAAGTTGGAGACCTTTCACGCGAGCGCTATTCTGTGCGGTCACGATTATGACGGGATCGGCCTGTACGTCAGCGGAAAGAAAGAAGTGGAACGGGCGCTTCAGTATTGCCGGGAGCGTGTTGACGTTTATAAACGCTTCGTTATCGAGCATCAGGCGGAAGACCCCGCGGACATCGCGAAAGCGCTTATTGAGAAAGAAGGCTGCGGCATGCCGCCCATGCTCTTCATGGCCCTCTACACCGTTACGGAGCATTTGAAGGAGTTGAACAATGGCTGAAAACGTATTGATCACGGGCTCGTCCCACGGTATCGGAGCCGCCGCGGCGCTGGCTTTTGCCGAAAAGGGCTGTAACGTGGGGATCACTTTTTGCAAGGATCCCGCCGGTGCGGAGACGGTGGCGCAAAAGTGCCGGGACAAGGGCGTCCGCGCGGAGATCTACGGCGTGGATCTTTCCTGCCGGGAAGATTGCGTTTCCCTGATGGAGCGTTTCCTGAAGGACTTCGGCGTCATCCACGTGCTGGTGAATAATGCGGGGGGCGCTCTGAAGATCCCCGCGGGTGAATTCGAGGATATGCCCCTGGATTACTGGGACAGTCAGATCGCTTTGAATTTGAACGCCGCCGCGTACCTGTCTCAGGGGGCGGTGCGTAACATGAAAGCGAACAAGATCCCCGGGCGCATCGTGAACATCGGCTCCATCCACGGGCACGTGACCTGGGTGAAGCGGAAGATGCTCCCTTACTGCGCCGCCAAGGGCGGGATCGAGATGTTCACCCGTTCCCTGGCGGTGGAGGTGGCCAACTACGGCATCCGTGTCAACTGCATCGCCCCGGGGCTGATCATGACCAAGATCTCCGACCGCTACAAAGAAGAGGAACTGGAGGCGTTCCGGAATAAGATCCCCACCGGCTTTCCCGGTCAGACGGAGCACATCGTTCCCGCCATCCTGTTTATGGCGGATGAGGTCTCCAGCCGGTATATCGTGGGGCAGGTCCTTAC
>JAGDAA010000030.1 GCA_017959745.1 Clostridia bacterium
CCCGCGCATTCCACCACGCAGCTGTCGCCGCACCAGGGGATCTGGTCGGCTATCGTATACTTGGTCGAGGTATACTTACCCTCCATCATGGGCGCGGGCGCGGTGAACCATTCGTCGCCCATAGCGGCGATCTTGATGCCGAACTCCACCCCGTTACCGCATACGGCGGTCACAACGGTGGAATACTCCCTTCCCACGTTGCCGAGCATCGCGGCGCGGCTGGCGCCCTGCCCGAAGCAATGGAAGAACCGGGGCGTTTCCATAATGTAGCGAATGCTGTCCAGTACCCGGTCGTGATCCTCGTCGATGAGTTTCAGCATTTCGGGAAGCAGGCGCTGCTGAAAGAGAAAATCCGCCACCGTTTGACGCGTGTGGTTTTCGTCGCCCATCTGCATACTCTCGGCAAGAATGGTTTTAAGGGGCATGCCGCCCATACGTTTTGCCGCTTCCGCCATGGGGGGCAATAGGCGCTCTCGCATAACGCGCAAATTTTCGGCGATCCCCTCGGAGTACAGACCCCATCCGCAGAACCCGCCCTGGTAGACGATGCCTTCCGCCGGGAACGTGGCGGCGATCTTGCCGTTGTTTCGGTCTTTGATCACGATCATCGCCACGGATTTGGTGATGATGCCGGTCCCGGCGCCGACAGTGTTGGTGTCCAGCGCGGAGATCATTTTCAATTTACCGGCGCGGATCAACGCGAGAGCTTCTTCCTCGCTTTTAGCCCATCCCTCGAACAGACAGGCGGATACCATGCCCCGCTGATGCAGCCGCACCATATCCTCGAAGGAAATGGGAGGACCGGAGTGGGTGACTGTGTAATCCCCCAGGCCTTCGATCACTTCACCTGCGGGACGGATATCCACCCAAGCGGGATCGGCGTTGATGACCATATCGGCGGCGTCCACGTTGGCGCTGTCGATTTTTTGACCCAAATCCCCGGAGCTGAGCTTTTCCACTAAAGTGGATAAAGCGGCGTCAAGCTGAACCGGGGGGCGCCAGTCGATCTGTGTTGCTTTACAATCCTGCGCTTTGAGCGCGTCGTAAAAGGAGGTCAATCCCACGTTGACCACACGCAGTTTGTCTTTCATTTTGCGTTCCTCCCATCCAGTTTCTTCATTAAAACACTTGCCAGACGCGCGGATTGGTGGTTGCTCGCGGTTACGATCACACCGGCTTCGCGCAGCGCTTTCTCAGCGCCCTGTACGTCCTGCGGATCCTCCAGCGATCCGCAAATGGCGGCGATGAATACCAGATCCCTATGCTGCGCGCAGGTCTCGGCGAAAGAGGTCACGGGGTCCTTCGCAACACCGGGCCCTGTGATGAAATCCAACAGGATCACGCCCGTTTCGGGGTCTTCGATCTCCCGGCGGAGCCGCTTCAGACGCAATTCGGGATCAAAGACGGGGTGCGGCGCTTTTGCCGTGAATTCTTCGCTTCCCAGATCCAGGACCGTATGACCCACGGACTTTTCCGGATCTTTCAGCGTTTCGGCGTATTTGGTTTTCAGATTGGAGAAAAGACGCGTATCCGGGTTATGCGCGGAAAAATACAGCATACCCTCCTCCGTGAAGGTGCCGCCGCAATACAATCCCCGGAAATATTTCTTTTCCGGCGTCAGCTTTTGAAGCGCCTCATCGGCGATCCGCTCTAGTTCAGATTCGGAAAATCCAAACGAGGAAACGTCTCCGCCTGCCAGCTCCACCGCTTTGAGAGCCGCTTCCTCAAGACTGAAAGCGGCGTTGACCCGGTGTTTTTCAAACAGGCGCTCATCGCTTCCGAGAAACACGGCGACGACCGGCTTTTTGCAGGAATCCGCCAGGGTCAGCACTTCATCCATAACAGCCAGGGACGCCAATTTGGAAACCAGAACGATCACCTTTGTTTCCTCGTCCTTTTCCAGGCGGCGGATGCCCGCCTTCATGGTGACGCCGCCGATCTCGGGATACAGATCGCGCCCGCCGGTGCCAATGATCTCGGATATGCCGAGACCGCATTTCTCAATGATACAGCCCACCTCCTGGGCGCCGCTTCCGGAGGCGCCCACGATCCCGATGGGACCGGGACGGATGATTGAGCCCGCCGCGAGGGCGACGCCGCCGATCAGTGCCACGCCCGCGTCGGGACCCATAACCAGCAGTCCCTTTTCCTCGGCGAGGCTTTTCAATTCCTTTTCTTCCTCAAGGCTCACGTTGTCACTGAACATAAAGACATCCATGCCCAGCGCCAGCGCTTTTTTTGCCTCCGCGGCGGCATATTCGCCGGGCAGGGAAATTTGGCAAAGATCATAGGGATCCATACAGGGCGAGATGTCGGCAAGGTCATTGTAACGTACGTCGCTCTGACCCTTGTGATCCAGCAGTTCCTCCGCCCGGGCAAGCGCGGCGTCCAGCGCTTCCCGGCTCTCCGCCCGGACCGCGATCACCAGATCCGCGGTGCCGACGCCCTTCGGCAGCTGATAGCCCAAAGTGGTCAGAACGTCCCGGTTGGCGCGGGTCGCCATTTGCACCTCGGCGTTTTCGACCCCGGGTACGGCGGACACCTGTTCGGAAATATTCATCAAACTGACGGAGTCCGCGTAGCGGTTCTTTTTAACAACAACCTGTTTCATTTTTTCACCTCGATCATTTTCTTTTCAAAGAGGGGCTTTTCGTTTTGCTTTCGTACCGTTAAAAAGTAGTTTTCATGCTCATCCGCGCTGTCAAGCCGGACGTGGCAGCCGCAGCTTGTTTTTCGAAGCTCTGCCGCGCGCAGGCTGAAAAGAGAGCAGAGAAGATCGTTCTCCAGACGTACATCTTCAAAGCAGGCGTGGTCGAAGGGCAAAAGCAGCGCGCGTTCCATCCATTCTTCAGCGCTCCGGGTCGTTTCTTCCTTACGCTCCACACCGAGTCCAAGGGCAAGCTTTTCCTTCAATTCCTCTCGCAGAGCGAGTATGGAAAGACCGGACTGCCGCGCCGATACGCGATTTTCCGGCAGAGGATCGGCTTCAATTGCTTCCCTCGCGGCACTTTGTCCCGCCAGCGCGCCGAAGACCATTGTTTCCAGTCCCGCGTTGCCGCCGAGCCGGTTCGCGCCGTGAAGACCGCCCGTCACTTCGCCGCAGGCGAAAAGACCGGGTACGGACGCGCGGCACGCCTTGTCGATCACGACCCCGCCAAGGGACGTATGGGCGGCGGGCGCCACTTCAATGGACGTCGTTTTCAGATCGATCCCTACGGAAAGGTAGCGCCGGTAATAGGCCTCATAAACGCCTTTCCATTTTTCTTCCGGCACCGCCGTGCAATCCATCAATAAGCCGCCGTGTTCACCAGCGCCGCCCGCGTTGATCTCCCGCGCCATACGAAGCGAAAGAACATCCTTTTGCAGGCACTCTCCCTCGGGGCCGTAGGCAAGCAGAAAACGCTCGCCCCGGTTGTTTTTCAAAACCGCCCCGTCGTAGAAGAGCGTGGTGATGATACTCTTGCCGCGAAGCGCGTCGGGGTATACGGCGCTGCATGGCTCGAACTGGATCATTTCCAGATCGCGCAGTTTCGCGCCGGCGCGATATGCCATAGCGATCCCGTCTCCGCCCAAATCGCTCGGCGTGGTGCTTTGCGGAAAAAGGCGGCAATAGCCGCCCGTTGCCAAAATGACAGCGGAGGCGCCTTGATCGTAAAACTCTTGATTATCACGGTCGAACAGTCTCGCGCCGATTACCCGATTATGATCACAAATCAAATCCGTGGCGCGGGTATTCTTCTTTTCGGTGAAGAGAGGTGTGACGGCAAGGCGTTCTTTGATTTTTTTCAGCAGCGTCGGCCCTGTCTGCCCGCCTACGCTCGCCACGCGGGGAACGGTTGCGCCAAGGGGACGGATCAGCCGGATCTGTTCACCTTCGCGGTCAAAATCCAGTCCGAATTCCCGCAGAAACGCCGGTATCCGCTCCGCGCCTTCCGCTAATTCTTTTACCAGGTCGTCCTCCCCCAGAAAACAGCCGGAACGGAGGGTATCCTCATAAAGAAGCTCGGTGCCGTCGTCCTCACCAAGCGTGGTGGAAAAGGCGTGGATGAAGGGGCTGGCACCGGCGCCGTCTGAAATCAGCGTTACCGCCGCGCCGCGCCGCACCGCTTCAAAGGCGGCGGTGAAGCCGGATAGTCCGCCGCCGAGGATCAGTACAGACCTTTTCACTCCCAGACCCCGCCCTTTGCCATGGATCCCACGTTTTTCACAAAGAGACGGAGATAGGGCGGGTAGTTCTCGGCGGGAAACTCCCAGTGGAACGCCGCCTTCCGCCGCGCCATTTCTTCGTCGGAAATGCACAGGGTAATGCGCCGCCCGGGCACGTCGATCTCGATTTCATCGCCTTCCTTCACCAGACCCAAAGGGCCGCCCAGCGCGGCTTCCGGGGAAACGTAACCCACGGAGAGACCGCTTGTGCCGCCGGAGAAGCGTCCGTCGGTGATGACGGCGCAGCTGCGGTAAAGCTCGGGAAAGCCCTTCAATTCCTCCTGGAAGGTGAAGGCGGTAGTGCCGAAGCGTCCCTTCAGCCCCAAAAAGCGCAGTACGCAGGCGTCTCCGGGCTGGATTTTTCCGGCGCGCAGAGCGGCAAGCCCAGCGTCCAGGGTATCAAAGACGCGCGCTTTGCCCTTGAAACCATTTTTCAGTTCCTCCGGCAGAGCAGCGAGCTTCAGAACCGATCCCTCGGGAGCGAGATTGCCGTACAACACGCCCAGGCCCGGCTCCTTGAAGACGGGGTTATCCAGGGTACGGATGACTTCGTCGTTATATACGGAAGCGGCGGCGCAGTTCTCCGCCAGTGTCCTGCCCGTCACCGTGAGGGCGTCGCCCTCCAACATAGGCATCAGGTTCTTTAACAGCGCAGGCATTCCTCCCGCCAGATCCAGATCCTTCAAGGACCAGGGTCCGCTTGGCGGCAGATGGGACAGGAGCGGCACCTCATTGGACGCCTTGTCAAATTCCGCCCACCATTTCCCGGGCAGACCCGCCTCGTGAGCGATGGCGGGAATATGGAGAAACAGGTTGGAGGAAGCCGCCACCGCCATATCCATTCTGATGGCGTTGCGGATGGCCTTTTCCGTAACGATGTCCCTGGGACGGATATCGTTAAAGACCAGTTCCATCACCTGCTTGCCGGCTTCATAAGCGATCTTATACAGCCGGGAGCCGGTGGCGTCCGAGGTGGACGTTCCCGGCAGGGAAAGCCCCAGAGCCTCCGCCACCATGCACATGGAATTGGCGGTGGTCATAGATGTACAGGCGCCGCAGGTGCCCCAGGAGTTTTCGATCAGATCATTGTACAGATCGGGATCGATGTTGCCCGCCTGCATAGTGCCCACTTTATCCTGGGCGTGGATATGCAAAACGTCTTTTCCCCGGCAGTGCCCGAGGGGCATATAGCCGCCGGTGACAATGACGGTGGGGATGTTGCAGCGCACCGCGCCCATTAGGTGACCGGGCACAATGGAGTCGCAGGTGGAAAGCATGACCATCCCGTCGAACTGATTGCTTTCCGCGGTGAGCTCCACCTGGTCCGCGATCAGGTTCCGGCTGGGTACTTCGATGTAGCGGGGATCCTTCAATACCATACCGTCGCACACGGCGGTGGTCATCACCTCCACGGGCAGACCGCCCGCTTCCCGGATCCCGTCCTTCACCCGTTGCGCCAGTTTATCCAGGTGAACGTGTCCCGGGTTGTATTCGTTCCAGGAGTTTACAACGCCGATGAGAGGGCGACGCTGTTCCGACACGGTATAGCCCATGCCGCACATAAGTCCCTTGCGGCACTCCTCCGCTTCGCCGAATTCCCAGTTGCTGCGCATATCCGCATAGGTCTTTTTAGCCATTTTAAAAATCCTCCCTCATACAGTCGATGATCCCGGAGACGCTCTGACCGCCGTCCACCGTGAGGATCTGCCCAAGGATATAGCGGGTGCTCTCTTCTTCCGACAAGAAGAGAATGGCGGGAACGATGTGCTCCGTCTGCCCCAGAAAGCCGGCGGGGATCTTGTTCATAAAGCCCTCCAGATCGCTCTTTTTGTAGCGGTCGGAGATCTTGGTCATAATCAGTCCCGGGCAAATACAGTTCACCCGGATGCCGTATTTGGCGACTTCCACGGCAAGGGAGCGCGTGAACATTTCGATCCCGCCCTTGGCGGCGCAGTAGGGAAGCATCTTCCGCTTCACCCAGGTGACGTGACCGTGGATGGAGCCGATGTTCACGATGCGCCCGGGGATCTTGTTCGCTTTCATATTCCGCACCGCGCCCTGGGAAAGATAGGCGGCGGCGTTCAGATTGAGGGCGATCTGGCTGTCCCAGTAATCCAGCGGCATATCCTCAAATTCCCCGGAAGGGATCTTCAGGGCGCCGCCGGCGTTGTTCACCAATACGTGGATCACGCCGAAATCGGCAAGGAAGCGTTCCATCAGGGAAACGCAGTCCTCCCGAACGGACAGGTCCGCGCCGTAAACCTCCGCCCGGATGCCGAAAGCGCGGCATTTTTCCGCGATGGCTTCCGCGCCGGAAGGATCTTTACAATAGGTTACGCCTACGTTGTATCCCTTTTCGGCAAAAGCGAGCGCGGTCGCGGCGCCGATGCCGTGAGAGGAGCCTGTGATCAGTACGTTTTCAGCCATGGTTTGAAACCTCCTTCAAATGTTCCGTAACGGTGTATAGAGCCATAAACAGATGGGGCGGCATGCCGCAGCCCACTGATTTGATCAGCTTTTCGGCGATGACGGCGGGGTCTTCATCGCTGTGGGACGCGATAAACGAGCCGTAAACCTCAATCCGCTTTTTACAGTAACCAAATGCTTCCGCGACGGCATTTTCCCCTTCAATATACCACCCGATACCGTCGTAATCGTGCCCGCAGAGAATGGCTTTCACAGGCAGGGCGGACATCTTTTCCAGAGTCGCGCGGTAATCCGGCAGGGATTTATAAAACCCGATCCCCTGGCAGATAGTACCGTTGGCCTGCAGGGAATCTCCGGTGATGAGCAGCCCGGTTTGTTCATCGAGAAAACAAACGCAATCGTTATCGTGACCGGGAGAGCAGATCATTTTCAGCCGTCCGGCGACCATTTCCCCGTCTTTCAGAACGCCGTCCGGCGTGACCGGTTTCATTCCCGCGCCCGTCTTCGGAGAGTAATCGGGAAAACGGGATCGGGTGGCTACGGCGTAGGGCAGGGGATCTTTCAATTTCGGCGCTGACGCCTCACAACAGAGGATCCGCCCGACCCCCATTTCCCGCAGGCGGGCGTGACCGCCCACGTGATCCCCGTGGGTATGGGTGCAAAGCAGCGTCAGATCGCGCGGTTTGATCCCTTTATCTTCCAACGCGGGCAGCAGGATCTCGTCCACGTCCTGCGCGGAAGCGCCGCTGTCGATCAGAATTTTCTCGTCGCCGTTGATGAGCGTGCAGCCGGTAAACACGGGACCGAAAGGAATTTTTATATAGAAAACGTCCCGGGACAGCTTTTCAAATGCCGGCATCTTTTGCCTCCTTTAATATTTCTACAAAAACTATACTGTTTTCTCGGCTTTCCGTCTATACAAATAATCGACCCGTTTTTGCAAAAGATACACCTTGTTCTATATTCTGCCCTTCTTTGACGGCGGACTTGAAAATGCCGCTTGCTTTTGGTAGAATTTAAACGGTGTTACAGACACTATACAGAAAGGATCACACCGGAATGACAGACATCAGAAACCGAGACGGTTCGTATGCCGTTTTTGTAAATGACGCGCCTGTGGCGAGGATCATCTCCGTCCCCGGCGCGGCGGATCGCTTTGAAAAACTAGAGGAGGGCGTTTGGATCTGGCGCCGCCGGACGGAGAAGCCGGTGGATCGGATGAGCATGGAAATGGTTTTCATTGGCAAGCCCAACTTCACCATGATCCCCGGGATCAGCTATAATGGCAACGGCTGGGGCGATATCCCGGAATACGTGGGCGACCGCGATACGGACGGGACCCCCTGGAGCTTCGCTTCTCACCGGTGTACCATCCCGGCCTGCACCTATTCGGAAAATGACGCCGCTTCTTTGGCGCTGATGTCCCTGCCCAATGACAATACCGCCTGCTCTCTGTACCTGACGGAAGAGGGGGAGCGCCACGCGGTGATCTTTCCGGAAGAGGAAAAGCCCCGCACCCTGCAGCGCCACTTCTGGGGCGAGGCGTTTCAGGGCAATATGGAACCGAGACAGGACTTTACGGCATTCATCCACACCGCCCCATCGGACGGCGGCCGCTTCCGGTACCGCACGCTGCTCTCCGCCGCGTGGCGTCTCTTCGGGCATCCGGTCAAAGCGCCCCGCTACGCCGAGGAACTGTACCGTCTCAGTCTCGCTTATTGCGAATCACTTATCATTCGTGAGCCGGACGGGTTTACGGGCTTTTCCACCGGTATGGAATGGCGCCGGAAGGAAAGCGTGTATCAAAAGCATCTGCACCGCTGTCAGTTGGGATGGGTGGGGCAAAACGCCTCCATGGCGGCGGCGTATTTCTATGATTACTTGAAGACCGGGAACAAGGAACGGCTCGAAACGGGACTCTTGGCGGACGATAGCTATCTTCGCTTTGCCACCTTGAAAAAAGGGCTCCTTGCCGCCCGGGTGGATCGGGGAAAGGAGCGCTTCTTCCTGGATCCCAAAGTGGATCCCGATCCTATGGATTGGGGCGAAGATACTTATGAGATCCTCGCCAATCGGATCCGCCGGATCCGGGAGGGACATCCCGTTCAGCTGGGAAAGGACGGCGGCGTCGCCATCCGCAACGACGCCTGCAACCTGGGCACCGGCGCGGAAGGGTATTTTGAGGCCTACGAACTGTTGCAAAAAGCGGGAATCGATAAGAAGAACTTTCTTGAAGCCGCGTTGGACATCTGCGACTTTGCCCTCGCGCACCAGGCGCAGGACGGCAGTCTTGCCAAGTCCTGGGACGAAGACGGAAAGGTACTCCTCAAGGACGGCACCATCGGTTGTTTTCTCGTCCTTCCCCTTCTGACCGCCTACCGCAAGACGCAAGAGGAAAAGTACCTGGAAAGCGCCCGGCGCGCCTTTGATTTCTATTACGGCGAACTGGTCCGGGACGGCTTTACCACCGCCGGGGCCCTGGATACCTACAGCATCGACAAGGAATCCGCCAGTCCCCTTCTGCGCTGCGCGCTGCGTCTTTATGAGATCACCGGAGAAAAGGATTACGTAAGCTCCGCGGAAAAGATCGCCTGGTATCTCAGTACCTGGATGATGCACTTTACCGTCAAGTATCCGAAAGACTGCATGATCGCTCAGATCGGATTCGACACCTTCGGTGCCACCGCCGTCTCCACACCCCACAGCGCCCTGGATCAGTACGCTCTGCGGGACGTGCTCTCCTTCTTAAAACTCTATGAACTCACACGTTTTGTCCAATGGCGGGAACGGGCGGCGGCCCTTTGGTGCGGCGCCTGTCAGGGCATTTCCGACGGTACACTTGTTGTGAACGGGCGTCCCCGCCCCGCGGGCTCCCAGGATGAAGCGGTCTTCCACACCCGCTGGGGCCGGAAGATCTCCCCCGCCTTCGGTCTCTCCCAGTGGCTACCCGCCTGGCCCTGCGCCTTCCGTCTGGAAGCGCTCCGCTGGCATCCAG
>JAGDAA010000031.1 GCA_017959745.1 Clostridia bacterium
CGGCGACGCCTATGACGCCGCCAACAACAACCAGAACAAGAAGACCATCTACATCGACGAGGGTGAATACGACTTCTTCGCCGAGTACATGGCGGAGGTGTATGACGCTGAGAATAGCCCCCACGGGCGCATTCTGCAGCCCGTGGAGCCTGCGACCGCGGAGGAGAAGACCACGAAGAACATCGCGTCCAGTCAGTATCTGGAAGCCGCGGTAGCGTCCCAGAACTGCCTGCCCGTCGATCGCAATTCCACCAACGCCGACGGACAGAAGTTCTGGCTCAACGCCTTCGTGCCCAACAACACCAAGATCATAGGCCTGGGCGATGTGGTCGTCCGCTTCGAGCCCGCCGCGGACGAGATCACCTACAACGCCAGTAAGACCTGGAGCCCCTTCAACATTTTCGGCAACGTGATGATCGAAAACATCGACGTGTACGGTCACAACTGCCGCTACTGCCTGCACAACGACGATCATAACCGCTACTTGAACACCTACCAGTACTACAAGGATTTCAATCTGACCTACACGGTGAGCGATCTGTCCACCTGCGGCGTCAACGTGGGCAGCGGCATCTACTACGGCTTCAACCATACGGTGGGCTTCGGCGTCAACGACGGTTCCACCCACGTGTTCGATGAGTGCACCATCACCAACAATACAACCTTGACCAACTGCGCCTACTACGGGCACAACGCCAGCGGCACGAATCCCCGGGAAGCGGAGATCCTTCTCACAAAATGCAATATCAGCACCTCCAACGCTAACGCCCGAACCATCCGCCTGCAGACCCTCAGCCGTGACAACGCCGGTCACGTGATCACCACCATCGACCGCTGCACCGTTGTTGGCGGTTTGCAGCTCCATTTGTACTATCCCGACTCAGATCATCCGACATGGATCACCAAGCAGAGTTTTGAAGTTACCTTCGTAGAAACACACAACGTACCTGTGACCAGGAACAACGCTAGTAGCACCGATAGTGAAGTCAGCGATCGAGATCCCTACACGGTAAAATACGTCAACTGCGACCCCGCCTGACCGTAAAGGAGGATTGCTTTGAAACAACGGACAAAGATTCTGTTTTTGATTTTGGCGGCGCTTCTGGCCCTGTCCGCCTGTTCCTCCGGTACGTCCCTCGTCCCGGAGGAAACGACGGAAACGGAGGTCCCCGCAAGCACAACGGAAGAAGAGGTCATCACCGTGGAAGGAAACAAGGAAGAACTTCGCGCCGCGACGGAAGCGTATTTCGACGGCTTTGACGAGGAGGTCTATTACGTGGGTCCCACCCGGGACTACACGTCTTTCGTGGAGCTTCTCCTGGATCTGGAGGGGAACTCCGCCAAAAAGACCATCTATATCGACGAAGGCGAATACGACCTGTTCCGCGAGTATGAATTGGCGGTGGCGGTGGACCGGCTGGTGATCCCGCCGGACGACGTCGTTTCCAGCAATTACATGGGCAAGTACAACGCCTTCGTGCCCAACAATACCCGCATCGTGGGGCAGGGCAAGGTCACGTTGCGCTTCACTCCGGATAAGGACGATATCAGCTACGGCGCCAGCCGCACCTGGAGCCCGCTGAACATCTACGGCTCCGTTATGATCGAAAACGTGAACGTGCGCGTCAAGAACTGTCGTTACGCCCTCCACAACGACGACCATAACAAGTATCCCGGATCCAGGCAGTACTACAAGAACTGCCGCTTTGTCTATGAGCTGAGCGATAAGGACGCCAACGGCAGGCTTTTGGGCTTCAACAACACCATCGGCTACGGCGTCAATACCAATTCCGTCCACGTCTTCGACAACTGCGAGATCTTCTTTGACGGAGAGGGTCAGCATTCCGCCTTTTACGGGCACAATCCCTCCGGCACCAAGCCCGGGGAAGGGGAGATCCTGTTGACCCGGTGCCATATCCACGCCTCGGACGAGTCGAATTTGCGGGTGATCCGCCTGCAAACGCTCTCCACGGGCGTCGCGGGGCACGTGGTCACCACCATCGACCGGTGCAAGGTCAACGGGGGCTTAACGCTCAATCTTTATAACTCCGGAAGCATCCAGAGCTATGAGGTGACCTACTTCCATACGGCTCACCAGCCCGTGGACCGCACCCACTCCAAGGAGGAGCCTTTCGAGGATCCCTACGAGATCCGCTACGTGGACTAAGCTAACACGAGAAAGAGCAACGGTACCCTCCCCGTTGCTCTTTTTTAACGCTGACGTGAATATTATTCATATAAACTGGAAAATAATTCAATAATATTCATCAATTTAAGAGAAAATTCATAGATTTTCGTATAAAAAATGCAAAAAGCCCTTGCAATTTGTGTTGCGCGGTGCTATGATAGGGAACAGAAAAAACGGTTTGGAGGAAAATACCATGGAAAAGAATCAAATCAAGAAAATCGTGCTCGCTTATTCCGGCGGCCTGGATACTTCCATCATCATTCCCTGGCTGAAGGAGAATTACAACAATCCCGAGATCATCGCCGTCTCCGGCAACGTGGGACAGGCGGATGAACTGGAGGGCCTGGAAGAAAAGGCGATCAAGTCCGGCGCCTCCAAGATCTACATCGAGGATCTCACGGAGGAATTCGTGGAGGAAATGATCGTCCCCACCGTCCAGGCGGGCGCCAAATATGAGGAATATCTGATGGGTACCGCCCTGGCGCGCCCCGTCATCGCCCGGCGCCTGGCGGAAATCGCCCTCAAGGAGGGCGCCGACGCCATCTGCCACGGATGCACCGGCAAGGGAAACGACCAGGTCCGCTTTGAGTTGACCATCAAAGCCTTCGCCCCGGGGATCGCCATCATCGCCCCCTGGCGGGAGTGGGATATCAAGAGCCGGGAAGAGGAGATCGACTACGCCGAGGCGCACAACGTCCCCCTGAAGATCAACCGGGAGACCAACTATTCCAAGGATAAGAATATGTGGCACCTGTCCCACGAAGGGCTGGACCTGGAGGATCCCGGCAACGAGCCCCAGTATGAGAAACCCGGCTTTCTGGAAATGAGCGTTTCGCCCCTTCAGGCGCCGGACAAGCCCACCTACCTTACCCTGGATTTTGAGGCGGGCAAGCCCGTGGCGCTCAACGGGGAAAAGATGAGCGCCAAGAATATCATCTTGAAGCTCAACGAGCTGGGCGGCGCCAACGGCATCGGACTTCTCGACATCGTGGAGAACCGGCTTGTGGGTATGAAGAGCCGCGGCGTCTATGAGACCCCCGGCGGCAAGATCCTCTATGACGCCCACGACTATCTGGAGACCGTCACCCTGGATAAGATGACCCAGCACAAGAAAGCGGAGCTGTCCGTCACCTTCGGGGAACTGCTTTATAACGGGCAGTGGTATACCCCCCTGCGGGAAGCCCTTTCCGCCTTCGTCACCAAGACCCAGGAGCACGTCACCGGCACGGTGAAATTAAAGCTCTATAAGGGCAATATCATCAAAGCAGGCGTCTGGAGCCTCTGGTCCCTCTATTCCGAGGAGATCGCCACCTTCTCCGAGGATCACGTCTACGATCAGAAGGACGCCGGCGGCTTCATCAACCTGTGGGGCCTTCCCATCTCCGTCCAGGCGCAGGTCGCCAAGAATCAGAAGAAATAGTCCTTCCCCCTCGGGGGAAGGTGGCGCGCCGGATGAGGGGTGGCCCCGCAAGGGGCGTTACGCATTTACGAATCCGGCGCCTTTTGGGCACAACGTTAGCATTTCAGAAGGACGCATTATGGAAAAACTTTGGGCAGGCAGGACCGACGGCGCCATTTCCGCGGCGGCGGAGTCCTTCAACGCCTCCATCTCGTTTGATCAGAAAATGATCCGGCAGGATATCACCGGCTCCATGGCGCACGCCGCCATGCTGGCGGCACAAGGCATCATCGCCCCCGCCGAGGGAGACGCCATCATCGCCGGGCTGGAGGGCATCCTTTCGGATCTGGAAAGCGGCGCCCTCACGGTGGATCCCAAGGCGGAGGACGTGCATTCCTTCGTGGAGGGGGTCCTGACAGAGCGCCTGGGCGATCTGGGGCGAAAGCTCCATACCGCCCGGTCCCGAAACGATCAGGTCGCCCTGGACGTGCGGCTCTATCTGCGGGATGAAGACGAGAAATTGAAGGATCAGCTCCTGTCCCTGCTGAAAACCGTCTATGAAAAGGCAAGTGAAACCCGGGACTTCGTAATGCCCGGCTATACCCACCTGCAGCGGGCGCAGCCCGTCACCTTCGCTCATCACCTGCTCGCCTATGCTCAGATGTTCAAACGGGATCTGTCCTGGCTTTCCGACGCGGGCAAGCGGATGAATATCTGCCCCCTGGGCGCCTGCGCCCTGGCGGGTACCACCTTCGATACCGACCGATTCTTTACGGCTGAAAAGCTGGGCTTTGACGCCCCCGCCGCCAATTCCCTGGACGCCGTGTCCGACCGGGATTTCGTGGTGGAGCACCTCGCCCTCTTCTCCCAGATGATGATGCACCTCTCCCGCTTCTGCGAGGAGATCGTTCTGTGGAGCAGCTGGGAATTCGGCTTTGTCACCCTGTCCGACGCCTTCACCACCGGCTCCTCCATTATGCCCCAGAAGAAAAACCCCGATATGGCGGAACTCATCCGGGGCAAGACCGGGCGGGTCTACGGCGACCTGATGGGGATCCTCACCACCTTGAAGGGACTGCCCCTGGCGTACAACAAGGATATGCAGGAGGATAAAGAAGCCCTCTTTGACGCGGCGGAGACCGTGGGCGCTTGCCTCACCGTCTTCACTCCCATGCTGGCGACCCTCACCCCCAAGCCCGAAGCGATGAAAAAGGCGGCGGGGAAGGGCTTTATCAACGCCACGGACCTGGCGGACTACCTCACCAAAAAAGGCGTCCCCTTCCGGAGCGCCTACAAGATCACCGGGCAGATCGTCACCCACTGTATCGAAAAGGGGATCACCCTGGAAGAAATGCCCCTCACCGACTACAAGACCTTCTCCCCCCTCTTCGAGGAGGACCTCTATACCGAGATCGACCTTCTCACCTGTGTGAAAAAGCGTGTCTCCTACGGCTCCACCGGACCCGATTCCGTTAAGACCCAGCTCGCCGACCTCGCCTCTTTCCTGGGCTTGCCCTCCTGACCGAAGCAAAGACAAACCGTATCCCAAAAAGTATCCCGAAAAAGCCTGCGCGATTCGCATAGGCTTTTTCTTATGCCTCTCTCCGTCCGCCCCCCGCCCACGGTCATCCTGAGCGCCGGCGAAAAATCCCCGTTGTGGTTGATCCCGGGGCGGCGATGACGAGAGTCCTTCCCCCTTGGGGGAAGGTGTCAACGAAGTTGACAGATGAGGGGTCCCCGTAACAGGTTTGCTATGTATACAGTTTTGTAATACGCCCCGCCCCCGGCTCCGCTCAGGATGACAAGCCGTCAGCCACCCGCTGTCGGCTGACGGCTGACGGCTGACGGCTGAATCAAAAAAGAAGACCGACGCTCGGCGGTCTTCTTTTTTGATTAGTCTTTACGCCTGCTCGGCTTTGGCGGCGGCGATGATCTTTTCCGCGGACGCCTGAGGCACTTCCTCATAGCGCTCCACTTCATACTCAAAGCTGCCTCTGCCCTGGGTCATGGCGCGGAGATCGTGCACGTAGTCCGCCATTTCGGCTTCCGGCACGTCCGCTTCCACGATCTGCCAGCCGTGCTTGCCTTCCTTCTGGTTCATACCCAGAATGCGGCCTCGGCGCTTGTTCAGATCGCCCAGCACGTCGCCCACCAGATCGTCGGGCACCAGAACGGAGAGCTTGCCCACCGGCTCCAGAAGGACCGGCGCGCACTGGGGCAGACCGTCCCGGAACGCGATGGCGGCGGCAGTTTTGAACGCCATTTCAGAGGAGTCCACGTCGTGGTAGGAGCCGTCGTAGAGGTTGGCGGCGAGATGCACCACGGGATAGCCCGCCAGAACGCCCTTGGACATACATTCCTGCAGGCCCTTCTCCACGGCGGGATGGAAGTTCTTCGGCACGGAACCGCCGAAGATGGTCTCGGTGAAGGTCAGCCCCTCGTCCTCTCCGGGAGAGAATTCGATCTTCACGTGGCCGTACTGACCGTGACCGCCGGACTGCTTCTTGTGCTTGCCTTCCACCTTGCAGGACTTGCGGATGGTCTCGCGATAGGCGATCTTCTTGTCCTCCAGCTGCACGTCCACGCCGTAGCGGGATTTCATCTTGCCTAAAGTGGCTTCCAGATGGGTGCCGCCTAAGCCCGAGAGCAGCATCTGCTTGGTCTCGGGAGAGATCTCGTACCGCAGGGTCTGATCTTCTTCCAGAAGACGGTTCACCGCGTTACTGATCTTATCCTCGTCGCCCTTCGCCTTGGGCTTGAGCGCCTTGGTGTAGTAGGGATGCGGGAAGGAGGCGGGCTTGTAGCTGACCTTGCCGGAAACGGAAAGGGTGTCGCCGGTAGCGGCGGCGGGCAGCTTGGCAGCCATACCCACGTCGCCGGTGGCAAGGCCCTGGCATTCGATCTGGTTTTTGCCCTTCACCTGATAGATCTTGGCGAGCTTTTCGGTATCGCCGGTGCGGGCGTTCTTCAAAGCGGTATCGGGGGTGACCGTGCCGCTCATGACCTTGAAGAAGCTCATCTTACCCACGAAGGGATCCGCCACGGTCTTGTATACGAAGATGGCGGCGTCGCCCTTTTCGTCAATGGCGATCTCGGAATCGTCCGCGCCCTTTTCCTTGCCCTTTGCCGTAAAGGCGGGGAAGGAATCCACGATGGCGTCCAGCAGCAGGGACACGCCCCACATATTGGTGGCGCAGCCGCAGAACACGGGAATGATGTCGCCCCCCAGAATGCCCTTGTGCAGGGCGGTGGAGAATTCATCCTTGGTGATCTCTTCTCCCTCCAGGTACTTCATCATCAGCTCTTCGTCGGTACCGGCGATCTCTTCCATGAGCATCTCCCGGTAGGAATCCAGCCCGTCGGGCATCGCGGCGTCGGTGAGCTTGCCGTTGGCGGCGAAGGTGTAGGCCTTCATCTCCGCCAGATCCACCGCGCCCTTCATAGCGCCGCCTTCCATCAGGGGCACGTTCACGGGGCAGACCTTGTTGGAGAATTTCTCCCGCAGAGCGTCAAGCACCTTGTCGAACTTGGCGTCGGGATCATCGAACTTGTTGATAAAGAAGGCGCGGGGCAGACCCGCCTCGGTGGCGTCGTCCCAGGCGATCTCGGTACCCACCTGGATACCGGACTTGGCGTCCACCACGATGATGGCGCTGTCCGCCACCCGGAGCGCCTGCCGGGCTTCCCCGGCGAAACCGGCGAAACCGGGGGTGTCCATCACGTTGACCCGGTTGTTCTTCCAGGCGACGGGCGCCTGAGAGAAGGCGGTGGAGATCTTCTTGCGGATGGATTCGGGATCAAAGTCAAAAACGGTGTTCCCGTCGGGCACCTTGCCCAGGCGGTCGGAACCGCCGGAAAGGAACAGCATCGCCTCGGCAAGACTGGTCTTACCGGAACCGCTGTGTCCCAACAAAACGACGTTGCGAATCTTGCTGCTTTCCACAATGGCCATATACGTTATCCTTTACTCCGGTCATCCCGGAGCCCTTTCTACTTGCGCGAGCGCGTTGAAAAAGCCCGCTTTTATTCATTCTACCAAAGAACTGTAAAAAAAGCAATGTTTTTCCAAGGAAAAAGCAAGGCGCCCGTTTTTCCTCGGCGTAGAAAATCCCTTTCCTTCTTTGTGCAAATCTTACAAATACCGCCTTTCTTCCCGAAAAGCAAACGCGCCTTCTTGTATTCTCCGCGGAAAACTGGTATACTTTTTTCGTTGAATCTTCCGAAAGGACCGCGTCCCTCGGCGGCGGTGGGTGGAATTATGCTTGCTCTTGTCATAGTCTGTATCGTCCTGGCGCTGGCGATCATCCTGTTTTGTACCTATCTGCTGCTGATGGTGCCGGGCAAGCGCCGGAAAGGATTTCCCTTTGAGGGCGCCATGATCGCCCACCGGGGTTTGCACGGCGACGGCGTCCCGGAAAATTCCCTCGCCGCCTTTCGCGCCGCCGCGCAAAACGGCGGACTGGGCGCGGAGCTGGACGTGCAGATGACAAAAGACGGGAAACTCATCGTCTTCCACGACGCCGACTTAAAGCGTGTCTGCGGGGCGGAGAAGTCCGTCACCGGCACGGATTTTGAGGAATTGCAAACATTCACCCTCCTGGATACAAACGAGCGCGTCCCCCTGTTTTCCGATGTTCTGGAAGCCCTGGACGGCATCCCTTTGGTATGTGAGGTGAAGGTCTCTCCCGGGGCGGATATCCCCGCGCTGTGCCGGGCGACCCTGGAAGCGCTGAAAACCTACAAGGGACCCTATTGTGTGGAGTCCTTCCACCCCGCGGCGCTGCGCTGGTTCAAAAAGCACGCGCCCGACGTCATCCGCGGCCAGTTGTCCTGCGATATGTTCCGCGCCCCGGAGAAGCTCCCGTTCTTCGTCCGCTTCCTCCTGACCAACCTCCTTCTGAATTTCTATACCCGCCCGGATTTCATCGCCTATGATTTCCGCCACGCGGGCACCCTCGGTTTTCGCCTTTGCGCCGCTCTGTACCGCCCTTATCTCGCCGCCTGGACCCCGCGGGGGGAGGAGGAGATCGAGGCCGCCCGCGCCGCGGGTTTCGATACCCTGATCTTTGAAAAGAATAAGCGGTAAAGCGCCGTCAAAGAGCGCCGAAAGCCGCCCGGCGCGCCCCTTTTGTTTTTTAATGTTTTTCCTCGTTTTTCCTGTATTTTTGCAGTTTTCTGCGGACTGACTTGAAAGCCGGTAAAAAGGGGAGTATACTGACCTTGTAAAAGCTGAGCGCTTTTCATCATTTATCTGCGAAAGGAAGGAAGATTATGTCAAAATTCATTCCGGTTTATATGCACCCCGAATGTATGCCCATCGATATCTCCTTTGTCTTCAAGGATGAGGTCCCCGCCGGTAAGCACGGCTTCGCCAAGGCGCAGGGGGAACAGATCCGTTTTGAGGACGGCACCCTGGCGCGCTTTTGGGGCGTGATGTTCAACGGCGCCGCCTGCTTCCCCACCCACGAAAAGGCGGAGATGGTGGCGAACCGCCTGGCGCAGACCGGCATCAACATCGTCCGCTTCCATCAAATGGATGATGAATGGACCGCTCCCAACCTGTACCGCCTGACCACCGGCGAGCGGGTGACCAATACCCGGCAGATCTCTCCGGATTCCCTGGAGCGGCTGGACTACCTCATCAAATGCCTGAAGGAGAAGGGCATTTATATCTCCGTGGATATGACCACCTACCGCCGCTTCAAACCAGGCGACGGGGTAAAGGACGCCCACCTGCTCCACGACGGCTCCCGCCTGTACGCCATGTACGACCCCACCATGATCGCGCTGCAAAAGGAGTTTTGTGAGAACTTCTGGAACCATAAGAACCCCTACACCGGGCTTTTGTATAAGGATGATCCGACTTTTGTGATGTGTACCATCATCAATGAGAACGATACCTTCATCGACCACAGCTCACGCCGCTGGTACAACCTGATCCCCTATTATGACAACGAGTTCCGGGATTTCTTCGCCGCCTGGCTGAAGGAGAAGGGCATCGAGTTCGACGCGTACAACTGCGACCTCTTCGCCAAGGAACAGCCCATGTTCGATTTCCGGATGGAATTGATGCGCAAATACTGCGACGAAATGTACGCCCACCTGCGTTCTCTCGGGGTGAAGATCCCCATTTCCGGCTCCAACTACCACACCTGCTACGGCTCCGTCAAGGCCCAGGAGAATATGGACTTCGGCGACGCCCACAGCTATTACTATGATTGGAAGTGGGGCGAGGAAGAGAAGATCTGCGGCCATAAGCACATCACCGAAGCGGCTGCCGCGCCTCTCGCCGGTCCCTGCTGCAACCGCATCCACGGCAAGCCCTTCTTTATGACCGAGTGGGATATGCCCTTCCCCAATTCCTACCGCGCCGAGGGCACCCTCTGGTATGCCTCCATGTCCTGCCTGCAGAACTGGACGGGTATGACGGTGCATACCTACGGCTACGGCCACGATATGAGTAAATTCGACCTGTTGGGCAAGATCGCCTCCACCAATACCATCGGCGGCGTTCCCTACCGGGAAGGGATCTTCGCCATCTGGAACGATCCCGCTCAATACGGCTTGTTCTACCACGCCGCTTTGATGGTTCGCCGCTGCGACGTCAGCCCCGCCAAGGAGATCATCGGCGCCAAGGTCACCCCGGATCTGTACGGCAAGCGCGCCCACGCCCTGCAGGGCTCCGCTTTGGAGATCCACCAGGTCCACTCCGTTCTGGATTCCTGCTCCGAGGAGGGTTTGACGGAATTGCGGGATCCCGCCGTCGCCTATCCCCGGGAAAAGGCGGAGGAGATCGTTTCCGATACCGGCGAACTGATGCGCTTCGTCAAGAAGGGCTACGCCGTCATCGATACCCCCCGCACCAAGTCCGTGTACGGCAAGATCGGCTCCACCGCCATCAATAAGAAGGTCAAGCCCGTCACCAGACGGGATCTGAATCACGTCTCCATCGACTGCAAGACGGATTTCGCTACCATCACGTTGTCCTCGTTGACAAACGATCCCATCGAAAAGTCCGATAACATCCTGCTCACCGCCGTGGGACGCGCCAGGAATCACGGCGCCCAGTTCGACGGGGAAAAGATGATCGATCCCGGCACCAATCCCATCGAGGTGGAGGTCATCGAGGCGGATATCGAGATCGAAACGGACCGGCAGAATATGGAGGTCTGGTCCATCGATTCCGAGGGCTTCTACGCCGGACGGATCGACTCCGTCTGGGAGGACGGCAGACTGAAATTCACCATCGGCGAGGAATTCGCCTGTATGTACTACCTCATCGTAGAACCGTAAAGCAAAATAAAAGACGGCGGACCAAACGGTCCGCCGTCTTTTATTTTGTCAAATCGAAGCTGATCTGTACCAGCTCCATCACGTCCTCATCGGCAAGGACGCCGTCCAGGGTCACGGAGATCCAAAACTTGCGGTTCATATGGTAAGCGGGATAGATCCCCGCCCTTTGGCAAAGCGCCGGGATCTCGTCCGGGTGCATTTTCAGATTCATCACGTCCACCCGGTCCCGGACCTCGTTTTTCAGCAGCGCCCCCCGGCGGATATCCATCACCAGGGCAAACCACTTGTTGTTTTCTCCGTGACGGAAGACGCCCGCGGTAGAGATGCGCGCGTTATCCTTCCAGGGAAAGTCCGGTTTCACGCCGAAGCGGTCCCGGATCGCCGCCGCGATCCGGTTCGCCTGTTCGGACGGGAAGGAAAGGCCCCCGCAGCACCGTTCTGCGATTCCTAACAGCCAGGTTTTGTAGGCGTCCCGCACTTTGTTTACGTAGGCGTTGTCAAAGATCTCCGCCCGGAGCGGGATATAGCTTTCCCCGGTCCCCGCGTCAATGACGTCCCCGGCGATCTCCCCCTTGTCCGAAAGGGTCAAAACGGCTTCAAAGTCCCCGCCCATCAGGGGCGCGAAGATCTCAAAGCCCTCTTTTTTTCGGTGAAATCCGTTTTGTTCCAGAGTCTCCGGCAGAAAGCGCCTGCGCCGGAAGACTTCTTCCTCCAAAGTCATGTTTGCAGATCCTTCGCGTCCAGGACCCGCACGCCGTTTTCCCGCAGAAGGGCCGCGAAGACCCCGGAGCCGGGGATCTTCCGCCCGGAAAAACTGCCGTCATAGATCTCGTTCACCCCGCAGGAGGGACTGCGGCTCTGGAGGATCGCCAGCTCCGCCCCTTTTTCCCGCGCCAGCGCCAGACAGCGTTCGGCGCCCGTCCGGAAGGCCTCGTTCCGGTTGACGCCGTTTTGGTCCATTACCACGCCGTTCACGATCTCACAGGGAGAGCGGGGCACGGATAAGCCTCCCGCAACTTCCGGGCACACGGGGATCACCTCATGCCCCTCCAGAAAGGCGAGGACCGCTTCATTCCGGTTATTCCCGCCGTTGTATTTGCAATTCCGCCCCAGCAGGCAGGCGCTTACCATAATCTTCATCTTTTACCGCAAAATCTCATCGATGGTGGAAACGGTGCTGAAGGTGCCTTTGTTCCTGGAAATGATCTCCTTGACCTGCTGCAGCTCAAAGTAGTTCACGTAGCAAATCAGGGTCTTGTTTTCTCCGGCGATGGCGCCGTAGGAATTCATCACCGTACAGGTCTTGTTCAATTTCTCTTTCAGGTCCCGGATCACGTGCTCCGGGTCCTTGGTGATGATGGTGACCTGCTTGATGGCTTCAAAATGATCGGTAAAGTGGTTGATTACGGAGGTGGCGACCACGTACACCAGAAGGCTCATCAGAGCGGCGTTCCGATTGATGAGCAGAAACGCCGCCAGATATACGCAGGCGTTGAATCCCACCAGAATAAAGCCCATGCTGAAGTTCTTCCCGGTTCGATCAAACACCTTTTTCACCAGGATGTTGGCAAAAATCTCCGAGCCGTCGATACATCCGCCGTAGCGAAGGATCATGGAGAGCCCGGCGCCTAAGATCGCGCCGCCGAACGCCACCGCCAGGTAGTGCTCCGTATTCAGCTCAAAGGGTATTTTTTCAAAAAGCTCCAGCCCCACGGTGTAAACGGCGCTGCCCGCCAGCGCTTTGAATCCGAAGCTTTTGCCCAGGATCAAAAAGCCCGCGATCAGAAACGGCACAAAGACCATCGCAACGCACAGGGACAGATTGACGCCCGTCACCTTGCTGAGAATGATGGCGATGCCGGCGGTCCCGTAATCGATGGCGTCGTTGGGGATCAAAATGCAGATAACGGAAAAGCTCGCCAGAAGCGCGCCGATGACGATCATACAGTAGGAGAATACCTCTCCCAGTTTCATTTTCGCCTTATGCATCCGTTTCTCCGTTTTGATCCTCTTTTAGGATCTTCTCATAAATCTCCATCATCCGGTCCACGAAGGCTTCCTCGCTGAAATTCTCCGAGACCTTCAGGGCGTTTTCCCGCATGGACTGATACAGTTCCTTATCATTCAAAAGCCTTAAAACGCAATCGCAAAAATCGTCCTTTCCCTCGAAGGTAAAACCGTCCTCCCCGTCCATCAGCACCCCCTTCAGGCTGGGGTCCTTCAGGCAGATCAGCGGCAATCCCCGGGAGATCGCCTCCAGGAAGGTCAGACTGTGTACCTCAAAATTGGAGGTGGAGACAAAGATCGTCCCGATATCGTAAAAGCGATACACCTCGTCCGGCGGGATCCGCCCGGTAAAGACAACGGAGGAGGCGATCCCGAGCTTTTCCGCAAGCTCCTCCAGATCCTGCTTGTACGGACCGTCCCCCACGACCACCAGCTGGATCTCCGGGTCGGCTTCCAAAAGGGAAGGGAGGTAGGAGAGCAGATCCTGGATCCGTTTCTCCTTGCTGATCCGGGAGAGGGCAAGAAGGATCTTTCCGTTGTCCCGGATGCCGTAGGTATCCAGCAGTTCTTTCCGTTCCTCCGGCGTGACCGGTTTCCGGTACCGCTGCAGGTCGATCCCGTTGGGGACCACCACCGCCTTTTTCTTGTTGTGCTTGTTCTGCTGGAAATCCCCCGCCTTCTCGGAGGGGAGCGTCACCACCTTGGCGCGCCGGTAGGCAAAGTACCCCAGAGTGCTCATCAAAAGAGAAACGGGAAAGGTATCGTGGTATTTCCCGAAGGCGTAGGTGGCAAAATCCGTGTGGGTGGTCATCACGTAGGGGGTATCGCCGCAGGCGGCGGCGATCCGCTTCGCGATGGCGCAGATGGAGCCTTCCGAGTGAATGTGGATCACATCCGGCTTCCAGCGGATGATCTCGTCGATAAAGGGGTGCTTGCGGATGTGGGTCTTCTTCCAGTCCGGGTAGATGTGGGAAGGGTAGGAGGGCAAAAAATACACGTAGTCCTCCCGATAGCTCTCTTCCCGCTCCGTGAGCGTCAGGACCTTCACGTCCTCCCCCCGCCGTTTCAATTCTTTGGCGTGAAGCTCCGCCACGACGGAAACGCCGTTGATGATGGGCTTGTACGTGTCGGTTGCGACCAGAATCTTCAAATGAACTCCCCCTGTCTGTGTGAAACAATGATGCTTTATGGATCCCTGTATTTCCTGTAAATCTTATGATACGCGGCGATCGGGATCAGGATCAAAAGTCACAGGACCCGCTCCGTTTTACTGCAGAACGGTGTAAAACCAGTCTCTCAATTCCCGGTAATGCTTCGGGAAGTTGTTGGAGCCGGAGGCGTAGATCTTTTCGCCGCTATTCAATACCGCCTCGAAGCGGAACATCGTCCCGTCCAGAAGCCCGGGCGGGTTCGGTCCGTTAAAACCGTTCCATTTTATAACGTGATATTCGTTCAGCCGGTCCAGGACCTCATTCAGCGGAAGCGTGACCCTTTTCTGCAACTGACGTTCATCCTTGCCCGCGCCCGATTCGTACCGGATAAAGTACAGGGAGACTTCCGCCTGTCCGTTCTTCTGCAGGATCTCGTATTCCGTGGTGACGCGCATCCCGCTTTCCCGCAGACAAAGGCTCTCTACGGAAGCGATCTCCTTCCGGTTTATCTTGAAGTCCAACATAGTTTCTCCTTGCCTTTCGCCCCCTTCAGGCGGCGTTTTTGATCTGTGCTTGTTAACAGTATATACTATTTTTCTTTTTATTTCAATAACAGAATCGTGTTTCACCTAATAACGGGAATCGCGTTTATTTCGACAACAGAAGCGCGTTCTCCTTCAATCGGGCTCACAAAAAAAGACGGGGTATGCCCGGCTGATTTAATGATATACGGCTTGCTCCACTCTCCAAAGCTCATAAAGCTCACTTCGGGGTCCCCGGGGGGCGCCGTATGATATACCGCAGGGGCGCGGTATGATATATTGCTCCTTCGTCGCAATATGATATGCTATCCGTTCCTTATACGCCCGCAGGCGTATATCATACCCGAAGGGTATATCATATGACGAAGGCATATATCATCCGTTTCGACAAGGAACGGATATCATTGAAAGGAACCACTTTTGTCTACCAAACAAAAGTGGTTCCTTTCATAGAGAGGGCGGGATTTACCCTGAAGGGCATAAACTTCGAATCCCTCCATCTATTCTATCAAAAACAAAAACCGCCCAAAATGGACGGTTTCCGTTTTTGTCTGAAACACACAAAACGAACCAAAATGGAGGTAGAAAAAGTTATTTGTACCGATCCTGTTTTGCACTGAAAAGCGGGACTGCTTTCCGTTGGGAAAGCAGTCCCGCTTTTATTTGCGCTGTTTGCCTTTTATCAGGCGACAGCCGGACCCAGGGTATAGACCTTGTTTCCGTTACTGGAGATCCCGGTCTCCTCGTCGTAGTTGGCGAAGTAATTCTTCAGCCGGACGATATCCTTGTTGTTCACGACCCCGTCGTCGTTGGCGTCCGCGCCGGGGAAGATCTCGAAGACGGTCGTTCCGGCGGTGGAAACGCCGGTCGCCTCGTCGAGGTTGGCAAGGTATTTCTTCAACCGGACGATGTCCTTGTTATCCACCACGCCGTCGCCGTTGAC
>JAGDAA010000032.1 GCA_017959745.1 Clostridia bacterium
ACAGGCGGTGGTTCTTTGTATTCAAGCGGTTTCCGGCTTCTTTTGCTTTTCGGGCGCTTTTTGGATCTCCCCGGCCTTTTCCAGGGCGATCTGGGTCAAAAGCGGTCCTACCAATTCGTAGAAGAGGGTGGCGCAGAGGATGACCGCCTGGATCCGGGAGCCGTAGGCATCGAAGCCAGGCGCCGCCGCCACCACGGTAGCCAGGCCGATGGCGACGCCCGCCTGGGGAAGAAGGGTGATTCCCAGATACTTTTTCACGTTGGAGTCCGCGTGGACCGCGGCGCTCCCCCACCGGGCGCCGAGGTATTTCCCGCCGCTGCGGAAGAGGATGTAGAGAACGCCCAACAGTCCGATCTTCGGGACGACGTCCAGGCGGAGCTGAGCGCCGGAGATCACGAAGAACAGCATATACAGGGGCGGCGTCCATTCGTCCGTCAGGGAAAAGAGCTTGTCCGATTCCCCGGAGAAATTTGCCAGGAAGGCGGACTGCGCCATACACAGGAGCAGGGCGGACAGCCCCAAAAGCTCCGCCAGGGCGACTCCGCCCACCACGAAGGTGAGGGTGAGCATAAGCTTATTCTGCCGGGAATGGAAGAAGCGCAGGACAAAGCTCAAAACAAAGCCCGACGCCGCGCCGAGGAACAGGGAGAAAAAGATCTCTCCCAAAGGCTCCAGGAACATGGTGACAAAGGACAGTCCCTCTCCCGCCGCCAGGGTCTTGGCAACGGCAAAGCTGATGGCGAAGGCGATGAGCGCCACGGCGTCATCCAGCGCCACCACGGGGAGAAGCATTTCCGTCACGGGTCCCTTCGCCTTGTACTGGCGCACCACCATCAACGTGGCGGCGGGGGCGGTGGCGGCGGCGATGGCGCCCAGGGTCAGCGCCGTGGGCAGGGTGAAGCCCTCCATCCCCGAAAAGGACAGCGCCACCAGGATGACGTCCACGAAGAGAACCGCCGCCAGGCCCTGGAACAGGGTGATGGCGATCACCTTGCCGCCGATGTGGCGGATGTGGCTCCACTTGAAAGATCCGCCGATGGAAAAGGCGATGAAGCCCAACGCCACCGTGGAGATCAGGCTTAAGGAGGACAGGGCGTTTTCCGGGAGAAAACCCTCGAAATCCCCGGGGATCAATGTCCACAGGGAGGGTCCGATGAAAAGCCCCGCCACCAGATACCCGGTGACATTGGGCAGACCCGCACACTTGGCGAGGCGGTTGAAGAGCATCCCGAACGCCATGGCGAAAAAGAGCGCCGGGAGCGTGCTGAAAGAGATCATTCCTTTGCCAGTCCCTCCACGTCGTTGACCGGCAGGGTGAAAAAGATGCCGGTGTCCGGCCGGGACAGGTCCACGGTGCGGCGGATCACGCTTTTCGCCGTTTCCACTTTATCCTCCGGCAGGACCACGAAGACCATTTTTTCCTCCTCCCCGCCGGGGTTGAGAAACTTGCGCAGGGAGCCGAAAATGGGGGGCGCTTCCTCACTGTCCGCGAGGATGGTCTGTAAGGCGCCCTGGCTGTCCACCACGGTAGCACCCCGAACCCCCTCCTCCATAAAGCCGGAGAGAACGGCGGGAAGCTTCTCCAGCTGCTTGGTAATATAGATCAAAAGCTGCATCAAACCGCCTCCTTTTCCCCCTTATTATAGTCCTTCTTTCTTTTTCGTCAAGGAAAAAATGACAGGATCCCGTCAGCGCGGGACAGTACAAGGGTATGATACGATGCCGAAAAACAAAGGGGGCGTTCACGATGCTGACAAAAAAGAAAGCCGCCCGGGGGATCCACGACTATTTCCTCTCCCGGATCGTGCCGAAGCTGGACAAAAACGGGGAGATCTGCCGGAACAAAGAGGGGGAGATCCTGACAGAAGAAAAGCCCTGCACCGTTTCAGGCTTGGTGCGGGCTTTGGGCCTTTCCCGACGGGAGGAGCTGGAGGAGATCCGGGATCCGAAGATCCGCGTCCTCATTGACCGGGCTCTATTAAAGATCGAGGAAAGCGCGGAGGAAAAGCTGTTTCAGAAGGACCTGTTTCAGGGAACGAAGCTCTTTCTGGCGACCAATTTTCCCCGGTGGCAGAACGCCGCGGAGCAGGCGCCGGAAGAAACGGACGACCGGGGCGTGTTCGCCATTTGGGGCAATTGAGTCGCCGCGCGGGCTTGAGCTTCGCGGCGTTCGCTTCGCTTACGCCGCTGGGCTTGACGCCCGGCGACTCCTCTACCCCAAAACCCGCTTCGCTCGTCCCGGGGGCCCCGCGGCTCCGGCTTTTTGCAGTTTGACTCTGACGCCTCCGTCTCCTCCGGCGTCCTCGCCTTCCTGCAAACGCGCCTACGCTCCAGGCTTGCCATTCCGAGCGAAGCCGGAGGCGAAGTCGAAGGATTATTAGTCATTTCCAACGGGGATCCTTCGCTGACGCTCAGGATGACAGGAGCGTCGAGTTATGGCTCTCTCACCAATAGGGCGGTGCCGGCATGGAGGGTGATCTTGGTTTCGCCCTGCGGCTCGTTGCTGACGCCCAAAGAGGAATCAGGGGTCAGAAGGATGCCCTCCCCTTCGTATTTGGCGCCGGAGATGGTGACCCGGGCGCTCTCTCCCAGGGCGAAGAGGGAGAAATAGCCCCCCGCCTGGGTGAAGCGGGTCTCCCCGGAGGAAAGCAATTCAACGGAGCAACGCTTGTCCAGGATCACGCCCCGGGCGCCGTTTGCCCGCAAAAAGAGAAGATTTTTCAGATTGGACAGGGCGTGGCTGACACGCTCGCCCCCCAAAGCGCCGTAGAGGATAAAATCCCGATAGCCCCGCTCCAATCCGGCGCGGAGCGCCGCCTGGGTGTCCGTATCGTCCTTGACGGTGGGCAGGATCACGGCGGGAAGATCTTGGGGCAGAAAGCCCAGAGAATCCCCGTCCCCTACAAAAAGGTCCGGCTCCACGCCGTGTTCCCGCAGGAAGGAAAGCCCTCCGTCGGCGGCGATGACAAGGTCCCCTTCGCCCCTTTGAGGCAGAAGCGCGGGGGAATTCTCCCCCGCGGCGACTACATGACAAATCTTCATTGCGGCTTTTTCATCACGGCGGGGATCTTCATCAGGAAGAACGCCGCCACGGCGGTGAGAACGAGCTCCGGCAGCATAAAGGAGCCGTTGTACGCCAGGGAATAGATAAAGGGATTGCCCCAGCCGTCGGGCATCCATTCGCCGAAGATCAACGTACCGGAGACCAGGTGGGAGGCGAAGCGCAAGATCAGCGCCAGAGCGATCCCGCCGATATTGCCCCAGGTACCGAATTTCCGGAACATACCGGCGATCCCCAGGACGGAGTAAGCCAGGAGATAGTCAAAGACCAGGCAGCCGATCAAAGCCAGCGGGGTGAGTCCCCAGCTCATGACCGTGGGCAGGTAGATGCCCGCCTGGATCAGAGCGTACAGACCGCTGCCGACAAAGCCCCAGCCTATGCCCCAGCGAATGGAGAACAGGCAGATGGGCAGCATGGACAAGAGCGTGATCTCCCCCTCCAGAGGCAGGCGGTAGATCTTGATGAAGCTCAGGACGGTGGCGAGGGCGACCATAATGGCGCACTCGATCATAGGATAGAGTTTTTTGCTCATGGGGAAAACCTCCGAAAAAATAAATTCGCACAGACGGACGTCGTGCGAATCGGTTTTTGCTTGTTCGGTAAAAACTCCCTACGCCGGCATTATCCATCTCAGGTTTGAAGGGTTCGCTTTCCGCGTCTCAGCCTTTCGGCACCCCTGTTTTATCCGCTTTGTGCGTAGCTCTATTGTAGACCCGCCGCATCCAAATGTCAAGGAGGAAATTATGAACGCAACGGAAAAACTGCTCGCTTCCCTGCACCCCTTTCCGCCCCAGGAGGCGTTTTTCAAAGCCACGGCGCCCCGGGTCGCCTACGGCGGGGCGCGGGGCGGGGGCAAGAGCTTTGCCATGCGGGCGAAACTGGTCCTGCTCGCCCTGGCGCATCCGGGGATCCAGATCCTGCTCCTGCGGCGCACCTTTCCGGAGCTGCGGGAAAACCATATCAATCCCCTGCGGCGCATCCTGTACGGCACGGCGGAATGGAAGGAATCCACTAAGGAATTTCTCTTCCCCGGGGGCAGCCGGATCAAGCTGGGGTATCTGGCGGACGAGGGGGACGTCCTGCAATATCAGG
>JAGDAA010000002.1 GCA_017959745.1 Clostridia bacterium
CAACGGACAGACCAAAACCGTTTACGGACACTCCATAACGAAAGGATAAGCCATGAAAAAACGAATCGTATCCCTGCTTCTGACCCTGGCGTTTCTCCTGCCGCTTTTCCCGGCGGGGACCGTCGTACTCGCGGAGGAAGTCAAGCCCGAGATCTACGGGACTTCCCTTTTCCTGGAAAACAACATCGCCATCAATTTCCTGGTGGACGCCGCCGCCTTTACCGGCGCGGGCTTTACCGACCCGCAGATGACCTTTACGTTTGGGGGCGAGACCACGGTCGCGACCGATTACGCCGTGAAGGACGGCTATTACTACTGCACGTTCCGCGGCCTGACGCCCACGTCCATGGGCGAGACCGTCACCGCCACGCTCTCCGGCTTGAAGGGCGGGGACCGCGTCTATGGCGAACCCGTCACGGAGAGCGTAGCCGCATACTGCCGGAAGCTGTGCGACCAGTATCCCAATGACGCCGTGCTCGGCGCCCTGATCGCGGATCTTCTCACCTACGGCGCGAAAGCCCAGACCTATTTTGATTATGACGCGGATCATCCCGCCACAAGCGTTCTCACCGCCGATCAGCTTAATAAGCGCACGAAGACCACGCCACAAGCCGCGAGCTGCAAATCCGTCTCCGCTATAGCGGGCAAGGAGCTGACCTGGTACGGTGCCAACCTGAAGTTGATGGATTCCATCGACCTTCAGTTCGTCTTCAGCGCGGCGGATCTTACGGGGCTGTCCATTGAGGTCCGCGACGGGGACGGCGAGCTTGTCGCCTCCTTCGAGCAGGCGGATTTCGAGCCCTGGGAAAGCTACTACCGGGTGCGGTGCCACACGCTCACCCCGGACCGCATGCGGGATGAATTGTACGTGACCGCGTACCGCGCCGCGCCGGACTTTGACCTGGACGACCCGAAGGAGCTGCCCTTCGTTGGCTTTGAAGGCACCCTGCCCGTGAGCGGCACCCTCTGCTACAGCATCGAGTCCTACGTGGCTGACGCCATACTCGCCTACAACAACGCCAAATTGAACAATTTGCTCTATGCCATGCTGAACTATGGCGCCTCCGTGGAAGCGTACGCGGAGGATCTGGAAAACGGCAAGCGGGTGGCTGATCCTATGAAAACGCCCCTCTACACCTTCGATCACACCCCCACGGTCGACGAAATGCGTGCCATGGCGGTGCGCGCCATGCGGGACGAGCTTTCCGTCCAGTGGTACACGCCCACCACCATTTCCTTCAACAAGGCCAGCGGCGCCGCGGTGGGTCAGAAGACCTACACCGCCGATAAGGTCTACGCGGGACTGCCCTACACCTCCGCCGGGATCGGGATCTTCCAGTTCCTGGACTATTACAACGCCCGCAGCGGAGAGCTGCTCTACACGGATTCCGAGACCTTCAACGAGACCATCGGCAACACCTGCGCCTCCAGCGCCGCCTGGGGCCTGTTCAGCGTGTGCACCTCCCTGCGGGGGCGTTGCATCAGCCGGTATCTGACCAAGTCCAACGGCTACATTCCTCTGGGCATCATCGATTACGACGACAGTATCACGGACTTCAAGGACAAGACCACCCCCTCCATCCTGGAAGTTCTGGGCGCGGACGACGCCAACCGGCGCACCTGGGCGTACCGGGCGTACGCCGAGATCCAGCCCGGTGACCTTCTGGTCTACAGTGAGGGAGACGACGCCGGCGGCCACACCATGATGGCGATCGAAGACGCCCACGTGGAGACCAACAGCAGCGGCTACATCAACGGCTATTACAGTTACGTTATGATCCAGGATCAAAGAGACGGCAAATTCGCCGGGACCGCTTCGGACGGCAGCTCTCTGTCCTACTTCGGGCGCACGTCCAAAAAGATCTATTTCAACGAGTTGTACGACGGCGGCTACATCCCGGTGACCACCGCGGAGTTTTTGGGAGAAAAGCCCTATGAGACGGCGAGCGTTTACGCTGTGATGAACGACGCGGCGGTCACG
>JAGDAA010000033.1 GCA_017959745.1 Clostridia bacterium
AAGGGGACGTCATTGCTACTTTGTATGCTTCCGATAAAAAAAGATTGGAAGCCGGGGCCGCCTTGTTTAAAACCGCTGTAAAAGTAGGTTCCCAAAAACCCGCCGCCTATAAGATTGTAAAAGAAGTAATTAAATAAACAGATTTCCCCCGGCGGCAACAACCGCCGGGGGAAATCAAATTGATCGCTTGTTCAGATACAAAAGCGAACGATATCACCGAAAACAGAGAAAAAGGAGTACACCATTTCGTCGATGACTATCGTTTCAATGGCACTTACGATCACCCCGAAAAATCGTTATCTCGGTATTTGCAATATGCTTTTGTGTTAACTCCAGACTTTTCAACATATGCAGATATGAATCTTTGGAGGCAGCTTGAAAGCGTTGCAAAAAACCGATGGGTAGGAGCGTTTTGGCAGGAAAAGGGACTACTCGTTATTCCAACAATCAGTTGGAGCGATGCCAGAAGTTTTGAATTCTGCTTTGACGGAGTGGAAAAAGGATCGACCGTTGCGATTGGAATGGTTGGTTGTAAACAAAGCAAAATTTCCTTTCTTCGTGGCTATTACGCTATGCTTGATAGGATAAATCCCTCAAAAATAATATGCTTTGGAGCTCCGTATCAAGAAATGCGGGGAGATTTAATCGTCGTTGATTATCGCGAATCTCGAAAGGTGGTGCGATAATGGGCGGCAGAGGAACTTTTGCAAGTGGAAAGAATGTTCCTTTCACCTACGAAACAATCGGGACAATTAACGGTATAAAGGTTCTCAAAGGAATTCAAGGGAAGCATGGACTGCCTGAAGAATCACATTCCAGCAGTGCGTATATAAGTTTGCATCCCGATGGATCAGTAAAAAAACTTCGGATTTACAACTCGGATAAAACATCGAGAGTTGATATTGAAAACTCTATTCATCAAGGAAAAAAAGTTCTTCACGCTCATGATTACAAAAATGGGAAGAGGCAACCTGCGCGCCCTCTGACAAAGGACGAGAAAAAGAAATATAAGAAATTCTTTGGAGGATAAAAAAATGACACGCGACGAATATACCGACTTATATGATAGCTTGTGTTATGGTCACGATGCAGATCTCCTAATCAATGGAATGAGGATATTTATTGAGTGGAATGGTGAAGAAATCGAGGTTTATGAAATGAATGCGGATAAAGGTAAGAAGCTTTGTGCTCTCAAAGGAAACGATATGTTTGAAACAGTATCCTTATTATTTGCATCAACAATTCACGGGAAAGTGATTAACGACGATGTCCTCGATATTCAAATTATTGATATTGAGTAGAAAGATAATTTCGGTTATTGCGTGCTTTTTCCTTTGCAAATTGATCGCGAGGGGGATTCGGAACGAACTCCGGACTCCGAAGCAAAGCAACCGGGCGATCCTTTTCGGATTGTCCGGTTGTCTTTTTTGCTGCCCCTTATCTGTTTTTGTTTCATTCCCAAAACGGGAGGGTGATGCCGATGCCGTGTTTTTCGGCAAAGCGGTAGCAGCGCGTGGTGAGGGCGATATCCAGGATGCCCGCGCCCACGGCGTTGAAATAGATGATCTCGTCTTCCCGTTCCCGACCGGGCTTTTTCCCGGAGACGATCTCGCCGATCTCGGCGTGGATCTCTTCGTCCCGGAATTCCCCGTCCTTCCACATGAGCGCCACGGTGCTTATCATACGGTGCTTGATGTTCTCCCAGAAGTCTACCACTACCTTGTCCGCCCGTTTCACGCAGTCGCGGTCCACTTCGTAGTCCGCCATGTTCATCACCAGGCATCCCTTTTTCAGCCAGGCGCCCCGAATGAAGGGCTGAGAGGCCAGGGTGACGCAGATGATGACGTCTGCCTCCCGCGCCGCGTCTTCCGGATCGTCCACCGGCACGGCGCGGAGGCCCTTATACCGCGTTTCAGCCAGTTCCGCCAGGCGTTTCGCGCTCTCCGGGCGGATATCGTACACGTACAGCGTGTCGATGTCGGGACGGGCGATCAGAGCCGCTTCCAACTGGGCGGGCGCCTGAGCGCCTGCGCCGCAGATCAACAATTTCCTTGCTCCCTTGGCGGCAAGGTTCGCCACCGCCACGCCGCCGGAGGCGCCGGTGCGCAACACGCTGACGGCGGTTCCGTCCGCGAAGCAAAGCGGCAGTTTGGTGTCGGGGTCGTTGAGGATGACGGTCACGCTGGCTCGGGGCAGGCCTTTCTTGTAGTTTTGGGGACCGCTGCCGATCCATTTGATTCCCGCCATATCATATTCGCCGCCCACGTAACCGGGCATAGCGTTGATCCTGCCCATTTCGTTTTCATCTTCGGGGGTCTTGCCCCAGCGAAGGACGCATTTGCCGGGATTGATCACGTCGCCCCGGGCGCAGAGCGTATAGACCTTCTCTAAATCGGCGATCGCCGCCTTCATATCCAGGACGCCCGCCTCTTCCATAGCTTTCTTGTTTAGGTACAACACGTTTCTTTCCATATCGTCATCGCTCCTTTCGGGACAAGTTTACCACCGCTTTACACCACTGTAAATAATCAGGTAAAATGGTCTTGCTTTCACTTTGACGATGTTGTAAAATGAGTTCATCAACAAGAAAGGCGGTACGCTATGGAACTGCTTCAACTGCGCTATTTTCTGGAAAGCGCGAAATATGAGAGTTTTTCCCAGACGGCGAAACTGTATTTCGTCCCCGTGACCTCGGTCTCCGCTTCGGTGAAGCGGCTGGAAAAGGAACTGGGGCAGGAACTCTTCGACCGTCGCGCCAATCGGATCATCCTCAACGAAAGGGGACGGCGGCTATACGACGCGCTGTCCCGGGGCTTTGCAAAAATCGACGACGCGCTTCTCGCCGCCGCGTCCGGGGAGAACGAGGCCCGGGAGATCAGCGTGCTGGTGCGTGCCATGCGCCGCCGGGTGACCGACGCCATCATCGCTTTTCGACGCACCGTGCCCGGCGTTTCCTTCCGGATCGCCTTCGATACGGATCAGCAGGATCCCGCCTCTTTCGATCTGATCGTGGACGCCGACAGCCCCCTTTACTCCGACCGGGAGCGATTCGCTTGGTACGAAACGCCCCTGCGCCTCGCCGCCGCGGCGGGTGATCCCGCCTGCGGCATAAAACGAACGCTTTTTGATCTGAAAGACCGGGATTTTCTCTCCATGGGCGCGGGGAGCAACACTCACGCCATCCTGAAACGGGCGTGCGAAAGCGCAGGCTTTGAGCCCCGGATCGCCGTGTCCTGCAACGACATCGAATGCTTTGAAAAATTGGTGGCCGCCGGGGTGGGCATCGGTGTGATGCGGGAAGAGGGGGAACAGGCCCTGCCGGGTGTACGCTTCCTGTCCGTGGCGGATTTCCGGGAACAGTACGTGGTGTACGTTTACTACCGCAAAACGATGCCCTCGGACGGCATCCGGCGCTTCGTTTCTTTCCTCCGCGACGGTGAAAAATGAGCTTTTCCCCGGCTGATTTAACATCCAATGCATATTCCGGTTTATCAAGACGATAAGGCGTTACGATTGTACCCTTTCGCTTTGATTTCGATACGTTTGTACGCTGTTATACAAAAAACAGAGCCCATCC
>JAGDAA010000003.1 GCA_017959745.1 Clostridia bacterium
CGGAAAAGCTGGTGGAGCAGGCATTGGAACAGGGCGCCGAAATGGATTCCTGCGAAGTGCTTTCCGTTGAAAAAGACGGGGACGCCTTTACCCTTACCACGGACGGCGAGCCGGTTCGCGCCCGGGCCGTGATCCTCGCCACAGGTGCCCGGCACCGCACCCTGGGTCTCCCCGGGGAAGAGGACTTCATCGGGAGCGGCGTCTCTTTCTGCGCCGTCTGCGACGGAGCCTTCTATCGCGGCGCCCGGGTCGCCGTTGTGGGGGGCGGTAATTCCGCCCTCCAGGAGGCGCTGCTCCTCTCGGAGCTGGCAGAGAAGGTCATCGTGGTTCAGAATCTGGACTTTCTCACCGGAGAGGGCGCCTTGCAGGAGCAGCTTTACGCCAGGTCCAACGTGGAGGTGATCCTGGGCACCGTGGTGGATGCCTACCTGGGTGACGGAGAGCTTGCCGGCATCCGGGTCCGCCGGGAAAAGGACGGATCTCTTTCGGAGATCCCCGTGGCGGGCGTCTTCCTTGCCGTGGGACTGATCCCTCAGAACGAGGCGTTCCAAAACGTTTTGGAACTGGACGAACGGGGGTACGCCGCCTCCGATGAAACGTGTTACAGCCCCACCCCCGGGGTTTTCGTGGCGGGGGATTGCCGCCGGAAGAAGATCCGGCAGGTACCCACCGCCGCCGCCGACGGCGCCGTCGCCGCCCTCGCCGCCTGCGATTATCTCGACGGCAGATAACAAAAAAAGCGCTTTTGGGCGCTTTTTTTGAATGATATATTGCTCGCACAATATGATATATCGCTTCCGCGATATGATATACCGCGTTGACGCGCGGCATGATATACGATCCGTTCCTGACGGGAACGGATCGTATAAAACAGAAACGGCGTTGTCTTTCGACAACGCCGTTTCTGTTTATGCCCACGCGTCCTGGCTTTTCGGGATCCGGATGCCGGAAAGCAGTCCGGAATACTCCCACAAAAACCATTGTCCGGTGGAGGGCTTGTTCCGGAAGGTCACGGGGCGGGGATTGTCCGCGCCGCCGGAGAAGAGATACAGGGTGATATATCCCTCCTGCTCCCGGGAGTTGGTCTGCTCCTTCACCGTCACGGCGAGAGGCTGGTCGGGGGTGTAATCGTTATCGGGCTTCGCGCCGTCGAAGTAGGAGCGGGGGAGATAGTCCTTCCCGTCCATAAAGCGGTCCCGGATAAACGCCTCGTCCATAGGGCTCATGGGGCGGGGACCCCGTAGAAAATTCAGCATCTCGTAGCACGCAGCCCGGTCCTGGGGGAAAACGCACAGCGCCGCTATGGTGAGCGCCGCCGCGGCGTTGGGGTCCGTCAGCGCCGCCTCCGGCATAGCTTGAAGCTCCGCGAGGGTCCGGGGCAGGCTTGCCAGGGGGACCTTCGTGATCTTGCCTTGACTGACCGCGCTCCGCGCCGCTTGCTGTACCGCGCTCTGTGCTTCATTCGTTACCGTTCGCCCGGCGGAACGGGCGGCGTTTGCCGCCGCGTTCTTCGCCGCGCCGAACAGATCGTCAAACAGGCCCATTACTTCGCGTCGTTCTCGTCGAAGGGATCGCCGCATTCAGGGCAGAACTTGGGCGGATGACGCGGATCCTCCGGCTCCCAGCCGCATTTGTCGCATTTGTAAAGCGGCTCTCCCGCGGGTTTGGGCTTGCCGCACTGGGTGCAGAATTTGCCCTTGTTCACCGCGCCGCATTCGCATTTCCATCCGTCAGCGGGCTTGGGCTTGCCGCATTCGGGGCAGAAATTGCCGGTGGCGGTGGCGCCGCATTCGCATTTCCAGCCGGCGGCGGGGGCGGCGGCAGGCTGCTGCTGTGCCTGCTGCTGTTGCTGCTGCTGCGCCATGGCGTACAGATTCTGCGCGCCCATGGCGGCGCCGCTGTTCATCGCCATGCCCATACCCATAAAGCCGGTCATAGCGCCCGCTTCGTTCTTGGCGGCGGCGCGCATAGCGTCCGCCTGGGCTTCCGCCATAGTACCGGCGGCAAGGCCGGGATCCCGCATGGCGGCGCCGCGCTGGAGCTTGCGGATCTCCTCGGCGTCCTCATCGGGAATGGTGACGGTGGAGAAGGCGACCGAGACGACCTCGAGACCGCGCAGCTCCTTCCACTTGGCGGAAAGGACGTCGTTCATGGCGTTTTCCACTTCGGTGTTGTGGGTCACGATCTGGTTGGGACGGAGCTCCAGGTCAGAGAGCTTCCCGAAGGCGGGCTGCAGGGCGCTGATGAATTCGGTTTTCAGCTGACCGTCCAGGGTCTCCCGCTGATAGGTGTCGGCTACGTTGCCGCATACGTTGGTGTAAAAGAGGATGGGGTCGGTGATCTTGTAGGAATACACGCCGGAGCATTTCACGGAGGTATCCATATCCAGCCCGATCTTGTGATCCACCACCCGGAAGGGAATGGGGTTGGGGGTGCCGAACTTGTTGTCGATCAATTCCTTGGTGTTGAAGTAATACACCCTCTGATCCTTGCCGGTGTCGCCGCCGAAGGTGAAGCGGCGTCCCAGGGTCTTGAAGGAATCCAGGATGGATTGCCCCAGGTTCCCGGCGAAGATGCTGGGCTCCGAGGAGCTGTTCCAGGTGAATTCACCGGGCTCGGCGCAAAGCTCCACCACCTTGCCCTGATCCACGATGATCATGCACTGTCCGTCCGCCACGGCGATGCCGGAGCCGTTGGAAATGATGTTGTCGTTTCCTTTGGTGTTGGAGGTACGGGAGGTCGTGCGCTTCTGACCCTTGGTCATCAGGACCGTGGGGGGCAGCGCCTCACAGTAGAAAAACTCTTTCCATTGATCTGCCAAGGTGCCGCCCAGGGCGCCTACGCCGGCTTTAATAAGTCCCATAGATCAAATCTCCTTTCAAATGTTGGTGAGAAGGACTTTCTCTTTCTCCATTATACCCGAATCCCGCGGTTTCGTCAAGCAAAACCAAATGCCCGTTTTTCCCTTGCCGCCCCGCCGCTTCCGACAGCGGTTTCCATTTACTTTTCCCTCAGCATTTTGCGGTTTTTTTCTTGTATTTTCCCCAAAATGAACTATAATAAGAAGTAGCATTCATTTACCCGCAAGGAGGAAAAATCATGGAACGTTTCGGCAGATATCTCTACCAGCCCGTGCTGCCCTTGGGCAAGGACGGACGAAAGGTCACAGCGTCCAAAAAACACCTGGAGCTGACCCGGCGCATCGCCACGGAGGGCACGGTGCTGTTGAAAAACGACGGGACCCTTCCCCTGGCCAAGGGCAGCCGGATCTGCCTCTTCGGCAGAGGCGTGGGGGAATACATCTTCGGCGGCGGCGGCTCCGGCAGTCTGATGGCGCGGGGCAGGATCGACCCCGCCGCAGCGCTTCTGAACCGGAAGGACGCCCGGGTATTCCGTCCCCTGGTGGATTTTTACCGGGACGCTCTGGCGGACGGCAAGGACTGGGCGGAGGGCTTAAGCCCCCAGGAAACGAGCCGCTCCGTTCAGGTCAAGCCCCGGCACACCCCGGCGCTGCCGGATTCCCTCTACCGGGAGGCCGTGGCGTTCGGCGGGACGGCGATTCTGATCCTCGCCCGCTATTCCACGGAGGAAATGGACCGCAGCGGCGGCGCGGGGGACTATACTCTTCTCCCCGAGGAAGAAAAGCTCCTGGAGGACCTCTGCCGGGATTTTGAAAAGGTCGTTGTGGTCTTCAACGTCTGCGGTGTGATGGACGTGGCTCCCTTCGCGGAAAACGGCAAGGTGAACGCGGTGCTGTATACCCCCTTCGCCGGGCATCTGGCGGGGGAGAGTCTGGCGGATATCCTGCTGGGAGACGCCTGTCCCGGCGGACGCCTCCAGGACACCCTGGCGCGCTCCCTGGACGATTATCCCACCACCGCCACCTTCCGGGAGAGCGAGGATTACGTGAACTACGAGGAGGATATCTTCGTGGGTTACCGCTATTTTGAGACCTTCTGCCCGGAAAAGGTGGTCTATCCCTTCGGCTTCGGCTTGTCCTATACCGCCTTCTCCCGGAAGACTCTTTCGGCGCAAAAAGAAAAGAACACCGTCTCGGTCTCCGTTCTGGTGAAAAACACCGGCAAACGCCCGGGCAGGGACGTGGCGCAGCTCTATCTGACAGCGCCCCAGGGCAAACTGGGCAAGGCGAAAAAGGTCCTCGCCGCCTTCGAGAAAACGAGGGAGCTCGCCCCCGGACAGGAGCAGACCCTGCGCCTGTCCTTCGATATCCGCTCCCTCGCCTCCTTCGACGATCTGGGACTGATCCGCAAGAGCGCCTTCGTCCTGGAGAAGGGCGAGTATCAGGTCCTTCTGGGCGAGAACGTCCGGGACACCGAAAAGATCCTTTCCTTCCGCCTTGAGAAAAATGAGATTGTAAAGGTCTGTACGCCCTATCTGGCGCCCGTGGAGCTGCCCCGGCGCCTCCGGGCGGACGGTTCTTATGAAACGCTGCCCGGGGAAGCGCCCCTGCCCCATCCCGTAAAGCGCCACGCCCTGCGTCAGCCCAAGCCCGAAACACCTATCAGCCTGGCGGCGGCGCTGAAAGACAAGCGGCTGGACGGATACCTTCGGCAGTTTTCCGACGACGAGCTGGCGGACACCCTCTTCGGGCATACCCCGCTGAACGCCTCCTACACCGGGTGCCTGGGGCATCTGGCGCTCCGGGGCGACAAGCGCAAGCCCGGCTATATCCCCACCGCCGACGGACCCGCGGGCTACCGCGCCACCTACGGGCGGGACGTGTATACCACCCATTTCCCCTGCGCCAATATGCTGGCGCAGACCTGGGACCCGGCGCTGGCACGCCGCTTCGGCAGGACCGTGGCGCTGGAGATCAAGGAAAACAACGCGGGCATCTGGCTGGCGCCCGCCCTGAACATCCACCGTTCCCCCCTGTGCGGGCGGAACTTTGAGTATTTTTCCGAGGATCCCCTGTCCTCCGGCGTCTTCGCCGCGGCGGTGGTGAAGGGCGTCCAGGGGGAACACGTGGTGGCGACCGTCAAGCATTTCCTCTGCAACAACAAGGAGACCAACCGGAAGGAAAGCGATTCCCGGGTTTCTCAGCGGGCGCTGCGGGAGATCTATCTCAAGGGCTTTGAGATCTGTATCAAAAAATCCCGTCCCGGGGCGCTGATGACCTCCTACAACCGGGTGAACGGTGTGAGAGCCAGCGCCAACTGGGAACTGATCAACGGAGTCCTCCGGGGCGAATGGCGCTTCACCGGCGTGGTGATGACCGACTGGGAGGTCTATTCCACTCTGGCGGAGGAGGTGCGGGCAGGGTCCGACGTGAAAATGCCCAAGCAGGTTCTTTCCAACAAATGGGGAACGCCGGCGCGGGAGGAGCCCTCCGTCGGGGATCAGGTGCGGATGGGGCTCATCGACCGGGGCGCCATGATCGCCTCCGCTTACCGGGTCTACAGTATGATGGATCTTCTGGAGTGACGAAGAAAAGAACCTCTTTGGATATCCCTGTGAAAAATGAGGAAAATTCCGTAAAATGATTGCATTTTGCAGTAGGAACTGATATACTGAATCTAATCTGCATTACATAGATTATAACCATACAAAATTATCGCGGGCGAAGCCCGGGACCGGAGATGAAACAGTGAGCGACCCATACATGATCCTACAGGAATCGGAGGAAAAAACGACGGCGGTCAAGACCGCGCCGCCCTCCGATTTGCCGGACGACCCGTACAAGGAGCCGGACAAGGAAAAAAAGCCGAGAAAGACGAGAAGAGAGGATCCTTCGGAAAGCCCGGAAAATAACGGCGGGAAGAACGGGAAAACGCCCCGCGCCGTTGTGGGAAAAGCGGGCAAAAAAGCCACGCGTCGGCGCATTGCCGGGCGTATCGGCGTGTGCGTCGGAGGTCTGTTGGTCTTTGTGATCGCGGCGGTCCTCATCACCTGCGTCGTGCTTCTGAAGGGTCCCAGTGAAAGTATGCGCAACGCCCTGGTGCTGTCGGCCAAGCAGGCCAGCGCCACCAAATGGATCCCCGGTTTGTTCCTGGACCACGCGCTGGTGGAGCAGATCGAGAAGGATTCCAAGACCGTGACCCACGACGTGATGAGTATGGATGACGTAAAGCCCGCCGCCCAGGAAGACGAGCAGAAGGACGAGTGGGCGGACGCCATCGACGGCATTCGCTTCGACGTGATCATCAAGCCCAACTTCAAGGCGTATATGCTGATCATCAAGGATCCCACCCGGGTATCCGTGGGCTGGGGCAGCGATTACGCCGCCGGTAAAAGCGGCGGGATGAAGATCTTCGGCATCGCTGAGAAATACGGCGCCGTGGCGGCTATGAACGGCGGCGAATTCAGCGACGTGGGCGGTATGGGCGCCGGCGACTTGCCCATGGGGCTCACCTATTCCCACGGCGTGCGGTTCTCCGGCAATACCGGAAAGACCTTTATGGGATTTGACAAGGACAACCGGCTCATCGTCTCCGAGGGGATGACCGTTCAGCGCGCCACGGAACTGGGGATTCGGGACGGGGTCAGCTTCCAGACGGGCAACGCCCTGATCACCAACGACGGCGCTAACGTTTCCTACCACTATGCCCCCGGCAATACCGGCGTGGCGCAGCGTTCCTGCATCGCCCAGCGGGCGGACGGCGCGGTCCTGATGCTGGTGACCGACGGCCGTACCGCGCAGTCCCTGGGCGCCACCTATGACGAGTGTATCAACATCCTGGTGGAATACGGCGCCGTGGCGGCAGGTATGCTGGACGGCGGCAGCTCCGCGATGCTCTATTACCGCGACTATTACAATCTGTATAACTACGATCTCTCCGAGCTGGATGAGTATCAGCAGCAGGGTCTGGTGAATAAGTACAAGGCATTTACTCGCCCCCGCACCATTCCCACCTATTTTATCGTAGGGGAGGCGCAGAACAATGGATAACAAATTCCAGTCCCGCACCCTGCGAAGCGTGCGCCCTCAGGAGCCTATCCGCCTGCCCATCGAGAAAAAGGGCAAGCCGGTGTTCTGGTGGATCTTTGGCGGCATCATGGCGCTGCTTTGTATTGCCTTCGCCGTTTTCTTGATTTTTCTGAACCGTTTTCTAACGGCGTATGAGGCGGCTCAGCCCATTCACGAGGCACAGGCGCTTTTTGACCGCTGCTTTACCGGAAATGATTTTTCGGAAGCGCTCAAGCTTTGGGGATTTGAGGCGTATGGCTTCGAGGACGCCGCCGTCGTTTCCGCTTCCCTGCGGGAAATGGGAGAGGGAAAGGAGCTTGTCTTCTACCAAGTTAAATCGGAGGAGGGCAGGGCGCGCTACCATGTGAGCTACGCGGATCCCATCCGGGAGGAAGCCAGCGACGAGGGCGCCATTTACGTGCGGGAGACCACCAAAAAGATCGCCGCGATGAATTTTGTCCAGTCCGATGAAGATCTGGGCTTCGGTTTCCGTGGGTGGAAGTTCGATTCCCTGGAAATGGATCTGGTGGGCAAGGAAAGCGTCACGGCCATCGTCCCCCGTGGGATGAAGCTCACCCTGAACGGCAGACCGATATCGGAGAATTATCTCGTTGCCACCGAGAAATCTCCCTATAACGAGAAGCTGCCGGCTGGCGCTGAGGGCATTTATTTTGATAAGTACCACGTGGAGGGCTTGTACCGCGCTCCCCAGCTTGCCTGTGCGGATGCGGCGGGCAACGCGGTGGCGATCACCCAGGATAAGAACGGGGACTATCGGGCGGAATTGAGCTATCGCCAGGATCTCCAGGAGCAGTACGCGGACTTCGTGCGTAAAGGAATGGAAGCCTACGCCTGCTTTATCCAGGCGGACGGCGGCATCGGAACGGTCGCGCAGTATTTTGACACCAATAGCCAGTTTTATAAGGATACCCGCTTGAACCCCGGCGTGTGGGTCATCGACCACAAGGGATATTATTTCAAAGACGAAGTTGTTGATCACTTCTACGCGTACAGTGACGACGTGATCTCCTGCCGGGTGAAGCTGGATCAGGTCCTCACCCAGTTCGGCGGCGCGGAGGAGGTCTATCCCCTCCGTCAGACCGTGTTCCTGCACAAGGTGAACGGAACCTTCCGCATTTACGACCGCTACGTAGAAGAATAAGGAGACAGGTATGATCGCACAGGCGCTTATTCCCTTTTTCGCCGCTCTGTCCTCCTTCGGACCGGTGGACGGGTGGGATCTGGGGATCCTGCAGTGGATCCAGGCACATCTCGCCAACCCCTTTTTCGACGCGGTGATGCCCGTTTTGTCCTTTTTGGCGGACAAGGGCTGGTTTATGATCCTGGCGGCGGTGGTGCTGATCATCATTCCCAGGACGCGGAAGATCGGCTTCACCATGGGTGTCGCCCTGCTTCTGGGCTTGATCTTCGGCAACGGGATCCTGAAAAACCTCATCGCCCGGACCCGCCCCTATGATCTGTACCCGGCGCTGTACGCCCCCGGCGGGCCTCTGCGCCTTCTGGTGCACGCGGAATCGGATCTGTCCTTCCCCTCCGGGCATACCCTGGCGTCCTTTGAGGCGGCGGTGGGCTTGTTCCTGTGGAACAAAAAATGGGGGAGCGGCGCTTTGGCGCTGGCGTTCCTCATCGCCTTTTCCCGGCTTTACGTATCCGTCCACTACGTTACGGATGTGATCGCCGGCGCGATCCTGGGCACCTGCTTTGCCCTTCTGGCGAAATTCATCGTGGATCGGGTCGCCGCCCGGATCGAAAGCGCGAAACAGAAAAAAGCGGCGCTGTCCGCTGAAAAAACGGAAGAATAAAAGGGAGAGCCACGCGGGTGGCTCTCTTTCTCAAATCAAAAAAGGAGAAAAACGATGGCGTACTTTTATCCCGAAGCTTGTCACACCTTCAATGAGTATCTTTTGGTCCCCGGTTATTCCTCTTCGGAGTGCGTTCCGGCGAACGTGAATCTCAAGACCCCCCTGGTGAAGTTCCGCCGGGGCGAGGAGCCGGCGCTGACGATGAATATCCCCCTGGTCTCCGCCATTATGCAGTCCGTTTCCGGATCCCGCCTTGCCATCGCCCTGGCGCAGGAGGGCGGCGTTTCCTTCATCTACGGCTCCCAGTCCGTGGAGAGCGAGGCGGCGATGGTGGAGCAGGTGAAAAATCACAAGGCGGGCTTTGTGGAAAGCGATTCCAATCTGCGCCCGGACAGCACCCTGGCGGAAGTCATCGCCCTGAAGGAAAAGATGGGGCACAGCACCATGGCGGTCACGGAGGACGGCACCCCCGGCGGCGTCCTTTGCGGCATCGTCACCGGACGGGATTACCGCGTCTCCCGGATGGATCCCGCCACCCCGGTGAAGGATTTTATGACGCCCTTTGAAAAGCTGGTCACGGCGGAGGAGGGCATCACCCTGAAAGCCGCCAACGACGTGATCTGGGATCACAAGCTCAACTCCCTGCCCATCATCGACAAGGAGCGGCATTTGAAGTACCTGGTTTTCCGCAAGGACTACGATTCCCACAAGTCCAACCCCCTAGAGCTTCTGGACGGGAACAAGCGCTATGTGGTGGGCGCGGGCATCAATACCCGGGATTATGAGACACGGGTCCCCGCCCTGATCAACGCCGGCGCGGACGTTTTGTGCATCGATTCCTCCGAGGGCGTCTCCGAGTGGCAGAAGCGCACCCTCGCCTGGATCCGGGATAAGTACGGCGACGCTGTCAAGGTGGGCGCCGGTAACGTGGTGGATACAGAGGGCTTCCGCTTCCTGGCGGACTGCGGCGCGGATTTCATCAAAGTCGGCATCGGCGGTGGCTCCATCTGTATCACCCGGGAGCAGAAG
>JAGDAA010000034.1 GCA_017959745.1 Clostridia bacterium
ACGCCGCTGGAAGAAGGGAAGACCTATACCGCCAAGCTCGTCTCTCTCCTCGCCACCGGCGAGTCGTTCACCCTGGCATCTTTTCCGTTGACCGCCTCGGATCTGTAAAGTGCATAAGTTTTTTCAAAAAAGTATTTTTCAGTCTTGACATTCCACCCCGACCCTGTTATAATAACCGGGCTGACGTTGGGAAGCGTCAGACGCGGATCAGCCGCAAGGCCCGCCTCGGACACCCCGGCCGTGTAAAATCTACGGGGCACTTCGCACCTGTGGCGGAATTGGCAGACGCGCTAGATTCAGGTTCTAGTCGGGGCAACTCGGTGCAGGTTCAAGTCCTGTCAGGTGCACCAAAATATCGGATATGCCGAAAGGCATATCCGATATTTTTATTTGCTGATTCTCGTTTTTTCGCGCCGCGGATTCGGGGATCGCGGCAGAGCGGGGAAGGGGGACGTTAGTCCGCCGGGGTTTGAAGGAAGGAGGCGGCGAACGCCGCGGCGGCTTTCAAGTCCTGCTCGTCCGGCTTGCCCTTATGGATCCCTTTGAATTCCCCTTTGCAGTGGAACTCCCTGTCATCCACGGTAACCCCGACCTTTTGGGCTTCGGCGCGGACCTTTTTCAAGGTGGAATTCAGCATGGCGGCGGAGCCGAAGTTGACGATCTTTCCCACCATAGTCGGGTTGAGGGTCTTCAAAAATGCCCGGACCTCCGGGTCGATGCTGAAGGCATAGTAGGAATTGCCCAGGAAGAGGAGATCCACCGGCTCGGTCAGGGGTTCCCCGATGGAAAGCGCCTGCGTGCCTAAGGCCTCGGCGACGGCATCCGCGAGCCGTTTCGTGTTGCCTGTTTTGGTGTAGTATCTGACGGCGATCTTCATAGGTTTATCCTCCTTTACGCTCGATTGAACCGGTCTTTGCCCTGCTTACAGCGGGGGCATTTCCAGTCCTCCGGCAGGTCCTCGAAGGCGACGCCTCCGTTCTCGGCGGGATCGTACTCGTAGCCGCAGACGGAGCAGATGTATTTGCCGCTGGCTTCGGCGGTTTCCACCGTCTCAACGGCTTTCGTTTCCGGCGGATTGTCCAGGTCGACGACCGCCCGGGCTTCCAGGTTCTCATAGCCGAGAGGCGTGTGGGTGGAGAGGTATACGGTGGGATGGGAAGCGATAAACGCCCTCACGGCGTCCAGGGTCTTCCGGGCGGCAGGAAGGTCCTCAAAGACCACGGAAAGCTTGTTTTCATAGAGAGCTTCGTCGGTGTAGGTCACGTCCCCGTGGAGCATATAGAAAAGCCCGCCGTCCTCCGCGATGACGATGCTGTTGCCGGTGGTGTGCCCCGTCGCCAGGATGAGATAGACCCCGTCGGTGATCTTCTGGCTCGCCTCAAAATTGGCGTAGGCGCCGTCTGTAAAATCCACCGGGACCACGTTGGGAAGTTGCAGTTCCCGTGCGCCGCACTCCTCCCGGGAGGCGTAGATCTCGGCGTTGGGAAAGGCGCGAAGCTCCCCGGTGTGGTCCGCGTGCTTGTGGGTGATCAGGATCTTGGTGACCTGCTCGGGCTTGTAGCCCGCCTCCGCCAGGGCGTCAACGTAGTTTCTGATCTTGCGGCCCATATAGATCTGCGTCTTTTCGTCCGGTACGGCTTCCGGCACCTCCGCGGGCATCCCGGTATCCACGAGGATGACGTCGCTTCCGGTATCAATGACGAAATTCTGCAGACTGGAGCGGTATCTGACGGCGGGATCCAGCCCTTCCATCCCCTCGCCCCCGAAGGCGAAGGGCTTTGTCATATATCCCTTATCGTAGAGCTTGACTGCTTTGATAACCATTCTCTTTTTCTCCTTAAAGCTGTTTAATCGCGGTCGAGACTGTCCTTCACCGCCGAACGCGGGAAAGACACGCACCGTTTTTCTGATTCAGATCGTAACGGCGTAGGAGGCAATGTAGGAAACGTCCTCCGGCACGGGAATGCCCGGATCCTGGATCTCAAACACCGTTTCCACCCCGCGCTCCCGGGCGGCGAGCTCAAAGTGGCACAGGGCGATGCCCACGTCGATCTTCTGGAGATCCCAGCCGTTTTGAACGTAGCCGGGATTGCGCTTTTCGTAGAAGTGCGCCTTGCCGCCGCAAAGCACCACGCGCCAGGGCTGTTTGTTCACGGCGGAGGGCGCGACGCGCACCGCCTCCAGCGCCTCCTTCAGGACGCCGGCTTTATCCGGCGACAGAGGCGTATCGAAGGAGCCGTCGAAAAACAGGGTGTCAAACGCCAGGCGGCTGTCCGCCCGGACGCCCTTGCGCATCATACTCTCCCGCAGGGTCATTTTCCGGGCGGGATAGCCCAGGGGGCTCACGCAGGGCAGTACCTCTTCTTCGGTGAGAGATATGGCTTTTTCAAAGGCGGGACGGTTCATCGTACCGGCGATCCACGTGGTCCCGATCCCCAGCGATTCGGCGTAAAGGACGATCTTTTCAAAGGCGTATCCGAATGCCTCCTCCGCGTGGGGCTGACGGCGCATTTTGCCGGCGATATAAAGGTCCGTTCCCGTGATCACCGGGCTGGAAAGCCCGTGTTCCTCCGCGTCCAGCAGCTTCCATTCGATCGCCTGCCCGTACGGGTTATCCGCTTGGGCGGCGTAGTCGCAAATCCGTTTTCTGTCTTCGCCGGTGAGAGGCGTGCCGTCAAACGACCGCACGCTTCTCCGGCTTTTCATAACGCTGAAAATGCTCATATCGCTTATCCCAGCATTTCTTCCACGGCGCTTCTCACGTCCTTCATATCCACGGTGGGCTCAAAACGGGCGACGACCTTGCCTTCCCGGTCTACAAGAAACTTGGTGAAATTCCATTTGATATACGCCTTGTCCCCGAATTTCTTGTTGTTCATACCGGCGAACTTGTTCAGCGCCACGCTCTTGAGTCCCTTGCCGAAGCCCTCGAAGGGCTTTTCCGTTGCCAGGAAAGCGAAGAGGGGAGACGCCGTCTCGCCGTTCACGTCGATCTTGGCGAACTGGGGGAAATCCGTTCCGAAGTGGATGGTGCAGAAATCGTGGATCTCCTCGTCGGTGCCGGGCGCCTGGTTGTTAAACTGATTGGAGGGGAAATCCAGGATCTCAAAGCCCTTGTCCCGCAGGTCCTTATACATGGCTTCCAGCGGGTCGTAGTGGGGCGTAAAGCCGCATCCCGTCGCCGTGTTGACGATGAGCAGGACCTTGCCCTGGTACGCGGAAAGGCTGACGTCGTTGCCTTCTCTGTCTTTCACCGTGAAATCATAGATCGTTTTCATATTACTTTCCTCCTTTGTTCGTTTCGTCTCGGTTGGTTTCTTCGTTGAGCAGCTTGTATAAGATCAAATAGAGTGACGACGCTTCCCCGGGGGTCAGATGAAATTCCTTCGCGATGCAATCCGGGACGCACAGGGCTTTGTCTTGCAGCTCTTTTCCCGCCTTTGTCAGGGTGATGACGAGGTTTCTCTCGTCGTCCCTGTCCCTGCCTTTCTCGATATATCCCTTGTCCTCTAATTTTTTCAGCAGAGGCGTGAGGGTGTTGGACTTCAAATAAAGGGATTCGCAAAGGCGCTTTTCGTTTGCCTGTCCGTTCTCCCACAGTACCATCATAACAATGTATTGCGTGTACGTGAGATCCAGTTCATCCAGAAGGGGTTTATACTTCCGTGTGATCAGATTGGACGCGGCGTATAGGGGGAAACAAAGCTGATTCTTCAAGCGGAGCGCGTCGTATTTTTCGTTCACTCTTTCTTCACCTCACCTGAATTATATCGCGTGCGATATAATTTGTCAAGCCTTTTCCGAAACTTTTTTGGATTTTTTTGGAATTGGAGAAAAAGAGCGGCGGGACCCGGTTGTCCCGCCGCGCGTCGCTTGAATAATAATCAGAGCTGATTCTGCTTTTCCGTGTAGGGAAGGAGGGCGACCTCGAGATTGCCGTTTTTGGTGCGCAGCTCGTCGATGAACGCTTTTTCCTCGGCGGGGTTTTTCAGCTGCACTTTGTAGGAAAGCCGGAACATACTGCCCATCCCGGTGGTCTTCACCCCGGCGTTTTCGATCTTTTTCAGGTAGTGGGCGAAGATCTCGTCGAAGACGCCGTTGTATTCGAGGGATTCGGGGATGGTGACGCGCAGCAGCTGATCCGCCGCCATGGACTTGTGCTCAAACAGCGGTACGAAGCTGAGAAGGAGGAACAGGACCGCGAGGGCGAGCAGGATCACCACGCCGTAGCCCACATATCCCATTCCGAAGGCAATGCCGGAGCCCATCGCCACGAGAATGGCGGCGATCTCGTCCGCGCTGCCCTGGGCGCTGCGGAAGCGGATGAGACTGAAGGCGCCGCCGATGGCGACCCCCGCACCGATGTTGCCGTTGACAAAGGTGATGACGGCGGCGACCACAAACGGGATCAGCGCGGTGACGATGAAGAAACGCTTGGTGGAGTGGACGCGGAAGCTCATGATCCAGGCGTACAGAAAGCCCGTGATCAGGGCTGCCGCCGTCATGAGAAAGAACTGGGAAGGGGTAACGGTGGCGGTATAAATGGAATCGAACATAATGTATTCTCCTTCTTAATATCTTCGCGCTTTGACCAGCTGCTGGCGGTAGGCTTCCCCGTATTTGGAAAAGCTGCCTTTGGTGATCCCGCCCGCTGACAGGATGCCGCAGAGCCATAGGGGCATAGCGTCTTGGACCTTGATCTCAAGGACCGTCCATCCCCCGGGGAGCAGGGAAGCGCCCTCCATGGATCGCGTCAGCGCAAGATCATCCGCCCGGTACCGGGGATTTTCGTCTATGGTGAGACGAAGGTCCCCGTCTGGTTGGAAAAAAGCTGTCCGGTCGTAGATGATCAGGCACGCCGGAACGAGGGTCTTATAGGTGTCGCGGAATGCCGTGATTTCCCGGTTGATCTGCCCGGGGGCGCAGATATCTCCCTCCCCGGAAAAGAATTTGTCCACCAGGGGGATGGTGGTTTGCACCCGGCGCTTGTAAACCACGCCGTACGCCTTCCGTTTCAGCTCCAGAAAGACAGGCGACTCGTTTGTCGCGAGTCCGTAGGAACGCAGGCGGATCTTTTCCTTGAACGGGGGCTTTTCGATGCTGGCGCGGATCAGCTGAAAGCTGGGGGTGTCGTAGTACAGCGACGCGATGGAGGTCTTGCCGTACTGATCCGGCTCCATATGACCCCGCAGCCGATCCCGCAGGAAATCTGTCTGCCGCGGGGTGAGCAAGTACTTCATTTCCACCCGCTTCATGACCGTGATCGCCATTGGATCGCCTCCCGTCTTACAGCGTTATGCGCAGGGTGAAGATCCCGTCCCGGACAAAGGCCTCCCCTCGCCCGTTGTGGGCTTTCAGGATCTCTTTCACGCTCGCGAGACCGAGACCGGGGGACCCCTCTTTTCCGTTTTGCAGAACGGTGAACCGGTCAAAGACCCGGTCGGCGGGACCGTCGGGAAGATCCGTGTCGTTTTTTGCTTCCAATACGAGGGAGTCGTTTTCCTTTTTCAGGGTGAAGGATGCTTTTGTCAGGGCGTATTTCAGCGCGTTTTCCACCAGCTCGTCCGTCAATTTGCGCATCCCGTCCGGGTCCGCCTGCACCGTGATCTCCGGCGTCACCTCCGACGTCAGGAGGATGCCGCGCCGGGAGAAGTTTTCCGCTTCCCGGTCCAGGGCGGCGCACAGGGTTTCCGAGAGGGAGACCGGGGCGGGTGCGGCGCCTTTTTCCTCAAAGATCCCCGCCGTGCCCAGCTTATCCACAAGCTCGTTCAATTTGGCGAGCTGCCGCCGGGTGGAGCGGGTCTGCTCGTCCGGACCGTACCGTCGTTCCGCCAGCTCCGTGTTCCCGCCGATGACCGTGAGGGGGATCCGGAACTCCTTGTTCGCGTTCCGGATGAAATTCTTCTGCTTTCTGTCCGCTTCCTCCATGGGCGCGTAGATCTTTCGCCCAATGCCCAGGAGCACGAACCAGCCGATCGCCAGGACCAGCGCCTCTCCCACGGCGGAGATGACGAGAATCCTGAGGGAGGGGAGCAGCTCCCGCCCCTGATCGATGACGGTCACGAAGGTGCTATCCCCGTCCCGGTAGACCCGGTACCGGTAGGTTCCCCGGGTCCAGCCGGTCTTTTCCCGGCGCAGTCCCGCCGCCCATTCCAACGCCTCGTTCTCTGAAATAGCCGAAATGTGATACGCGATCACTTCCCCCGTCCCGCTTTCATCGGAAAAGGCGACGGTAAAGAAGCGCAGGGAAGAGGTCGTTTCAGGAGAGGCGGGTCCCATGGGACCCATTCTGAATCCACCTTCCCACTGTCCCGGAAAGGCGCGCCCGGGATCCAGGGCGCCGGGGTCCGTTTCGACCGGGTTCATTTCTCCGGAAGCCGTTTCGTCGGGGATCTCTCCGCCGGGGTTCCTTTCTTTGGGCTTTGTCTCAGCGGGATCCGTTTCGTCGGGTTTCGCCCCGCCGGGCTTTATGCCGTCTGGCTTCGCGCCGCCCCGAGGCATCCCGCCCGGG
>JAGDAA010000035.1 GCA_017959745.1 Clostridia bacterium
GGGCGCCTACGCCGTCGCCGCCGGTAACTCCTATGCCGACGAGGAGGGAAACGCCAAGCTTGAGATCGGCGTGGTGGGTGAGATCAAAGAGCCGTATTTTGACACGATGCTCTTTGCCGTCAACAATTTGAGCGGCTCGCAGATCGCATTGAAATTGACCCGTATGGATGAAGCGACCGCCAAACGCCGCCTGGACGCAGGGGAGATCAGCTCCTACGTTTTGGTACCGGACGGCTTTGAGGACCGGATGGCTTCGAAGGATCCTCTGCCCCTCACCTACGTTTTAGCGCCCACCTCCTCCGGGGTCAGCACCGGGATCGCCAATGAGATCATCGGCGGCGCCTCCCGCATTCTTCTGGAGGGGCAGAATACCATGATCGGTCTGCGTCGCTATGCTCGCGCCAATATGCCGGGGGTCTCCATCACCGAATTCAACAACGACGTGACAAATCAGTTCGTTACCCTGCTTTTTTCCCGGGAGAATTTGTTTCAAACGGAGGAAGCGGGTGTGTTGGCGGGAAAGGGCTTTATCCCCTACCTGCTGATGTCTCTGAGCACCTTTTTTGTTCTGATCTGGGGCGTCTCCAGCGCGCCTCTGTTTTCCTCCCGGAAGACTGAGACCGGAAAACTGTTGATTGCCTCCGGCTTGGGGACGGTAAGACAGATCGCCGCGGAATACCTGTCATATCTCGCGTTGACCCTGGTGGGCGTGTTCTTTGCCGCCCTGATCGCGGGCTTTGGGATGAACCTTGTCGCGCCGGATCTGTTTCATTTGCTTTTCGCGGACGGGGAGGCGATCGCCCGCTTTCTGCTGCGGACGGCTGTGATTTGCGTCGTTTTTTCCGCGCTTCAGTTTATGCTGTATGAACTGGCGCGGGGCACCGTGGCGGCGCTCCTTTTGCAGACTTTGGTCGCCGTGTTTTTGGGGTACGTTTCCGGCTGTTTCTATTCCTCCCATTTCTTTCCCCGGGCGCTTCAGCGTTTCAGTGCCTTTTTACCCACCGGCGCTGCCATCCAGTACCTGACCGGCACCCGACCTTTGTTCGGGCTTGTTTTGGCGGGGTATTTTGTTTTGTTTATTCTCGTAATTATCTGGAAGAGGCGCGCTGATCTGGCGGGTGACGCCGTATGAAGCGGTTCATCCACGCCTTGTCCCGCGCCTGGACTTGGTGCGTTCTTCTCCATAAGCGCATCCTGAAAAAGCCCGCGTTTTTGGCGATCCTGGCGCTGACGCCCCTTCTGGCGCTGGGCCTGTCCCTTTCGGCGAAAAGCAACAACGGTATGATGACCGCCGCCATTTGGTGGGACAGCTCGGACGCCTACGCCGCCGCTTTCGGGGAGGAATGCCTGGCGAAAAACGGCGTGATCCGCACCGTCCGGTGCGATACGCCCGAACAGGCGCGCAGGATGCTGGAGAACGGCGATGCCACGGTGGTGTGGCTTCTATCGGAGGATTTTGAGAGCCATTTGCAAAACTTTGTGAAGGGCAAAGGGGACAGCGTTATTATGACCATTGTTCTGCGGGAGCAGAACGCCGTTTCCGATCTGACCCGGGACCGCCTCTTCGCCATGCTGTTCCCCCGCCTTTCCTATACGCTCTTCCGGGAACGGGTGATGGCGATGAATCCGGACCCCGTCCCCACGGAAGAGGAGCTGCGCGCCAATTACCTGAACACCGCCGATTCCTCGGATCTCATACAGTTCCTGGATGTGCGCGGGGAGACCGTGCAGGTGGAGCGCTTTCTCTTGTCCCCCGTGCGGGGCATCCTGTCTCTCCTCATCGTGGAGGGCGGCATTGCGGCGGCGATCTTCTGCGCGGAGGATGAAAAAACCGGGGTCTACGGGGGCTTGCCCCGGGGCAGGCAAATCCCCGCTAAGCTGTTGTCGATCCTTCTGCCTATGGCTGATCTGTCTTTGGCGGCGATCCTGTCTTTGTGGATCACGGGGCTTCTGACGAACCTCTTTTACGAACTCATCCTGCATCTTCTGTTCCTTTTGGCGGCGGGTGGCTTCTGCCTGGTTCTGCTGGCGCTTCTGCGGGATCCCCGGCGCCTGGCGCTGGCGGCGTTCCTGACGGCAATCGCCACCCTCGCTCTGACCCCCGTCTTCGTAGACGTGGGCGGGCTGGACTACCTTTCCGCTCTTCTGCCCACCTACCACTATCTGCGCGGGGTCAATATCCCCTCCACCCTGCCGATGATGCTCCTGTACGCCCTTTGCGCCGATCTAATCGCCGGGGCGCTCTTCGCCCTCCCGAAAAAGGACGGATAAAAAGAAAAAACGCTTGCGGTCTTTTGACCGCAAGCGTTTTTTTATGCTCTTTCAGAAGCAGACTTTGCCGGGGTTCAAGATGTCCTTGGGATCAAAGACCTTCTTGATGCCCTGCATCAGGGCGATGGGCGTTTCGCCGTACTGCTTTTTGATGTAGCCCTTCTTGGCGTAGCCGATGCCGTGTTCGCCGGACACCAGACCGCCCATTTCTTCCGCCTTCTTATACATCCGGTCAAAGCAGGTGTTTAGGAGATTCTCCCACTCCTTGTCACCCAGCGCGTCTCGGCAGATGTAAACGTGCAGATTGCCGTCTCCCGCGTGACCGAAGGAGGGGATGCGCACGTTCAGCTCCTTCGCCAGGGCGTGGGTGAATTTGATGAAGTCGTCCACCCGGTTCACCGGCACTACCACGTCGCACTCATCCATCTCGGTGGTGGACGCCTTGATGGCTTCCAGGAACGCGCCCCGGGCGGACCAGACGGATTTCTTCCGCTCGTCCGTATCCAAAATGAACACGTCCAGCGCCCCGATCTCCAGGCACAGATCCGCGATCACCTTCATCTCGCTTTCCACCTGTATGTCGGTATTGCCGTCGAAGGTGAGCAGGATGTACGCGTCGCTCTTGGTATCGGGGAATTTCTTGCCCAGGTAATCCTCGGAGAAGAGAATGGTGTCCCGGGACATATACTCGATGGCGGTGGGGGTGATCTTGGAACCGAAGATCTTCGGCACCGCCTCAATGGCGCTCTTCATATCCGGGAAGGGGACCAGAAGGCTTAACGATACCTTGGGCAGAGGCACCACTTTCAGCACCGCCTCACAGATGATGGCGAGGGTCCCTTCGGATCCGACTACAAGATCCTTTAAGCTGTAACCGGAGCTGTTCTTTGCCACCTTGCCGCCCAGCTTTAAGATCTCTCCCTGAGGGGTGACCACGGTCAGCGCCCGCACGTAATCACGGGTGACGCCGGATTTCACCGCCCGCATACCGCCGGCGTTGGTGGAGATGTTGCCCCCGATGGTGGCGCTCTTTTCGCCGGGATCCGGGGGATACATAAAGTCGTTTTCTTCCGCGAAAGCGGCAAGCTCCATCAAAAGGACGCCCGGCTGGACAGTGACGGTCAAGGTCTCCTTGTCCAGCTCCAGGATCTTGTTCAGCCGCTTGGTCTCCAGCAGGATACCGCCCTCCACGGGCACGGCGGCGCCCACCAGTCCCGTGCCGCTGCCGCGGACGGTGACGGGGATCTCTCTCTCATACGCCAGTTTCATCACGGCGGCGATCTCTTCGGTACAACCGGGACGTACCAGCACTTCCGGCATTTTCTCCACGCCGCCCAGTTCGTCGTGGGCGTAGTCGGGATTGATCTCATCGCCGAAGAGGACGAATTCATTTCCAAGGATCTGCTTCAACGCGGCAAGATCCGCACTCGTTACTTTATTGTACATTCGCTTTCGCCTCCTTGACCTGATTGATCAGACGGGGCAGGATCTCCTGCACGTCGCCCACCACGGTGTAATCCGCGATATCGAAGATGGGCGCGTTTTTGTCTTTGTTGATGGCGACAATCATATCCGAACCTTTCATACCGGCGGCAAACTGGACAGCGCCGGAGATGCCTAAGGTGATGATGAACTTCGGCTTTACCGTTCTGCCGGACAGACCGATCTGCCGCTTGGGATCATAGATATTGGCTTCCGCCAGGGGGCGGGAGCAGGCGACCACACCGCCCAGCAAATCCGCCAGCTCCTGGGCCTGCGCCCGTTCTTTTTCGCCGGACGCGCCGCGGCCCACCGCCACGATCACGTCCGCCTCGCTGATATCGATGTCCTTCGGCTTTTCCTCGGAGGACAGGATCTCAATGGCGGAAGCGGTCTTTTCGGGATCCACCGTCATGGGGACGATCTCGCCCTTCTCCTCCTTTTCGGGGCGGGGCTCGGAGAAGACCTTATACCGCACCGTGCAGAACTGGGGACGGGTGTGGGTGGAAATGATCTGCGCCATAATGTTGCCGCCGAAAGCGGGACGGATCTGTACTAGGTCCGTGTTCTCCTTCATTTCCAGCACCGTGCAGTCCGCGGTGAGACCGGCCTTGCACCGCGCCGCGATGCGGGGCGCCAGCTGTCTGCCCAGATTTGTCGCGCCGATGAGGACGGACGAGGGCTGGATCTTCTGAATGAAGTCATAGAAGGCGGCGGCGTAGGGCTCGATGCGAAATCCCTTAAATACGGGATCGTCGTACACGAACACCTTGTCCACGCCGTAGCGGAGCAGGCGTTTGGCACACCCTTCCACACCGCTTCCGATGAGCAGGGCGTACACGGGATGCCCCGTGACCTTCGCCAGCTCCCGCGCTTTGCCGCAAAGCTCGTAGGTGACCCGGTGTACCGTGTCTCCCCGGTGGTCGGCGTAAACGCAGATGCCCTTCCACAGGGACTTGTCGACCTCTTTCTTTTCGGTCTCTTCGTAGGTAATGATCCCGCCGGTCTTCTTGGTGCAGATCTTGCACATCTTACAGGCGGCGGAAATATCCAGCTTTCCGTTCTGATAGGAGATGGCGTTAAAGGGGCATACGGAGGTGATGGACGCCGCGTTTTCCGGGTTGACCCGGCTTTGATCGATAACCAGTTTTCCCATGACGCGCCTCCTATATCAACTTCTGACGGCAGACCAGATCGAAGATCGCCGCCGTTTGTTCTTCCGCGGTGCCTTCCAGCACCCGGCGTTCTTTGGTCTTCTCCGGCGGGAAGATCCGCTCCACCTGGGTGGCGGAGCCGTGGAGCCCGTAATGCTCCGCGTCCTTGTCGGAAAAGTCCTGCATGGACAGGAAGGTGACGGCGTCTTCCGTGATCGCCTGTTTCACCTTGTAGGAGGGAAGACGGGGGGTGTTGATATCCCCGTCCGCGGAGATCACGCAGGGCGTTTTCACCGTCATCTTGACGATCTCCTCATCCAGGGAAGCCGTCAGGGAAATGACCCCGTCCTTCATGCCGTCCACGGAGAGAACGTTGGAAACGTTGGGATAGCCCAGGTACTCTGCCACTTCCGCGCCCACCTGGGCGGTGTCGCCGTCCGTGGTCTGCTTGCCGCAGATGATCAGGTCGTACTGCCCGCAGATCCGGATGCCCTGGGAAACCGTATAGGCGGTGGCAAGAACGTCCGCGCCGGCGAAATTCCGGTCGGAGAGAACAAAGCCCCGCTTGGCGCCCATGCATACCGACTCCACGATGATGTCCTTCGCCTGGGGCGGTCCCATGGTGAGCGTCTCGACGGTCCCGCCGATCTTCTCCTGTAAGGACAGCGCCATTTCCAGGGCGTAAAGGTCGTATGGATTCATTTTACTTTTGACCCCGCTTCTTTTCAGGGTCCCGGTGACCGGATCCACTTCCACATTGTTGGATCCCGGCACCTGTTTGATACAGACCAGAATATTCACGAATGATCCTCCTTGCCGTCCCCGCGGCGCCGAAGGCGCCGGGCGGGCGATACTTGCTTGTTTTGCGTTTTCAAAACAACATTTTTCATTATTTGATCTATTATACAACAAATCTTATTGCAAATGCAACAGTAAAGCGTAGATTTTTTGGCCTTTTTTTTGTTCATTTTTCTATTATTTGGTTTTTTTCTCTTTTTTTGATTTAGGGGCGGAGGGATTTGTATAAAGATTCTCCTGTTTCTGTAGTCTTGCAGTATGAAAGAAGCTGTGATACAATATGCTTATAGAGAAACCGAAAGAAAAAGGGGGAAAGGACTATGCCGGAGATCCTGCGTTCCTTCAGCTTTCTGTCCGTCTGTCTGCGGCTGGCGTTTGCCTTTCTGACGGGCGTTCTGATCGGCTTCGGCAGAGCGCAGAAGAAGCAGGCAGCCGGGATGCGGACCTACGTCATCACCTGCGTCGCCGCTTCGCTCAGTACTCTGATCGCTTTATATTTCTGGGAAATGACGCATACCGACCCCGTCTGGGCGGGCATCAAGGTGGACGGAGTCCGGTATCCCGCCGCCGTCATCAGCGGCATCGGTTTTCTGGCGGCGGGGGGGATCTGGTTCGCCTCCCACCATCAGGTCTCCGGTCTGACCACCGCCGTGGGGCTGTTCACCACCGCTTGTCTGGGCATCGCCTGCGGCGCCGGCTTTTATGAAGTCGTTTTGCTCGCGGCGCTTTTGATCGTTTTCACCATGGAGGTCATGTCCCCCCTGGAGGTCTCCGTGAAGCGGAGGCTCCGGAATATGACCGTCCAGGTCACCTTCGACAAGCTGGAAAGCTCCGGGAAGATCGCCCGGGCGCTGGAGGAAACGGGGGCGACCGTGGTGGCGGTGGAGCTGGAGAGCGCCGGCGCGGACGGCGGGGAGCCCTCCGCAGTTCTGGCGCTGAAGCTTTCCCGGAGCAATCCCTCCCATTCATCCCTTTTGGCGCTGGTGGCGGAAATGGACTGCGTCACCTCCGCCCGGGAATTGATCTCGTAAGGAGGCGCGGATATGTTGAGCTTTTTGGACGGATTGCGCGGCACGGCGCTTCCGGGTGTTATTTTCAAACTGTTATTCGCCGTGATCCTGGGCGGCGCCATCGGCTTTGAGCGGTCCTACAAGAACCGCCCCGCCGGTTTCCGCACCCATATCCTGGTCACCCTCGGCGCGGCGGTGGCGTCCCTGACGGGTCTTTATCTGGTCAAGGACGCGGGGTTGACGGACGATGTGACCCGGCTGGGCGCCGCCGTGGTCGCCGGCCTTGGTTTCGTGGGCGCCATCGTCACCCGTTCCTCCTCCGTGAGGGGGCTGACCACCTCCGCCGGTCTGTGGGCGTCCGGTATCATCGGGCTCGCCGTGGGCGCCGGCTTCTTCGAGGGCGCTTTCCTGGCAGCGGTCCTGATCCTTCTCACCGAAACGGTCCTGAGCGGTCTGGTGCGAAGGATCCGTCGGGATCCGGAGTTTCGCCTGGAGCTTCTTTTGGGAGAGAAGGAGGCGCTGGAGGAAGCGCTCCGGTATTGCAAGGACAGGCGTTTGAACATCCTGGAGCTGCAGGTCCGGTCCGAGAAGCGGGAGGACGATCTGGTCCGGTACCGCGCCGGCATCACCCTCCGCCCCCGCTTCAAGGCGCAGAAGGAAAAGCTCCTGACCAGCATCCGCGCCATCCCCGGCGTTCTGGAGCTGACGGAGGAGGACCTGGAAACCTTTGTTTTCTGATCGTAAAAAAAGAACCGCCCCGAATTATTCATCCGGGGCGGTTTTTGTGTAA
>JAGDAA010000036.1 GCA_017959745.1 Clostridia bacterium
CTATGACGGAATTGAAGGGAAGCATCGGGCTGAATGCCTACGCCCAGCGGAACCCCATCGTGGAATATAAGATCCAGGGCAGCGTTATGTTTGACGAAATGATCCGGGATATCCGCGATAATACCGCAACTACACTTTTGATTGCCATCCCCCGAGCCGCTATGAAGCGGGAGCAGGTGGCGAAGATCACCGGCACCTCCGCCGGCGGCGACGGCTCCGTGAAAAAAGCGCCGGTAAAGGTGAAGCAGAAGGTGGGACCCAACGATCCCTGCCCCTGCGGAAGCGGCAAAAAGTACAAGAAATGCTGCGGATTGAAGGAGAACGCGTAAATGGGATTTCTCCCCATCTCTCTGGGCGTTATGCTGCTGTATGATCTTCAGATCGGGCTTCGCGCCTCCGGCGGGGAAGTCTACGCCATGGTGGATGTTTTTCCCAACGTCCTGGGGCTTGCCCTGATCCTCTGGGGTCTGATCCGCCTCGCTAAACGCGCCGGACCCTGTAAAACGGAGATCATCTGCGACGCCTGCATGACTCTTTTCTCCGTCTTTGTTTTGGTCAAGGATACCCTTCTATATGCCCGCTTCTACGCCGGCGGAACGGAGAGCGCTGCGGGGCAGTGCGTCGGCTTTTGTCAGCATATCCTCCTGCTGGGACTTCTCACACTGGTTTTTCGCAAGACCGGGTCAGTCCTTTCGGACCTGGGGGAGGCAAAACTGGCTCGCGCCCACATCAGAATGACTTCCTTCGCCCTGATGGAAGGGCTCGTCTATGTCGTCTGTTTCATTTTGGGGATGATCGGCACGGCGGGCTTTCTCCTCACCTTCCTCGGCGTTTTGCGGATGCTGGATATGCTCCTCTGGCTGTTTATCGTCTGGTACGGCGGGATCAATCAGCTGCGCGCGGCACTGCGCGCGAATTGAGAAAGGAACGGTATGGGAACGACCTCGCTGCTCGTTGGTTTTCTGTTTTTGATCAATCCGGATTACTTTACCTTTGACGTATTGCCGGATCTTTTCGGTTATCTTCTGATCGCCCGGGGTCTGTACCGCCTGTCGTTTCTGGAGGATCGCCTTTGGCAGGCGCGCCGGATCACGAGGATCCTGGCGACCGTATCCCTGCTGAAACTGATCTCCAACGCCATTGCCCTCTCTACCAACGTGGAAAGCACCCGCCTCACGGTGGTGTTCCTCTTCGCTTCCGTGGAGGGGACTCTGGGCGTTATGCTCACGGACAATCTGTTCAAGGGCGTTCAATACCTGGCGGTCCGGCAGAACAGCGACCTGTCCCTGAAAGGGATCGATGTTACGAGCGTCTTTGTCAAGGCGTTTTTCATCGTCAAGAATCTGCTGGCGTTTCTGCCCGCGTCTTTGATCCTGTTCTTCTCGGACGTGGACGCGGACCCGGAGCTGGTGGAGGGCTACGCCTCTCTCCGGCAGAGCTATATTTCCACCCGAACGGTCCTGTTGATTTTGAGCTTTATCGGCGCTTTCGCCTTCGGCGTCTATACCTTTATCATCGTTCGCGCCTACCTGAAGCGCGTCCGCTCCGACGAGGGCTTTTCCCGGCGCTTACAGGAGTTGTACCGGGAAAAGGTCACCGACAACCGGGACGCTATGGTGCGCATCCACGTGCGGGAGTCCTTCAGCTTTTTCCTGGCGGCGGCGTTCTTCCTGCCCGACCTGTATATCGACCACGTGGGCTTGATCCCCGGCTTTATCGCGGGCATCCTCACCTATTTGGGGCTGCGCAATCTGTCCCGGGCGGTCAAAATACCCGCCTGGATCAAAAAGGGCGTTTTGGGATTATCCGTCCTGTCCCTTGCCTCGTACGGGTACAGGCTCGTCTGCCTGATCCTCTGGGATGAGAAGTTTCAGGGGCGCTTTTGGGGATCCCTTCCCGCCTTTATCGCCGGGGGCGCGGGCGCCCTTGCTTCCGCGGCGTTTGCCGCCGCGATCCTCTATGCCGTCGTTATGATCTGCCGCCGGGAAACGGAAGTCCCCTGGCGCGTGTTCTTCGTGTTTGTGGTTCTGTTTTGGATCGGCACCATCGGATGCGCCGCCTTCGGCTATTTCTTCCCGGGCAGGAACGGCGTCGTTCAGGCGGTCCAGCTGGCGCTTGCTTTGATTTCCCTGTATCTGTTCTGGCGCAAGACGGATCAGATCAGCGCTGAGGTAGATTACAGAAGGATGTAAAGTACTAACGTTAGGTCAATAAGTAAGGAGAAAAAGTTTTGTGCGGATTTGCAGGATTATTTAAGCCCGGCGGATTGCTGACCGAGGATCAGACGGAACTGGAACAGATGAGTCAGGCTATCCGGTTCCGCGGACCGGATGAAAACAGCCTGGTAGCGGAAGATAAGATCGCCTTCGCCTTCCGGCGCCTTTCCATCATCGATCTGTCCGGAGGCAGTCAGCCCAAAGAAACAGATGATAAAAGCGTGTGCGGCGTTTTCAACGGCGAGATCTACAATTACCGGGAGCTCCGCGATACGCTGGCGGACGAGACCTTCACCACCAATTCGGAATTGGAGATTATGCTGAAGCTGTACCGGGTGCACGGGGAAGAGTTCATTTCCTTGCTGCGGGGTATGTTCGCCATCGCCTTCTACGACCGGGAAAAGGAAAGAATCTTCCTGGGGCGTGATCCCTTCGGCATCAAGCCCCTGTATTACCGGGTCACGGACGACGGGATCACCTTCGCTTCCGAGGCGAAGGCGTTTCTGTTCGACCCTTCTTATGCCGATTTCAGAACGAAGGACGAATTGGTCCAGCACTACTTTACATATCAGTATATGCCGACCAAGTCCTTTTCCGACGGGCTGAATATCCTGCCGGCGGGACATTATCTTACCTATGACGCGAAAACCCGCCTGGTGCGTGTGGAGCGGTTTTTTGACCCTATGTTCCGCGCCGACAGGGAAATGGACTACGAAGCCAAAAAAACGCTGCTCCGGGAAACGCTGACGGAAAGCGTCAGGTATCATATGATCAGCGACGTGCCTGTGGGCACCTTCCTGTCCAGCGGCATCGATTCCGCCATCGTCACCGCCATTTCCTCCAAGATCAATCCGGGCATCAAGGCGTTCACGGTGGCGTTCGGCGTCAAAGAATACTCCGAGATCGACGACGCTTCCGCCATTACCCGCCATCTGGATGTGGAACACATCAAGGTCATCCGGGACGCGGCGGATTTCAAGGCCGCCTTTGAAAAGGTGGTCTGGGCGTTGGATTTCCCTGTGGCGGACCCCTCCACCGTCGCCATTTACCTGGTCTGTCAGGAGGCGTCGTCCCAATTGAAGGTGGTGCTCTCCGGGGAGTGCGCCGACGAATTGTTCGGCGGCTATAAGATCTATGATGAATCCCGGTATTCCTCCCGGATCTTCGGGCTGCCTAAGCCCGTAAAGAGTGTTTTGGCGTTCCTCGCCGCCGTCCTGCCGGATTGGGTGAAGGGCAAAAATCTGCTCTATCGCGGCACGACCCCTTTGGAGGAGCGTTACATCGGCAACGCGTTTATCTTCAAGGAAAAGGAAAAGAAGGCGTTTCTCAATACTTTCGATCCCGCTCTCCGCTTCTATACCCCCGAAAAGGATATCTACGCCCGCGCCAAGGAAAAAGGCCTGACCCCCATGCAGCAAATGCAGTACGTGGATATGCGTTCCTGGATCCGGGGCGATATTCTGGTGAAGGGGGATCGCCTCTCCATGTACCATTCCCTGGAGGTCCGGGTCCCGTTCCTGGACAAAGAGGTTTTCCGCGTGGCGGCCTCTCTGTGCGACGAGGAAAAACTGGCGCACGGCACCACCAAGTACATCTTGCGTGACGCCTTCCATGATCTCATCGACGAGGCGACCTTCCTCCGGCCGAAGCTGGGCTATCCCGTGCCGGTACGCGCCTGGCTGAGAGGGGAGGAGCTTTACCCCTGGGCAAAGGAGATCCTGGAAAATATGACCTGCACGGATTACATCAAGCGGGAAGCCGCTTTGAAACTGCTGGAGGACCACAAGGCGGGCAGAGCGGACAATTACCGGAAGCTCTGGACCATCCTGGTGTTCGCCACCTGGTACCGTCTCTACGTTTCCGACGCGGATGAGACCCGGCGCCGGGTCCTGCTGGGTGAACTGTAAGGGCTTGACAAGATCGCGCGATTGAGATACAATGACCGCGCCTTGGAATACCTCAAAGAGAGAAGGGATTATAGCTTTATGATCGAAACCGTAAAAGAACTCTTAAGTAAGCAGCTGAATATCGATGTCAATTCCATTGACGATGACGCCAGCATCCTGGACGACCTGGGCGCCGACAGTCTGGAAGTTGTGGAGATGCTTATGACCATCGAAGATAAATTCGGCATCATCGTGCCGGATGAAGACGTTCCGGAACTGAAAACGGTCCGCAGCGTCGCGGAATATCTGCAAAAGAACGCCGAGTAAGGCGAATGGGAAAAGGGACCGTCAAAAGACGGTCCCTTTTCCTGTCCGTTTGCCCCTATTTTCAAAGCTAAAAATGAACAAATTGAAAATTTTTGTTTCTTTTCTCCCGGGGATAAGAAAAGAGTTGACAAACAAAACGCGCTATGCTACAATAAATGGCCGCTTGTCCGGGGCTTTCAAAAAGCGAAGCTTTGCCTCATGACAGCGAGACAAAAAGAAAGAGAGGTGCTTTTCGTGTTTGCGATTATGGAGTTCGGCGGAAAGCAGTACAAGGTCTCCGAGGGAGACGTGGTATTCCTGGAAAAGATGGACGTTGAAGCCGGTGAGACCGTGAAGTTTGACAAGGTCCTTGCCGTGTCGGACAATGATTCCTTCAAGGCGGGTACGCCCACTGTGGAAGGCGCGTTCGTGGAAGCCAATGTGGTGAAGAACGGCAAGGCCCCCAAGATCGTGGTGTTCCGCTACAAAGCCAAGAAGAACGAGAAGAAGAAACAGGGTCACAGACAGCCCTACACCAAGGTTCAGATCACAAAGATCGGTCTGTAATGATCCGGGCGGAGTTTTCCGTTTCGGAGCAGGGGATCAGAGGCTTTACGCTGTCCGGCCACGCGGGGCTCGCGCCCGCCGGGAGCGATGTTCTCTGCGCCGCCGTCAGCGCCATGGCGCTGCTTGTCGCGAATACCTTAAAAGAGGTTTTCGGGGCGCGCTTTGACTTGACGGAAGAAGAGGATACCGGGTTTCTTTCCCTGTCCCTGACGGAGGTTCCGGTGGGAAAGGAAGAAGCGGTCCGCGGTGTGCTGCGGGGTTTTCTTCTTCAGTTGACAGATCTACGGGAACAGTATCCCGCGAATCTTTCGATCACGACAACAGAAATGAAAGGGAGATAAAAATGATCAGATTCAGTTTGCAGCTTTTTGCGCATAAAAAGGGCGTCGGTTCTACTAAGAACGGCAGAGATTCCGAATCCAAGCGCCTCGGCTTCAAGAAGGCCGACGGTCAGGCTTGCCTGGCAGGGAATATCCTGGTTCGGCAGAGAGGGACTCACATCCATCCCGGTCAGAACGTGGGCATCGGTTCCGACGATACGCTTTTTGCCAAGGCTTCCGGCACCGTGAAGGTCGAGCCGATGGCGGGCGGCAGAAAGAAAGTCAGCGTTTACGCCGACTGAGGATCGCTTTTCGCGTGAAGGGGTATGACCGGGCTTTTCCGGCGTACCCCTTTTCCTGTGGAGGAACGTATGGCATTATTTGTTGATAAGACCGATATCTATGTCAAGGCGGGGAAGGGCGGCAACGGCGCCGTTTCCTTCCGCCGGGAGAAATACGTGGCAAAGGGCGGTCCCGACGGGGGCGACGGCGGCCACGGCGGCAGTGTCGTTTTTGTGGTGGATCAGGGGGAGGATACCCTGGTCCGCTTCCGCTACGCCAGGAAGTTTATTGCCGAAAACGGTGAAGACGGCAGAGGAAAACGGTTCCACGGAAAGAACGGTCAGGATCTTGTGATCCCCGTACCGCCCGGAACCGTCATCCGGGATAAAGAAACGGGTAAGGTCATATTCGATATGTCCCGGGATAAAACCTTCGTGGCGGCGAAGGGCGGCAGAGGCGGCTGGGGCAACACGCACTTCGCAACGCCCACCCGGCAGATCCCCCGCTTTGCCAATCCGGGGCTTCCCGGGGAGGAACGGGAGATAACCCTGGAGATCAAGATGCTGGCGGACGTGGGATTGATCGGCCTGCCCAGCGTGGGGAAAAGCACCTTCATTTCCCGCGCCAGCGCCGCCCGACCCAAGGTGGCGGCGTACCATTTCACGACCCTTTCTCCCGTGCTGGGCGTTGTCCGGCTTCCGGGTGAGCGGCACTTTGTAATGGCGGATCTCCCCGGCCTGATCGAGGGCGCGGGGGAGGGCGCTGGTTTGGGCTTTGAGTTCTTGCGCCACGTTCAGCGCTGCCGTCTGTTCATCCACCTGGTGGACGGCGCCGGAAGCGAGGGCAGAGACCCTCTGGAGGATATCCAGACCATCAACCGGGAACTGGAGCGATACGATCCGGAGCTGATCACCCGCCCGCAGATCATCGCGCTGAACAAAGAGGATCTTGGCTTTGATCCCGCCGTTGTGGAGAAGGTCAAAGCTCTTTGCGATGAAAAAGGCTGGCGGTTGTTTACCCTGTCCGCTCAGAATAACGCGGGCGTACAGGCGATCATCGACGCCGCCGCGGAAATGCTGGATGCGCTGCCCGGACTTGTGGAATATGAACCGGAATTCATCCCCCCGGAAAAAACGGAGGAATCCTACGCCGGAAAACGCACCACCGTCACCCGGGAGGACGGTACCTGGTACGTGGAGGGTGAGTGGCTGGCGCAATTCATACAGAAGATCAACTTTTCCGACCGGGACGACGTTCGCTTCTTCCAGCGCGTTATGCGGGAAGCGGGCGTAGAGGACGCGATGCGCGACGCCGGCGTGAAGGACGGGGACACCGTGAACATTTACGGTGTGGAATTCGACTATGTCTATTAAGCCCGGAACCTGCGCATTCCTGACCTTGGGATGCCGGGTCAATCAGTATGAGACCCAGGCGATCCGGGAAAAGCTCCTGGCGGCTGGATTCCGGGAGCGCCCCTTCGAGGAAGAGAACGACGTTTACGTGATCAACACTTGCGCCGTTACCGGGGAAAGCGCGCGGAAGAGCCGGCAGATGATCCGCCGGGCGCTGCGTCATAAAGAAACCAACCCCGCCGCCATCGTCTGCGCCGCGGGCTGTTATACCCAGGGAGAGGGAGAAAGCCCTGACGATCTGTTAAAGCGCGCGGACCTTTTGTTTGGGAATACCGAAAAGGCAAAAATCGCCGACGCGATCCTGCGCCTTTGGGCGCGCCGGAATGAAGCGCACGATCATATTAAGGACGTGGGCAAAGAGAAAAAGTATGAAGAATTGACCGTTTCCCGCAGCGTAAACGCCCGGGCGTTTTTGAAAATTGAAGACGGATGTAATTCCTTTTGTTCCTATTGCTATGTTCCCCTGGTGCGCGGAAGAGTCCGTTCCCGCCCGGAAGAAGACGTGCTGGCGGAAGCGAAGCGCTTATGCGACAGCGGCTATCGGGAGATCGTTCTCACCGGCATCGAGACCGGCGCTTACGGAGAAGATCTGGGACAGCCGGACGCCCTGGCGCGCCTGGCGCTGAAGCTGGCTTTGATCCCGGGAATTGAGCGCATCCGGTTCAGCTCCCTGAAACCCACGGTGTTTACGGAGTCCTTCTGCGGGGCGTTGGCGGGCGAAAAGAAGATTATGCCCCACTTTCATCTTTCCCTGCAAAGCGGCTCTGACGCGGTCCTTGCCGCCATGCGCCGCCGCTACGGCAGAAGGGAAGAGGAGGAAGCGATCGATCGTGTTCGCCGTTACTTTCCGGACTGCGGGCTTTCCGCCGATCTGATCGTGGGGTTCCCCGGGGAAAAGGAAACGGATTTTTTGGAAACCGATTCGCTGATCCATCGCGCCGCGTTGCTTCACACCCACATTTTCCCCTATTCCCCGCGCAAGGGTACCCTTGCGGCTTCTATGCCGGATCAGGTCGTCCCCGCGGTCAAAAAAGAAAGAGCCGCGCGCTTGCTGGAGTCGGCGAAACGTGCGTCACGCGCCTTTGCCGAGGAAAGAACGGGGCGCTTTTATACCGTGTTATGCGAAAAGATCGTGAAGGGGGAAGCCTTCGGATATACGGAGAACTTTCTTTATACGCGCACACCCGCGGGAAAAACCGTTCGGGTGGGCGAGCTCTTTCCCGTCATCCTGGGGGAAAAACGCTCCTTTTCCGTTGAGACTATGACGGTTATTTGCCGGGAAAGGGACCGGGATGAAGGGTGATAAAAATCTGTTTCAGTGTTGACTTTTTCAAAGATCAGTAGTAGAATATCAGGAGAATTTTATATCCAAGAAAGGATTGTATTATGGCTACCGCGAAGAAAAAAGCAAAGGCCGGTCCGATCGTCGGGTACGGCATTCTGTGCGTCCTGCTCCTGGCGTTCCTGATCGCGACTTTGGTCGGTTCCTGGCTGCAGGGTTCCAGCCTGATCGGTGATAAGGCTTTCCTTGCCGCCGCGCAGGAGTATTTCAAAAAGAGTCCCCGGATGATCAGCCAGGAGGACCTGAACAGCATCGCCTACTTGAAGGTCACGGACAGCGCCGTGTATTTCGGCGATGAGACCGTTTTGACTTCCGCCCTCTCCGGTGATTCCGACAGCGAGCTCGGCACCTCCGTGAACCTCACCGCGGATCTGAATGATTTTGCCGGAGACCTTGCTCTTTTGCAGGGGTTGAAGTATTTTGCTTCCTCCGCTAAAGCCTATACATCGGATCTTTCCGTTCTGAAGGGCGTCGCCAGCCTGGAACATCTGAACCTGGATGACGCCAAAGGAAACGATCTGTCCGCCGTGTCGGAACTGACCTCTTTGAAGACCCTTTCCCTGAACCGCGTTTCCATCGCCGATCCCTCCGCGTTGAAAGGACTGTCCGGATTGGAGACCCTGTCCATCAACGGCACCGGGATCGATGACCTGAGCGTGGTCGGCGCCAAGGGCATCAAGAAGCTCTCCGCCACAGGCAACGGCATTTCCTCTCTCAAAGCCCTATCCGGGTTTGCCGATCTGGAGGAGATCGATGTTTCCGACAACGACATTCTCTCCCTGTCCGGCGTGGAGGGTTTGAGCAAGCTGAAATCCCTGAACGTCAATAGCAACGCGAAGATTGAGGATCTTTCGCCTCTCTCCGGTCTTTCCGCCCTGGAGACGCTGAACGCGGACGGAGCCGCCGTGAAGGATCTGAGCCCCCTGTCCTCTCTCAAAGCCTTGACCGCCCTGTCTTTGGACGGCGATCAGGTTGAGGACGTGGCGCCTTTGACCGGTTTGACCACCCTCACTTCTTTGAATCTGTGTGAAAACCGCGTTTCCGATGTTTCGCCCCTGGCCGCTCTCACGGAGCTGACCACCTTGAATCTGGAAGGCAACCCTGTTGAGGACTGGTCCAAGCTTGACGCTCTCACTTGTGAGATCGTCGGTAAGCCCGAATCGGAGGAGCCTGTCGAGGAAGAGACGGAAGAACAGGTCGTTGAGGAAGAGACGCAGACTGAGACAAGCGAGAACAACTAACGAAAACAAAAAAGCAGGGAAGACCTCCCTGCTTTTTTTCAGGAGAAAAATGAACGGATCGGAGCTTTCACCCCTGCTTTACGCGTACCTGGGGGATTCTGTTTTAGAGGTGATGGTGCGGGAACGGCTGATCAGCCGCTTCCCGGACGCAGCCGCCTGCAACCGGGCGGCGCTGTCCTTCGTAACCGCCGCCAGGCAAGCGGAGGCGGCGAAGCGCCTCCGGGATCACCTGACCCCGGAGGAGGAAGCGTTTTTTCTCCACGCCAGGAACGCCAAGCCCCACTCCCTTCCCCACAATGCCCAGCCATACGACTATCACCTGGCGACGGCGCTGGAGGCGCTGTTCGGAATGCTCCACCTGATCGGCAATAAGGAACGGCGGGATGCGTTGTTTCAAATTGCCTTTCCCGAGTTGAATTGACTTAACGAAAAAAAGAAATGATATCGAATTATTTTGTAAAGAATGGTTGAATTTTTCCGTATCTATGATATAATAAAGCGTTGGAAGCAATAACAAAACCGCATACATTAAGAAAAACAAACAATAAAGGAGCGTAACAAATGAGCAAGAAGTATTGTTATCTGTTCACCGAAGGCAACGCGACCATGCGTGAGCTTTTGGGCGGCAAAGGCGCGAACCTGGCTGAAATGACCAATATCGGTCTGCCTGTGCCTCAGGGTTTCACCATTACCACGGAAGCCTGCACCCAGTATTATGAAGACGGCCGCAAGATCAACGACAAGATCATGGCTGAAATTATGAAGTACGTGGAGAAGATGGAAAAGATCAACGGCAAGAAGTTCGGCGATCTGAAAAATCCCCTTCTCGTTTCCGTTCGTTCCGGCGCCCGCGCCTCTATGCCCGGTATGATGGATACCATCCTCAACCTCGGCTTGAACGATGACGTTGTCGCCGCTATGATCAAGGGCAACCCCGATCCCAAGTTTGAGAGATTTGTTTATGACTGTTACAGACGGTTTATCCAGATGTTCTCCGACGTGGTTATGGAAGTCGGAAAAAAGTACTTTGAGGCCCTCATCGACAAGATGAAGGAGAAAAAGGGCGTTAAGAACGATATTGACCTCAACGCTGCCGATCTGAAGAAGCTCGCCTCCCAGTTCAAGGCGGAGTATAAGAAGCAGTTGGGTGAGGAATTCCCCTCCGACCCGAAGGTCCAGCTCTATGAGGCCATCCGCGCGGTGTTCCGTTCCTGGGATAACCCCCGCGCCAACGTGTATCGCCGGGACAACGACATTCCCTATTCCTGGGGCACTGCCGTCAACGTGATGCCCATGGTCTTCGGTAACCTGAACGACCAGTCCGGTACCGGCGTGGCGTTTACCCGCGATCCCGCCACCGGCGAAAAGAAGCTGATGGGCGAATTCCTTGTGAACGCTCAGGGCGAAGATGTGGTCGCCGGCGTCCGCACGCCTATGCCCATCGAACAGATGGCAAAGCAGTTCCCCGAGGCCTATGCCGACTTCATCAAGGTCTGCAAGACTCTGGAGGATCACTATCACGATATGCAGGATATGGAGTTCACCGTTGAGAACAAGAAGCTCTATATGCTCCAGTGCCGCAACGGCAAGCGTACCGCTCAGGCGGCGTTGAAGATCGCCTGCGACCTGGTAGACGAAGGTATGAAGACCGAGCAGGAAGCCGTTCTTATGATCGACCCCAGAAATCTGGACACCCTGCTTCATCCGCAGTTCGACGCCAAGGCGCTGAAGGCTGCCAAGCCTATCGGCAAGGGTCTGGGCGCTTCTCCCGGAGCCGCCTGCGGCCAGATCGTCTTTACCGCTGACGACGCCGAGAAGTGGAAAGCCGATGGCAAGAAGGTCGTTCTCGTCCGTCTGGAGACCTCTCCCGAGGATATCACCGGTATGAAAGCCGCTCAGGGCATCCTCACCGTTCGCGGCGGTATGACCTCCCACGCGGCTGTGGTTGCCCGCGGTATGGGCTCCTGCTGCGTTTCCGGTTGCGGCGACATCGTGATGGATGAAGCCAATAAGAAATTTACCCTCGCCGGCAAGACCTTCAAGGAAGGCGACTACATTTCCATCGACGGTACCACCGGCAACATCTACGACGGCGAGATCGCCACCGTGGACGCCAAGATCGCCGGAGAATTCGGGCGCATTATGGGTTGGGCGGACAAGTTCCGCAAGCTCCAGGTTCGCACCAACGCGGATACGCCCCGGGACGCCAAGAAGGCGCGTGAACTGGGTGCCGAGGGCATCGGGCTCTGCCGCACCGAGCATATGTTCTTTGAACCGGAGCGCATCGCCGCTTTCCGTGAGATGATCTGCGCCGATACCCAGAAGGAAAGGGAAGCCGCTCTCGCCAAGATTATGCCCTATCAGCAGGGCGACTTTGAGAAGCTCTTTGAAGCCATGCAGGGCACGCCCGTTACCATCCGCTTCCTGGATCCCCCGTTGCACGAATTTGTGCCGAAGACCAAGGACGAGATCAAGCTTCTCGCCGAAGCGCAGGGCAAGACCGTGCGTACGATCAACGGTATCATCCAGGGGCTCCACGAGTCCAACCCCATGATGGGCCACAGAGGATGCCGTCTCACCGTTACCTATCCCGAGATCGCCGTGATGCAGACCAAGGCCGTGATCCGCGCCGCCATCAAGGTGCAGAAGAAGCACAAGGACTGGAAGGTCGTTCCCGAGATCATGATCCCGCTGGTGGGCGAAGCCAAAGAGTTCGAGTTTGTGGAAAAGATCGTTCGCGAGACTGCCGACGCGGAGATCGCGAAAGCCAAATCCGCTTTGAAGTATGAAGTGGGTACCATGATGGAGATCCCCCGCGCCTGCCTCACCGCGGACGAAGTTGCCAAGAACGCCGAGTTCTTCTGCTTCGGCACCAACGACCTGACCCAGATGACCTACGGCTTCAGCCGCGACGATGCCGGCAAGTTCCTGCCCTCTTACTACGACACCAAGATCTTTGAGAACGATCCCTTCGCCAAGCTGGACCAGAACGGCGTGGGCAAGCTCATGAAGATGGCTGTCGCCGAAGGCAAGAAGGCGAGAAAGAATATGCACTTCGGTATCTGCGGCGAGCACGGCGGCGATCCCAGCTCCGTGGAGTTCTGCCACAATATCGGCTTGACTTACGTCTCCTGCTCTCCCTTCCGCGTGCCGATTGCCCGCCTCGCTGCCGCTCAGGCTGCGATCAAGGACAACAAGTAATTTAATGCTGTTTGCTTAAAGAAATAGCCTATATTTGAAGTGAACTGCACCCCTTTGTTGAGCGTTAGAGTATATCGTTTGATCTTAGGGGTGTAGTTTGCTTAAAAAGATGTTGTAGTACATAGTTGCGCTTTATTTCACAGTTCCCTTTTCCAATAGCGATTTCATTTTGTAAAAATGGTTTTGTTAGAGAATGATTGGGGTTGATAATCATATGTCAAAAACAAAGGCATTAAAAGTATTAAAATATGCGTTGCTGTTTATTCTCTTGTTTTTGTTCTTTCTGAGAATATGTCCGATCGTTCCTTACGAAGGGGACGATTGGTATTTTCTCGGCGCTATGAGACAGCCTAATCCTTATCTTAATGTTTTCAATCCCAGTAAAGTATTACCGGAGGTATTGGAACCTTTGTGCGGATATGCAGGGGCATATTTGATCTATCCTTTCACGCATGATTACGTAGGCAGCCTCTCTATCGCCAGCACCGGTTGTGTTTGCCTTTTTATTGTGGCGATGCTGTATCTTTTCAATAGAGTTTTGAGGATGAGGCATGGCTTTTCAGTCAAAAAGGCGTTTCTGTATGAATTGCTTTTTCTCGTTTTTTTCTTTGTGTTTTTCAAACAACAGAATCAGACCAGCTATTACGGTTTTTGGTCAAAGAGCTTAAATTGTTATTTTAATTACCTTATTCCCGCTTTAATCAACGCCTGTGCCGTTTTGTTTATGATGGCGTATGTTGATTTTCAAAGCGCTTTTAATAAGATGAATTACTATCGAAAAGGCGCTTTTTTGTTGTTGGTCTATTTCTCTGCCTTTTCCAGTATTCAGCTGAACATCATTCTCTCGTCGTATGCCTTCGTGTGTTTTCTTCGCGCTGGGAAAAAAGCAATCAAGGAATGCAAGGGGGTTCGCGATAGGGTGTGGGGCTTGTGGAAGTCATCCTGGATCTATGTTTTGATCCTTATAACATGGTTCGTTTCAGTTTTATTCGATCTGAGCGGCTCCAGAGGAAAAATGGTATCAAATCCCGGATGGTTTTCTTTAGGCAATGCTATTGATACTGCAAAAGCGCTGTTAGGAACTTACAAAAAGATATATTTTCCTCTGTTAATCATCCTTATACTTGGGCTAGTTTTGTTGCTTGTGTATGGAATCGTTAAAAAGAAACTCAATGATATTCTTTTTAGCTTCGTTGATGCCGCGATTCTTTTGATTCTCAACTTCGCTTATTTAACCCTGATTTATATGCAGGCGGGGAAGGGATACGCGGAACGGCCGGATGCAACCTGGGGCATTTTGTTTTACATCATACTGCTGATAATCTCTGTTATCATAATGTGCAATACATATATAAGGGCTTCTGGGATTTGTGTTCCCGTTATGCTGGCTATTTTTACCCTTGTTGCTTTTAACCTGAATCAACCGTTCGCCCAGAGTATTTATGACGCTGGCGCGGCTAAAGAAGTGGATAATTATATCATCAATCAAATTGTAGAAGCTGACCGCAGCGGTGCGAGCTCCGTTGAGGTACTTGTACCGAAATTTGAGGATCAGGAAACGAATTGGCCTATCCCCTACAATATGGCTACCTGGCTTCAGAACACGCTATATGCTCACCGGATCACCCGAAACAGAATGTATATTACGTTTGTTCCGGACGAGAATGTATCCAAAGAGTTTTATAACAAGGATTACAGCAACATGTTTTTCTTTGATTTTGAAAGGTCCATGTATCTGCAATAGGGTGTAAAGTGAAAGAAAAAAACTATGGTGTGGAACTGATCAGAATTGTTGCAATGTTAATGATCCTGACATTGCATTGTAATTTGTTTTCTATGAAAACGGTCTGGTCATTGGAAACGAAAAATCTGTTCTTTACGCTTACGGAATTCATTTCAATTATTGCCGTAAACCTCTACGTTTTCATTAGCGGATTCTTTTTGACAAGCTTCAGGTTTGATATCCGTAAGCTGATAAAACTCGAATTGACGGTGATTTTTTACTCCGTACTCATTTATATCGCTTTGGCGCTCTGCGGTTTAATCGTCTTTGAGAAAAAGGTTTTCCTTTCGTTGTTCTTTCCGCTCATCAATTCTAACTATTGGTTTTACACCTGCTACGCTGTGTTGTTTTTCCTGATGCCGATTTTGAAAAAAGTGTATTTGTATCTGGCACGGGTCGGGAAAATCAAAGTTTCGTTGTTGATTCTGATCATCATTTCTTCCCTTATACCAACCATCAATCCCGGAAACAATCAGCTGTTGATAGGGGAGGGGTACAGTTTTTTTTGGTTTATTACACTGGTTTTGGTCGGCGCCTATCTGAAGGATCATCCTGTTCACCTGGGAAACGGAAGCTTGATTTTTATATTTCTCGGGACGCTTACGCTCCAGTTGTCACTGTATTACATTTTATCCGGGATAGGAGATGTTCCCTGGGTATCTCGGTGGCATAAGTTCCTTTATTCCTACAACAACATTCTTGTTTTTTCAAATTCGGTCGTGGCTTTCTCTCTGTTTACCAGATGGAAGATTACCAGTAAAAACATTGCTCATATCATCCGTTTTTTCAGCGTGTCGACTTTTTCGGTGTATTTGATTCATACGCACCCGTTCATGATGGACTCTGTTCTTCGTGAATTGTTGGATCTTTCCGTGTATTCGGGGAGTATTCGGCTTTATCTGTTATATTTCTTGTGGATTTTTGGCGTTTTTCTTGCCTGTATACTCATTGATAAAATCAGACTATTCATCTTTAAGTTGATTTCTCAAATTGGTTTTATTAAAAAAATGGATAAGAGACTGGAAACGCTAAATACAAAAATCGCTGTTGAGGATTAGCATTATGGAAAAAAAGAAGACTTCTATATCGTTTGTCATTCCTTGCTTTAACGAAGAGAAAAACGTTTCTCTCTTTTATGATAAGGTCGCCGAGACGTTCCAAGCGGATCTATCCGGCTTGGAATTGATTTTCGTGGATGACGGAAGCAGCGATAAAACCTGTGATAATTTAAGAGAGCTGTACGAAAAACACAAAGACCATATAAAGGTGGTCAGTTTCTCCAGAAACTTCGGAAAAGAGTCGGCTATGCTTGCCGGCTTGGAAAAGGCGATCGGAGAGTATACCGTTATCATTGATGCCGATCTTCAGCAGAATCCGAAATACGTCTTGATTATGCGTGATTTTTTGGATGAGCATAAAGAATACGATATCGTATGTTGTGTTCAGGAGGAAAGGAAGGAGGGCTTTGTTTCAAAGTTTCTGAAAAAGTCTTTTTATCATATTATGAATAACTTGATGGAGGTCGATGTCAAGGACGCCACTAGCGATTTTAGATTGATGCGCCGCAATGTGGTTGATTCTATTCTCAGTTTGAAAGAAAGCAATCGCTTTTCAAAGGGGATCTTTGCCTGGGTTGGTTTCAATACCTTTTATATGCCTTATGTTGTGGAGGAACGTGCTGCGGGAACCTCCAAATGGGGAATAAAAAAGCTGTTTAAATACGCATTTCAGGGAATTGTTAGTTTTTCCGATGCCCCGTTGGTTTTTTCTTTGAAGTTAGGCGTATTTTTTCTGGTAGCGTCGATTTTTCTGTTCATTGTCCGGTTTATATAATTGCTTTTTCA
>JAGDAA010000037.1 GCA_017959745.1 Clostridia bacterium
GCTGGGAAAGGACGGCGGCGTAGCCATCCGCAACGACGCCTGCAACCTGGGCACCGGCGCCGAGGAATACTTTGAGGCGTACGATCTTTTGTTGAAAGCGGGGATCGAAAAGCCGGAGTATCTTCAGGCCGCTTTGGATATCTGCGGTTTTGCTATGGAGAATCAGGACGAAAACGGTTCTTTCGCGAAATCCTGGGACGAGGACGGCAACGTCATTGCCAAAGACGGAACGATCGGCTGCTTTTTGATCCTTCCGCTGCTGGCCGCCTATGAAAAAACAGGCGAGAACAGGTATCTGAAGAGCGCTCAAAGCGCCTTTTCTTGCTATTACAGCGGTCTGGAGAGGGACGGCTTTACCACGGCGGGCGCCCTGGATACCTACAGCATCGATAAAGAATCCGCCAGTCCTCTTTTGCGCTGCGCGCTTCGCCTCTATGATATTACCGGAAAAAAAGCCTATGTTGCCGCCGCCGAAAAGATCGCCTGGTATCTCTGCACCTGGATGATGCACTTTACGGTAAAGTATCCCGCTGACTGTATGATCACGGAATTGGGCTTTGATACCTTCGGCGCCACTTCGGTCTCCGCGCCTCATCAGGCGCTGGATCAGTATGCCCTGCGGGACGTTCTCTCTTTTTTGAAACTGTATGAGATCACCGGTTTTACCCAGTGGTATGAACGGGCGAAGGTGCTATGGTGCGGCGCTTGTCAAGGCATCTCTGACGGAACGCTCGTGATCAACGGCCGCCCGCGTCCCGCCGGTTCCCAGGACGAGGCGATTTTCCACACCCGCTGGGGCAGGAAGATCTCGCCGGCTTTCGGCCTTTCCCAATGGCTTCCCGCCTGGCCCTGCGCCTTTCGCCTGGAAGCCTTGCGCCGGCATCCCGACTGGTCGTTCTTCGACGAGGGTCTGACGCGCATTGAGGGAAGTCTTTCGGATCGCGTAACTCAGTGAGATAAACTTCTGATTATCCATTGAAACCGGCTCACGCTTTTTTCAGATGACGGACGGACACGCTGCCGTCCGTCATCCGTTTTTTTGCCCGGTCCATCCGAAGCCGCGCCGTTTTTATCGATATCCCAATGTGATCGGGGACAAATCGCGCGACGTTTATGTATAAACTTATAAGCTCTTGATTTTTTTCGTTTTTTGTGTTACTATACAAGCGCATATTGATTTCAACGGATAGCGGGACAGTTCGTAGATGTTTCTTTCAAGGACAAAGACGTGTGAGATCCCGAGATAAGAGGCCCGGATCAAGCCGTATCCGCCCGAAGGGACGACGGAGGTTTTGTATGAAAAGAGCTGTTTTGGCGCTTATCTGCATCGCCCTGCTTTTCTCTTTTGCCGCTTGTGCGGGGGAAGCTGTCGTAAAAGATGCTTTTACCCGGGGGCTGAAGCCCTATTACGAATTGAGCGACGGAACGTGGAAATGTGAGGATTATATCTACAAATACCGCCTGGAGATCAGCGGAAGGATGCCAAACGCGTCCAGGGATTCGCGTTTCGTTTATCTGAGCAATATCCCCGAGATTTCGTTCCAGCGCGCCTATCTGGCGGCGGGGATCAGCAGTTTTTCGGGGGACTATTTCTCCCTTGATGAGGCGGTCCTTGTGGAAATGGAATAAAACAACTTACGGTTTTACGATTGAATTTTGAAGGAGAATAAAACAGTGAATACCCTCGGTAAAGGAAAAACGGGCTTTATCCGGACCATTGAAAACAGTACCGTCGTTCGCTCCCTGCGCGGCGGTCTGTCCAATATGATCCCGATCCTGACGGTGGGCGCCTTCGCGCTGATCCTCAATTTCCTGCCGATCCCGGCGTACCAGAGCTTTATCAAGAGCTTCCTCGGCGGATTTCTGAGTATGTTGTTCGATATGGTGAACAGCGCCACATTCGGCGTGTTGTCCGTCTATATGACCTACTCCATCAGCCGCTCGTATATGAAGATCAAGGCGGACCCGGACGCCGTCGCCGGCGGCGCGGCTTTCGCTTCCTTGGCCTCCTTCTTTTTGATGTCCGGCGTCAACCTGGAGAACTTCGGCAAAGAAAATCTCGGACCCATGTCCATGTTCCTGGCGATTTTGACCGGTATCGGTTCCTCCTGGCTATATCTGACCCTCAACCGCTATTTCCGCCAGAAGCGCTTCGTCCTTCTGTCCGAGGGCGCCGACCGTGATTTCAACCGGATGCTCAGCACCTTCGCGCCCATCACGATCACGGTGGTCCTCTTCGCCCTGATCAACGGGATCGTGACCCGGATCTTCGACGTGGATTCCTTCCGCGAATTGATCGCTAAGGCGTTCAACGCTATGTTTTCTATCGGAAGCAGCGGCTTTATCAAGGGCTTCTTCTTCGTGCTGTTGTCCTCTGTCCTGTGGTTCTTCGGCATTCACGGCAGTGATACCCTGGAGGGCGTTATGCAGGAGTATTTCGCACCCGGTCTCGCCGCCAACCAGGCGGCTGTCGCCGCGGGGCAGGCGCCCACGGAGGTGCTTTCCAAGCAGTTCTTTGACTGTTTCGTTTTGATCGGCGGGTGCGGCACCACCCTCTGTTTGCTGATCGCGATCCTGTTGTTCTCCAAGAACCGCGCCAGAAAGAGCTTAGGGCTGACGGCGGCGTTTCCCATGCTCTTCAACATCAACGAGCTGATGGTCTTCGGCCTGCCCATCATCTTCAACCCCATGATGCTCGTGCCTTTCCTGACGGTCCCCCTGGTGAGCTACTCCATTTCCTATCTTGCCATATCTTTGGGCTTCGTGCCCATGATCACCAGTGCCGTGGAATGGACGACCCCGATCTTCTTAGGCGGCTACGGCGCGACCGGTTCCATCGCCGGGGCGCTGCTCCAGCTGGTCCTTCTGACGGTGGGCGTCTTAATCTACCTGCCCTTCGTGCGGCTGCTGGATAAGCATACGGAAGAGCGGGCGAAGAACGAATACGAGAGCTTTATCGATTTCTTCCGGAAAAACGAACAGGAGCTTGCCGGCGTCCGCGTGACAGAGCGGGGCGACGTGTACGGCGATTTCGCCAAAGGGCTCTGCGCGGATCTGGAGCATAAATTGAAGAGCCATATCCGCCTGGGCTATCAGCCCCAGTATCATTATGACGGCCACTGTATCGGCGTGGAGACGCTTCTGCGCTGGGAGCATCCCACCCACGGGATGCTGTATCCCCCGTTGGTGATCAAACTGGCGGAGGAGGGCGGTTTCCTTGCGGATCTGGAGGAAGAGGTGCTGACCCGGGCGCTGGCGGACAGAAAGGCGCTTCAGGAACGCTTCGGAGAGGACATCAAGCTTTCCGTCAACGTTACCGGCACCACGGTAAAGACCCGGCGCTATCTGCAATTCTGCCGTCAGCTCAATGAGAAGAGCCCCTTCAAGGGCAAGAATATCTGCATTGAGGTCACCGAACAGGCGGCGCTCGCCCTGGGCAGTGATACGGATCAGATCCTCCGGGAATTGCGGGATATGGGCATCATCCTCGCCATCGATGATTTCTCCATGGGTCAGACCTCCCTGCATTATTTGAAGGACAATCTGTTCCAGATCATCAAACTGGACGGATCTCTGGTTAGGGGCTTGTTCGAGCACCAGTATTCCCGAGAGATCGTGTCCTCCATCGTGTCCCTGGCTTCCTCCATCGACCTGATGGTGCTGGCGGAATTCGTGGAGACAGAGGAGCAGAAGGAAGCCCTCCACGAGCTTGGCTGTGACAATTATCAGGGATATCTGTATTCCCCCGCGATCTTACTGGATCAGAAATAAGATTTTTACATAAAGAGGGCGTGACATCTATCGATGTCACGCCCTCTTTATGTGTATCAAACCGTGGTGATCAAAAGCTTCATATTGCCTGTAAGGACTGTCTCGCCGCATCCGTAGGGCAGGAAAAAGGAGTCGCCCTTGACAATCTTTTCGCCGCTCAGGGTGCCTTCGCCTTCCACGCAGATCACGGAGGTGAAGGGGGAGGCGTCGGGCAGGGCTGCGCTGCCGTCCACGGTGAGCTGATCCACCCGGAAAAGGGGGCAGTTTGCCAGAGTATTGTCATTCCCGCGCCCTTTTTCATAACGCAGAGCTTCGATCTCCTCCGGGGTAAAGTCGCGAATGACCCGCATCGCCTGATCCACGTGGAGCTCCCGGGGTTTGCCGTTCTGGAGCCGGTTGTAGTCGTAGACCCGGTAGGTGACATTGGAATTCTGCTGAATCTCCCCGATGAGGATGCCCTTGCTGATGGCGTGGACCAGTCCCTGGGGGATGAAGAACACGTCGCCGGGACGGACGGGGACAAATTGGAGCAATTCCTCCACCGTGCCGTTTTCCAGAGCGGCGCGGAAAGCGGCTTCGTCAAACTTTTCCTTCAAGCCGTAGACCAGGGTGGCGCCCGGCTCGCAGTCCAGGATGACCCACATTTCCGTTTTCACGGGATGGACCTGGATGGAAAGTCTGTCGCAGGCGTCGATGAGCTTGATCATCACCGGAAAGTTTTCTTCGGAGCCGAGATAGTCCGAGAGCTTTTTTCCGGCGAGATCTCCGTTTTCAATGACGTTGATCCCCTCGGGATGGACGGTCAGCTCCCACGCCTCCGCGATCTTTCCCCGGGGCTTGTGGAACTCTTTGCCGAGCTTTTCGCCACCCCAGATGATGTTCTTGCACACGGCGGCAAGCTTTAAGGGATATGCTTTCATACGCGCGCCTCCCGGGATAGTAAGTCGGGGTCGTTTTGCAGAAGCCAGCGGACGGCGCCGTGCAGATGCGCAAGATCCAGATCCTGTGCCGCTTCGACGACGGTGAGCGTCGAAACGCCCTTCAATCCCTCCCGCAGGGTCTTTTCAAACAAGCAGAAGGATTTGGAGATCTGTCCGCCCAGATACAGCGCCCGGGTATTCAGCTCCGATAGAATGGGGGAAATGACCTCGGCGAGATTTGTACCGATCTCCTCATAGACCCGGAGGGCGACGGGATCGACCCCGGCTTCCGCGGCGTCGCCGATCTTTTTGGCGCTGTCGGAGGGAACGGGGGAAAGCTCGTTGTAGCGGCGCAACACGGCGCGTCCGGAGATATACTCCTCCGCCGTTTTGTCCTTGAAGGGACGGCGGAAGATGGAATAGGCGGGACCGCCGGCTTCATTTTCCAGGATCACGCCCTCCTTCATTACGGCAAAGCCCAGTCCCGTGCCGATCATCACGCCGGCGCAGTCGGTGATCTCGGGATGAGCCAGGGATGCGCCGCTCAGGAACGCGGAGCTGTCGTGGAGAAAGCGGACGGGGATATAGCCCAGTACCTCGTTGAACCAGGGAAAGAGGGGGACGCCGAAGAGGGAGGTATACTTGTGCGCCATACGGCTCACCCCCGTCTTGAAATCAAAGGGTCCCGGGATATCGGCGGCGACGGCAACGATGGAAAGACCACGGGAGGCAGCGGCGATCTTCATGCGCGCAAGGAGCGATTGATACGCGTTCTTGATAACGGAGAGCTCCCCGTTGGAATCCACCGCTTCCCGGTCAAAGGACCCGGGAAGGGGGTTCCCCTCCCGGTCACAGAGACAGCTTTTCAGAAAGGTGCCGCCGATGTCAAGCGCTAACAGGCACTGATTCATCTCTTTAGAAGCGTCTTATGGATGGTGGTCCAGGTTTCGGGGCGGTTGTTGATGATCTCGTACTCGCCGAAAGAAGCGGGGACCACGATGATATCCATAAACTTCATATCGAACTTCAGGGACGGATCCTTCTTGGAACGGACCGTCACGTCTTCGCCGTCCACCAGGGAAAGGACGTGGAAGTCGCCGTTGGTATTATCGGTCATATAATTGCCGAAGATCAGGTTGCGCAGGGAGAAGTAGAGCTTGTCGCATTCGCCCACCACCACTTCCTTGGCGTCGCCCTCTTCCCGGACGACCCGGTAGCCGCCCTGGACCAGGTTCTGCTCCACGTAGTCCTGGGTCATGCCCCGGTTCAGGTTGATGTTGCCGAAATAGGTGTGGATGGGGCGGGGCTTGCCGTCCAGGTCTTTACGGAGATAGTCATACATCTTGTAGGTGTAGGAACCCACGGTGAGGGAGCCGATCTCCAGGATCAGCTGGTTCTTACCGGAGCCGTGGATGGTGCCGGCGGGGATCATCACCTGGATGCCGGGCTTGGATTCCACGCTGTAGATATACTTCTGATAATCCACGGGCTGGTAATCCTTTTCGGAGCGCTTCACTTCCGCGATGAATTCCTCGGGATCGGCGCCCCGGTTGAAGCCAAGGTAGGTGCGGGCGCGCTGGGCGGTCGCCACGATGTAGTAGCTCTCGTCCTGTCTGCCGGGCTCGTTGTGATTCTTGGTGACGAATTCCTCACCGGGATGGAGCTGGATGGACATATTGCCGGAGGAATGGAAGGTATCGTCGTAGTTGAAGCGGATGGGGAAGAATCCGTGGAAATCTTTCAGGCACTGTTCGCCCATGAGCTTTTTGCCTTCCGCCGCCACGATGACGTAGTAGGGAAACTCAAATTCCAATCCGTCCATTATGATGACGGTAGAGACTTCCATGGGGATCAAATCAAAGACCCAGGCGCAGTTCTTCATTTCCTTGGGCAGATGGCGCTCCTTCATGGTGTAGTAGCCGCCCCAAACGCCTTCCAGGTACACGGGACGCTGACGGAGGGGATAATCCAGGGCGCGGGACACCAGGGCGTGAAGCACGTCGCCGGGGAGGATCTTGAGGCAGCTGGGATCGTCGCCGCAGATATAGTAGTCGATGCCGCCATTTGCCATCAGTTTGTTCCGCAGGGAGAAGCCGATCTCAAAGTCCACGTAGTAGCAGCGGCGCATGGTGACCTTGAAGGGCAGATCGCAGTCGTTGCCGAAGTTGCGGTAGGCGCCCGCCTTGATGTTGAGGACCGCCTTCTTGGGGGTGACGTCGGTGTAGATCTTTACGTCGATGAGATCGAAGAGCGGGTCGGAAATGGCGCCGTTGCCGTAGAGAACGATGCACTTGCCCGCTTTGTTTTTCAGGGTCTCCCGCAGAGCGGCGAGCTTCTTTTCGTCAAAGATGCCGGCGTAGCCCGTTTTGAAGAGCTTGCCGTACAGGAGGACGGGGTCCTTCTCCCGATCCTCGGGCAGGTACTCCGCGAAGATCTCCCGCAGTTCGTCGGCGGTTTTGTAAATGGAGGTGACGGAAATGAATTCCGCGTCTTTACCCAGAAGCCCGACCACGCGGTCGATGGGGGAGGTGGCGTAACCGTCGATACCGATCACCACGCCGGGATTGATCTCCTTCGCCAGGATCGCGGCGACCTGGGCGTTGCCGGTTCCGGTACGGCCCAGATCCACAGACCCGTCGTTGGCGATGTGGTTGACGGCGGCAGGGTCATTGTAGGGGTAGGGATTGAACATAAAACTCATGACTGTTTCTCCTTTTCTGTCTTCGTGATTCTCTGATTATTCGAATAGCTTGACGTATTCCCGCATCCAGAAGGGAAGGTCCTGAGGGCGGCGGGAGGTGACCAGATTGCCATCCACCACCACGGGGGCGTCCTCATACAGGGCGCCGGCGTTTTTCAGATCGTCCGCGATGCCGGGGTAGCAAGTGGCTTTTTTGCCCTTCACCACACCCGCGGAGATGAGAAGCTGGGGACCGTGGCAAATGGCGCAGACGGGCTTGCCGGCGTCAAAGATCTCTTTGGTCAGGCGCAGGGCGGCTTTGGACAGGCGGAGCTTCTCCGGGGCGGAGCCGCCGGGCAGGATCAGCCCGTCGTAGTCTTCCGCGCGGCACTCGTCCACCGTTTTATCCGCTTCCACCGTAAAGTGATACTTGGATGAAATGACCTTTTTCGACAGGGCGGCGACTTCCACCTCAAAGCCCTCCTCGATCATACGGTAGAGGGGATAGAGGACCTCGCTGTCGTCGCTGCGGTCTTCCGTGATCAAAAGAATTTTCATCGGTTTACCTCCTTAATCAATTCTGCAGAAATCGAAATCGCAAAGCTTTGCGAGCATTTCCAGTTCGTCCAGGTGGTCTCCGTCCACGATGCCGTAATGCTGAGTGACGCCGTTCTTGCAGATTTTGTCAAACAGTTCCTCCGGCGTCCCGCGGACCGGCTTGAAATCGGCGTGGGAATAGCTTGCCAGGTAATGCTTGGTGGGCAGGCATTCCACCAGGGTGCAGACCATTTTCATTTTGCCGTCCTTTTCCGACATATGGAGCATGGTCTTGATCCCGGCAGGGAAGACATGCCACGCGAAGGGGGCGCCCGCGTGCTTCCACTGGGATTTCGCAAAGCGCTCGTCCCGGGCGATGATGGTGTTTTTTTCGCCTGTGTGATAGTGATTGGGCCCGGCGTGTCCCGCGACGATCAGCCCTTTCTGGTGATCCAGATAAAAGGGCTCGATGAAGTTGGCGGGCCGGCCTCCCAGCATCTGCAGGATGTAGGTAGAGAGGCCTCCGCCGATGTCTCCTTCGGGAACGGTGACCATCTTTTCATCCGGGAAAAGGGGCGTAAAGCCCGGGCGGAGCCCGACGAATTTGAACAGGACCGTGTCGATGTCATTCAAAACCAAAAGGTCGATCCCGGCTTTTTTCGCCACCTGCTCCATAGCGTAGGTTGCTTTCACGGAGGCGTGGAACTTCTCAAAATCCACGTTGGGATAGACTTCATACCGGCGGCACAGGTCGTCCACGATCTTCTGGATCTCCTTGTCGTCGGTATGCTCGATCTCATCCACCATTTCCATCACGGAAAGAAAGTGGATCTCGGGACCGATCTTCATAAAGATGTTGTAGGGATCCACGTAGGTCGCCCACATCGCCTCGTTGTAGCAGGACAGGAGCCCGATCTTGCTTGCCCGCAGGACGGCGCGGGCTTTCGACGCGTTGCAGAAGGCGGTGATCTTCGGCATCACCTGATCCAGGGTGCCGATGGTCATATCGCTCATAGGACGGTTGAACCGGCGGAAAGAGCCGCTGGCTTCCTGAAATCCCACCAGCGCGCCGGCGGAGAGAAAATCAATAAACTGGTTTTCGTCATTGGTATCGGTGATGGAGAGGGAATCCCGCACGAAGGAAACCAAAAGGAGCGGCATGGGGGGCAGTTCCCGCAAAAACCGGATCCAGGCAAAATCCTCCGCCCAGGACATAAAGGAGGCGATGACGCCGTCCACTTTTTCATTGTAAAACCGGTCCACCGCCTTTTGAGCGGCTTCCCGGGTATATACCGGCTCGTCGAACACGACATCCGCTACTTCGCCGATGCGATCCAGATACCGGCGGGTTTCACGGGCCTTGCGCTCTTTGTAGGTGCCTTCCGCCGTACCCTCGCCCAGCTCCTGGAAGCGCTCGGCGCCGATCAGAAGCAATCCGATCTTCGGCTTTCTGAATAGATCCATTCTTTGACCTCCTTAAACTGTAAGGACAGGCGCGCGGCCTTGTCCCTGTCTTCATTATAACAAAGGGAGGGGTGCATATCTATACCCCTCCAGAGCGATTTTAACTGTAAAGTATTCTTTTTTTTCAAATTTTTATGAAAGGCGCTTTTTGCCGCCGCCGCCATCCGGGAAAGCTCCGCCCCATCCTTCACCGGGTCCCTCGCCAGTTCCAAATAGCGGGCTTCTTCTTTTTGTGAAAATGCTTCCGGGTAACGGCAGGCTGGGCAAAGGGGTCGGTTTCGCAGCGGCGATCTTTTGTCAGTTTGTGGGGTTTATTTCTTGTTAAAGGGCTTGTGCGGATCCGCGTTTTTTGGTATAATGTGTTAGGAAAGAAAAATTCACGGGGAGAAAAGGAGAAACAAGATGGCTCATTTCTGCAGAAATTGCGGCGCGTCCTTGCGCCCCGGCGCTTCCTTTTGTGAGTCCTGCGGGGCTGCCGTTGAACAGGGGCAGCCGGTTCGCGTTCCACCTTATCCCGGTCCCGCGTCAGCCAACGATCCGGCGGGAGGGGCGCGTGTGGGCATTCCCGCGCC
>JAGDAA010000038.1 GCA_017959745.1 Clostridia bacterium
GAAAACCGGGACCCTCCTGCGGGTGGGTCGGGTGATCGTCCCCATTGTCAAAGCCATTTACGACCGGGATCTCTCCATTGAGGGCTTCACCCCGGAAAGCTATTACGTCGCCCGCTCCTGCGAAAAGACGGGGGACGCGGAGGTGGAGCTTGTCAGCAAAAAGAAATTCGCCGCCGGGGAACAGGCGAAAGCCGACGCCTACGCCGGGCAGCTCAACGCCCTGCCCGCGGTGGTGAAAAGCGCAAAATCCACGAAGACCACCCTGTCCCCGGGGAAGCTCTACTCCCTCTCCAAACTGCAGAACGCCCTGGGGAAGAAGTACAAGATGAGTATGGAAACCTCCCTGAAGATCGTACAGAGCCTGTACGAACGGGGCTTTGTCACCTATCCCCGCACCAACTCCGAATACCTCGCCACGGCGGAGAAGGACAAGATCAAAAAGATCTTGGGAGAATTGACCCGCGTGGGGTACCCTGTTACATTCAAGGACAACAAGAGTATTTTCGACGATAAGAAGATCGAGAGCCATTCCGCCCTCACCCCCACCACCAAGATCCCGGACAAAGCCGCCCTCTCGGAGGAGGAAAAGAAGGTATATCAAACCATCCTGCGGCGCTTCGTCGCGGTATTCTGCGCCGAGGATTGCGTCTGCACCAAAAGCGAGATCGTGGTGGCGGCGGGGGATCTGGAGGAATTCGTCCTGAAGGGGACGGTGATCCTGGAGAAGGGCTGGACCCGCTTCGACGAAGCGGAGAAGAAGGACAAGATCCTGCCGGAGCTGAAAAAGGGCGACGTGGTCAACACCCGTTTTATCCCCCAGGAGAAGAAGACCTCGCCCCCCAAGCACTACACCATCGAGACCCTGAACAACTACCTGAAAAATCCCTTCCGGGAGGACAAGGCGAAGGCGGAGGAGGAAGGGGACGATTCGGCGGATTACAAAGCTATGTTCGAGGGACTGGAGCTGGGAACGGAAGCCACCCGCACCGGGATCATCGACAACGCCATCAAAAGCCGGTATATCCAGCTGAAAAAGGACGTATATACCATATTGCCGGGGGGCAGGTTCCTCATCGAATCCCTGGCGCAGATGGAGATCTCTATGGACAAATACAAAACCAGCGTGGTGGGCCGCGCCTTAAAGCGGGTCTTTCACGGGGAGATCACCACCGAAGAGAGCGTGGAACTGGCGAAACAAGAGGTGCGCGCGGTCTTCTTCCCCGGGGAAAAAGCCCCGGAGGAGGATCGGGACACCGGCTTCTACGGAGACGAGGCGGGAACTTGCCCCCTGTGCGGAAAGAGCGTGATCCGGGGGCGCTTCGCCTACGGCTGTTCCGGCTACAAGCCCAAGGAAGAGGGGGCGGGATGTCCCTTCCGGATCTGGATCACCCAGGCGGGCAGACCCATTCCCATCCGCGCCGCGCGGGAGCTGCTCAAAACCGGAAAGACGGGGGTGCTGAAAGGCTTTGTTTCCCGGCGGACGGGAAAGCCCTTCGACGCCGCCCTGAAACTGGTGGACGGCAAGGCGGTCTTTGATTTCCCGCCGAGGCGGAACGCCCCCGGGGGATCCGCCCGGTCCGGCGGGGCGGAGGAGCTGCCCTGGGACGAGCTTTCCACCCTGTTTTCACAAAACTGACCCGTTCCGGCGGGAAGAAAGATACGAAGGAGAAGATCTATGCTGGAAGTCAAAGGAATCACCAAACGGTACGGCAAAGTGCTCGCCGTGGACAACGCGAATTTTACCTTGAATGACGGCTCCATCACCGTTTTGCTCGGTCCCAACGGGGCGGGCAAAAGCACCCTGATGAAATGTATGATCGGTTTCCTGAAAAACCAGGGCGTCTGTCTGGTGGATGGACATCCCTCCAAAACCGTGGAGGCAAAAAGACTTCTGGGCTATGTGCCGGAGCTGCCCGCTCTCTATCCCAATCTCACTGCCTGGGAGCATATGGAGTTCCTCGCCCGCGCTTACCGGATGAAGGACTACAAGGCCTGGGGAAATGAACTGTTCGACCGCTTTGAACTGACGGATAAAAAGAAGAAATTCGGGGACGAGCTTTCCAAAGGCATGCAGCAGAAGCTCAACCTCTGTCTGGGGCTTTTGCCCATGCCCAAGGTCATTTTGTTCGACGAGCCTATGATCGGGCTGGACCCCCACGCCATCAAGGAATTGAAAAAGCTCATTGAATACCTGCGGGATCAGGGGTGCATCATCCTGGTCTCCACCCATATGATCGACTCCGTGGAACTTTTGTGGGACAGGACCCTCATCATGCAGAAGGGCGTGATCCGCGCCGACGTGACAAAATCCCAGGTGGAGGAGAGCGGCAGGAGCCTGGAGGACCTCTTCTTCGAGATCACGGAAGGGACCGGGGAGGCGTAAAATATGCGGATGTATCTGTATTACGCCTGGCACTCCTTTGTGGGCGTACTCCGAAAACTGCTCCGCACCTGGGTCGCCATCCTGATCGTGGTGTGCCTCCTGTTCGGCGTGGTGGTGGGACTGATCACCGCCTCTCTGGATGAGGCGTTTCCCGCGGAGGAGGAGACTCTGACCGCGGAGGAAGCCGGGGATATCCCGGATCCCGAGATCGACCTGCCCCCGGATGAGCCTTCGGAACTGATGCTCCTGGAGATCGGCGAGCTTGCCGCCGGGGCGGTGGTCCTGGTGGTGCTGGGGATCTGCGTCTTTACCGGGGAAAAGAGCGGCAGTCACATTGTCACCATGGCGGACGTGAATTTGCTCTTCCCCGCCCCCAAAAAGCCCCAGTCGGTTTTGATGTTCAAGCTGGGGACACGGCTCTTCACCTATCTCTTTGTCACCCTGTATATCGGTCTGCAGATGACCAATCTGCTGAACGCGGGCTTTCCTCCGTCTATGATCATCGCCCTGCTGCCCGCCTGGTTTCTCCTGTTGGTGTTCGGTCAGCTGCTCTCGGTTTTGATCTACACCCTCACCGCCGCCCGGGAGGGGGCGCGGAAGTGGATCCGTCCGGTCTTCTACGTCATCATCGGCGCCGTCGCCGGGGCGTTCATTCTTTACACCCGCGCCAACGGGCTGGATCTCTGGAACGGCGCGCGGCGCTTTTTCAACGCGCCGGCTTCCCGCTTTGTCCCTGTCTGGGGGTGGATCAAGGCGATCCCCTTCCTGGCGGCGGAGGAAAGCTGGCTCTGGCTGGGGTTGGACGTCGCCGCCCTGGTCCTGACCACCGCCCTTCTGATCCGGTTCATCTGGAGCATGGACGCGGACTTCTATGAGGACGCCCTGGGCTACGCGGAACAGTTGGACCGCGCCACCCGGGAGGCGCAGGAAAACGGCAAGGGCTTTGCCCGGCTCCGGAAGAAGGAGCGGAAAACGAAGGAGCGAGAGCTTTCCATCGGCGGCGAAGGCGCGGTGGTCTACTTTCGCAAGGCGCTGTTCAACCGCTTCCGCTTCTCCGTTCTTTACGTCTTTTCCAAAACGGATCTCACCTATTTGCTGATCGCCGGCGCCGCGGGCGCCTTCGGCCGCTTCCTGGTGAAATCCGACTCCGTGTTTTTTCTCGCCGTCCCGTTGTTGCTGGCGGTTTTCATCCGCTCCTTCGGCAATCCCATCCTGGCGGACAGCAGCAAGCCCTTCTTCCTGCTGATCCCGGAAAAAACGGCGAAAAAGGTCTTCTGGTCCCACCTGGGCGGCACGGTGAACACCCTGCTGGACCTGATCCCCGCTATGATCCTGGGGGTCGTTCTGCTCCGGTGCGATATCCTCCACGCCCTTTTGTGGTTCGTTTTGCTGGTGACGGTGGACTTCTACGCCGCATCCTTCGGGGTGTTCACGGACTTCATCCTGCCGGACGCTATCCCCAAACAGGTGAAGACGGGCATTCAGGTGATGATGATCTACTTCTCCGTACTGCCCGGGGGCGCCTGCGTCCTTACCGCCGCCCTCTCCGGGAATCCCCTGTTCCTCCTGCTGGCGGCGGGGGTGAACTTTTTGATCGGCTTCGCTCTGACAAGCGCCTCCGGCGCCATCCTGGATAGCGGAAAGAAATAACAAATATAAAAACAAGGACTGCTGATACCGACGTATCAGCAGTCCTTGTCTCTTCGGCGGCGCCGCTTACAGGACCTGGTAATAATGCTTGATGAAAAGGTCTTCCTCCATATCCAGTCCGTGGGAGCCGAGATTCCCGTCGATCTCGTGACAGCCGTGGTCCATGGCGAAGCCCAAGAGGGTGCGGTGACCCTGCCAGTGGGTTTGGATGAGATCGTGGAGGGCGGCAAACGTAAAGGCGTTGGCGGTCCCCTCTCCCAGCGCCTGATGGCTCTCCGGTCCGTAGCGGTGCATACTGAAATCATAATTGCCGTTGTAGACGGCGATGAAATCGTACGCGTCCGCCAGGATCACTTCCGCCGCTTTGGCGTTGGCGCCGCAGGGATCCTCGTACCAGAAATAATCCATATCCCGTTCTCGGAAGATCTCGTTCATACTCGCCTTGCCGTGGGAGATGATGCAGGGCTTTTTCCCGGCGCGGAGCAGGGCGTCAAAGAGGGTGTCGATGCGGATGACGGGCTTTTCATACTTTTGGATGCCGTGGACCGCCGGTTGGGCGCCGGTATAGAGGGAGCCGAAGCAGACGGGGGTCACGGAGGGCATAACCGTCTCCAGGGGCAAAGCGAATTCCGCCCGGTCCGTCACGTGGCGGAAGTGGAAGGGGTATTTTTCCATGATCCACTGGGCGACGGCGTCGGGGTTATACAGCACGACCCGGTCCAGCTTATTTCCGCCCAGTTTTTCCCGAAGATACGCCGAAAGATAGGGGTTGGCATCCGCCGCTTCCCGGGGCGGCTCGATGCCCATCCCCTTGCACAGGGCGGCGCAGACGGTATCGATAGACAGGCGTTTGATTTCTTCCATACTTGCTCCTTTGTGACCGTAAAACCCTGTCATTTTGGAGTGGCGCCGAATGGGATCCTTCGCTTCACTCAGGATGACAGGTTCATGGGCTGACGGCTGTTCGCTGTCGGCTAAAAAAGGGAACGGCAAAGCCGTTCCCCTTTTTTCTTAATACATTCCGCCGCCGGCGTTGGCAGCCATGGCAGCCGCCGCGGCAGCCGCCTGGGCGTCTTCCTTCTTCTCCGCCACCAGGACCTCAGTGGTGAGGACCATGGAAGCCACGCTGGAAGCGTTGGCAAGGGCGGAGCGGGTGACCTTGGTCGGATCGATGATGCCCGCCTTGAACATATCCACGTAGTCTTCCTTGTAGGCGTCGAAGCCGTACGCGGTCTTGCCGGAGGACAGGATCTTCTCCACGATGACGCTGGCCTCAAAGCCCGCGTTGGCGGCGATTTGACGGGCGGGATCTTCCAGGGCACGCAGGACGATCTGCACGCCGATCTTCTCTTCGCCCTCGGTCTGGTCAAGGAGCTTCTTGACGGCGGGGATGGTGTTCAGCAACGCTACGCCGCCGCCGGGGACGATGCCCTCTTCCACCGCGGCGCGGGTGGCGTTCAAAGCGTCCTCGATGCGGAGCTTCTTTTCCTTCATTTCGATCTCGGTAGCGGCGCCCACTTTGATGACGGCAACGCCGCCCGCCAGCTTGGCGAGCCGCTCCTGGAGCTTCTCCTTATCAAAATCGGAGGTGGACTGCTCAATGGCGGTGCGGATGGAGGCGATGCGATCCTTGATCGCCTTGGAATCGCCCTGGCCGCCCACGATGATGGTGTTTTCCTTGGTGATCTTCACCTGCTTGGCTTTGCCCAGCATAGCGAGGGTGGTCTCCTTCAGTTCCAGACCCAGATCGGAGGAAATGACGGTGCCGCCGGTGAGAATGGCGATATCCTGGAGCATTTCCTTGCGGCGGTCGCCGAATCCCGGCGCCTTGACGGCGGCGCAGGTGAAGGTGCCCCGGAGCTTGTTCACCAGGATGGTGGACAGGGCTTCGCCCTCCAGATCCTCGGCGATGATGACCAGCTTTTTGCCGGACTGCATCACCTGCTCCAGCAGGGGCAGAATCTCCTGGATGTTGGAGATCTTCTTATCGGTGATGAGAAGGACCGCGTCGTCGAACACGGCTTCCATCTTATCCGTATCGGTGA
>JAGDAA010000039.1 GCA_017959745.1 Clostridia bacterium
CTCTACCCGGTGGACCGGAGCGGCATTCTGTAAGCGCGACACTACATATTGTATATCAAACGAGAAAAGAGCGGCACAAAACACAAATTGTGCCGTTCTTCTCTTTCGTCAAATTGTACAGAAGGAACAGAAAAGAGTCCTCATTTTCGACATTTTTCCAACTTGATTTTTTTCATTCGACTTTGTATAATAAAGTCAGAAAATGTAATAAATGGATCTGCCAATATAATTTCGGAAATACGGCCCGAAAGTTTCTACCGCACGCCAGGATGCGACTATTGGTACGGTCTCTCCTTTTCACGGGAGAGGTATTGGCAGACAGGATCTAAGGATCCTGTTTTTTCATCGTATAGCCGGAAAGGAGGGGGCCTCGTGAAAGCACTGGAAGAAAAGATCCTGCGGGAAGGTCAGATCCTCCCCGGCAACGTGCTCAAGGTCGGCTCCTTTTTGAATCAGCAGATCGACGTGCCCTTTATGAATGAGATGGCTTCCGAGGGCGTGCGTTTCTTCTCGGATAAAGCGATCACCAAGGTCCTCACCGTGGAGGCCAGCGGGATCGCCTTCGGCTACGCCGTGGCCGCCAAGCTCAACGTGCCTCTGGTCTTCGCCAAAAAGAGCCGGACCTCCAACGTCTCCGGCAGCGTTCTGCAGGCGCAGGTCTATTCCTACACCCACAATACCAACTACACCGCTACCGTTTCCGCGGACTTTCTCACCGAAAAGGACACGGTCCTTCTGGTGGATGATTTTCTCGCCAACGGAGAGGCGCTGAAGGGCCTCGCCGCGCTGGCGGAGCAGGGCGGCGCGCAGGTCGCCGGGGCGCTCATCGCCATTGAAAAAGGCTTTCAGAAGGGCGGCGACGCCCTGCGCCAGGCCGGTATGCAGGTGGAGTCCCTTGCCATCATTGAGGAAATGTCCCCGGAGAGGGGCATCCGTTTTCGCCCATAGGTCCGTCCTATGGCGCTTTCTTTTTCCCAACGTATGTAATTTTTTTACATAAATCAATCTACTGAAAGGAAGCAAGTCTTATGAAAAAAATCCTCTCTCTTTTCCTCACGCTGGTCATGATCTTTGCCCTGGTCGCCTGCGGTCAGACGGCGACCAACGAGACCGGCGCCCCCAAGCCCGCCGGTAACGCGGATTCGGAAGGCTTCAAAGCCGCTCTGATCTGCCTGCACGGTGAAAACTCCACCTATGACAAGAACTTCATCGACGCCTTCAAGGTCGCCTGTGACAACAAGGGTGTGGAGTACACCATCGTCACCGATATTCCCGAAGGCGAGGAGTGCTACAACAAGGCCGCTGAATTCGCCGATGACGGTTACAACATCATCTTCGCCGATTCCTTCGGTCACGAAGAGTACATGATGAAAGCCGCGAAGGAATTCCCGGACGTTCAGTTCTGCCATTCCACCGGTACCCAGGCTCACACCGCGAAGGTCGCCAACTTCCAGGACGCTTTTGCTTCCATCTATGAAGGCAGATTCCTCGCCGGCGTCGCCGCCGGTCTGAAGCTCGTGGAGCTCTACGGGGACGAAAGCAAAGCCGTTTCCGATGAAAACGCCAAGATCGGCTACGTGGGCGCGTTCCCCTACGCGGAAGTGATCTCCGGCTACACCTCCTTCTACCTGGGCGTCAAGTCCATCGTTCCCAACGCCACCATGGAAGTTCAGTACACCAACTCCTGGTATGACGAAACCGCCGAAAAGACCACCGCTCAGGCGCTGATCGCCGACGGCTGCAAGCTCATTTCCCAGCACGCCGACTCCATGGGTTCCCCCACCGCCTGCGACGAGGCGAACATCCCCAACGTTTCCTACAACGGCGTTACCAGCAAGGACACCTTTGTGGTGGCCTCCCGGATCAACTGGGCGCCCTACTTTGAATACGCCATCGAGTGCGCCATGAAGGGCGAGAACATCCCCGACGACTGGACCGGCACGATGGTTACCGAATCCGTCCTTCTCACCGAGCTGGGCGATTGCGCCGCGGAAGGCACCGCTGAGAAGCTGGAAAGCGTGAAAGCGGAACTGGAAGCCGGCACGGTCAAGGTCTTTGACTGCGCGACCTTCACTGTGAAGGAAGCGCTGGCTGACACCTCCGATTTCAGCAAGGCCGCCTTTATCACCGCTGACGACGAAGGTCATCTGACCGCTTACAAGGCGGACGTGGACGACGACGGCACCTTCGTGGGTGAGACCAACGTCATCAAGACCGAAGGCGACATCACCTACTTCGCCGAAAGCGAATTCCGCTCCGCTCCCTACTTCGATATCATCATCGACGGTATCACCATCAAATAAGCGCGAAACAGAATAAACCGATGACATATAGGGCTGCCGCTTTACGCGGCAACCCTACCTGTCATTTTTACCACTTCTATCATAAGGGAGAATACCCGTGGCAAAAGAAGTATTGATCGAATTTCAGAACATTTCCAAAACCTTCGGCTCCATCGTTGCCAACGACAAGGTCTGTATGGACGTGATGCGCGGCGAGATCCTTTCCGTGCTGGGAGAAAACGGCTGCGGAAAGACCACGCTGATGAATATGCTCGCCGGGATCTACTACCCGGACGGCGGCAGGATCCTCATCCACGGAAAAGAAGTGACGATCCATTCTCCGAAGGACGCCTTTGATCAAAAGATCGGGATGATCCACCAGCACTTCAAGCTCATCCCCGTTTTCACCGCCACCGAAAACGTGGTGCTGGGCGTCAAAAACGGATCCCGCTACAATCTTAAAAACGCGAAAAAGACGATCGGTGAGATGTGCGAGCGTTACGGCTTCCACATCGATCCCGACAAGAAGATATACGAGATGTCGGTCTCGGAAAAGCAAACGGTGGAGATCATCAAGGTCCTCTACCGCGGCGCCGACATCCTCATTCTGGACGAGCCCACCGCGGTGCTCACGCCCCAGGAGATCGAAAAACTGTTTGCCGTCCTGCGCGCTATGCGGGACGACGGCAAATCCATCATCATCATTACCCACAAGCTGAACGAGGTCATGGAGATCTCGGACCGGGTCTCGGTACTCCGCAAGGGCCACCACATCGCCACCATCGAAACGAAGGACACCAACGTACAGGAACTGACGGAAATGATGGTGGGCAAAAAGATCACCCTCAACATCGATCGGGAGCAGGTCAAGGACCCCGCCGACCGTCTGGTGATAAACGACCTCAACTGCACCAACGCCGACGGCGTCAAGACGCTGGATCACGTGTCCTTCGTCGCGCGCAGCGGGGAGATCCTCGGCATCGCCGGCATCGCCGGGAGCGGGCAGAAGGAGCTTCTGGAAGCCATCGCGGGTCTGCAGAAGCTGGATTCGGGGGAGATCATCTTCCATCGCCCGAAAAAGGACCTGCCGGTCTCCTTTTTCCACAAGACCTTCAAGCAGGTGACAGATCTTGCCGCGGAAGGAAAATTCCATTACGAGGACGGAACGCCCGTCGATCTCACCGGCAAGAGCAAGAAAGAGATCCGCAGCCTGGTGAACGACGGCAAGATCCTCTTTAACGAAGACGAAATAATGAACCTGCGGGACAAGACGCCCCTGCAGATCCGGGAGCTGGGCGTCCGGCTCTCCTTCGTGCCGGAGGACCGCCTCGGCATGGGGCTCGTGGGCAATATGGACATCATCGACAACATGATGCTCCGCAGTTACCGCAAGGGAAAATCGATCCTGGTAAACCGCAAACGGCCGGAAAGCCTTGCCGATCAGGTGGTCAAGGGGCTTGAGGTCGTAACCCCCGACCTGCACACGCCGGTGCGCAAGCTCTCCGGCGGCAACGTACAGAAGGTGCTCGTGGGCCGGGAGATCTCCTCGGCGCCCAAGGTGCTGATGGCGGCATACCCGGTGAGAGGGCTGGATATCAACTCCTCTTATCTCATTTACAACCTGCTCAGCAAGCAGAAGGAGGACGGCGCCGCCGTGATCTTCGTGGGAGAGGATCTGGACGTTCTGTTGGGGCTTTGTGACAGGATCCTCGTATTGAACGCGGGCCGCGTCACCGGGATCGTGGACGCGAGAAGCGTAACAAAAGAGGAAATCGGTTTTATGATGACCAAGACCGGTGCGTGAAAGGAGCGTGAGGAACATGGAACAGAACAAAGAACCCGTATCCGCGCCGAAACAGCATCGGGGCCTTCCCTTTCACATCATAAAAAGGGTCAATATCCCCATTTGGAAAAAGATCACCATTTACGCCGTCGCCATCGTGGGAGGGCTTCTCCTTTCCAGTCTGATCTGCGCCGGACTTGCCGGCAAGAACCCCCTTGACTACTTTACATACCTGTTCAAGGGCGCCTTCGGCACGGAGCGCAAGATCTGGCTGATGCTGCTGGACGCCGCCCTGTTGCTGGGCGCTTCCATGGCGCTGATCCCGGCGTTCAAAATGCGGTTCTGGAACCTGGGCGGCAACGGTCAGATGCTGGTGGCGTGCCTGAGCGCCTATTCCCTCTCCTATTTTCTCGGCGACAAGGTCCCGGAGTGGCTCCTCATCCTTCTGATGTTCGCCTGTTCCATTCTATCAGGCATCGTCTGGTCGCTGATCCCCGCCCTGTTCAAGGCGTTCTTCAACACCAACGAAACGCTTTTCACCCTGATGATGAACTACATCGCCACGGGGATCGTGCTGTACTGCCGCGCCTCCTGGATCACCAGCGGTTCGGCGCAGTTCCCCACCCTGACGAAGGGCACACTCCCCGAGATCTACAACAATATGCTCCCCACCGTCGCCATCTTCGTCCTGTTGACCCTGTTTATGTTCGTCTATCTCAAATACAGCAAGCACGGCTATGAGATCTCCGTGGTGGGCGAGAGCGTCAATACCGCCAAATATATCGGCATCAACGTCAAGAAGGTCATCATCCGCACCATGATCCTTTCCGGCGCCATCGCCGGACTGGTGGGCTTCATCCTCATCGCCAGGACCGGCCCCGGGCTTTCCAGCGATACGCCGAACAATATGGGCTTCACCGCCATCATGACCTCCTGGCTCGCCAATTTCAGCCCGCTTTTGCTGTTCCTGTCCTGCTTCTTTATTTCCTTCATCACACGGGGAATGAGCCAAGTCCAGCAGGGCTTCGGTCTGACCAACAACTCCATCATCAGCATCGTAACGGGACTGATCTATTTCTGCGTGATCGCCTGTTCCTTCTTTATCAACTATAAGATCGTATTCCGCAAAAAGGAGGGAAAATAAATGCTTACCAACTTTTTGATCGGAGCCATCGCCCTGGGCGTCGTCCTGCTTTACGGCTGCCTGGGAGAAACCCTGATGGAAAAAGCCGGGCAGCTCAATTTGGGCATCCCGGGGATCATGTGCATGGGTACGGCGGGGGGCTGCTTCGGTGCCGCCCAGTATATGAACGGGCTCGCCGCCGCCGAGGATGCCGCCTGGCTGCCCTTGATCCTTATTTCTATCTGCTTCTCCATTCTCTTTTCCGTTCTCACCGGCTTGATCTACGCCTTTCTGACGGTCACGCTGCGCTGCAATCAGAACATCACGGGGCTTGCCATCACCACCTTCGGGACCGGGCTTTCCCAGTTCATCATGGACCCCGTCTACGTGCCCAGAGACCGCTTCGGCGCGGCGTCCGCGCTCTTCGCCAAGGGCTTTGTCAACGATCCCGACGCCAACGGCGTTTTGCGCATTTTCTTTTCTCACGGCGTTTTCGTTTATCTTGCCATTGCCCTCGCCGTTCTCTTCGCCTACGTGTTGAAGCGCACCCGCCTGGGTCTGCACCTCAGCGCCGTGGGCGAAAGCCCCGCGGTGGCGGACGCCGTGGGGATCAACGTCACCGCGTACAAGTACGGGGCGATCCTCATCGGGAGCGCCGTCGCCGGATTCGGCGGGCTCTTTTACACTATGGACTATCTCAAGGGGTCCTGGGAAAACGCCTCCACCATCGAGGCCTTCGGCTGGCTCGCCATCGCCCTGGTCATCTTCACCCTCTGGCGTCCCAACCTGAGTATCTTCGGTTCGATCCTCTTCGGCGCCCTTCTGATCGCGGCGTTCGTTCTGGGGGGAAGCTCATCCCAGAAGGAGCTGTTGAAGCTGCTTCCCTACGTCATCACGGTCCTGGTCCTGGTCTTTACCAGCATCCGCAACAAGAAGGAAAATCAGCCCCCCGCTCACTTAGGGCTCAACTACTTCAGAGAAGAGCGATAACAAAACACTTCAAACCGTCTCCCGAAAAAGGGGGACGGTTTTTTCCTTGACAAAACTAACGGTGTTAGTTTATAATAATGATTGTTAATTGACAGGAAAGGAGGGAGACTTGTGCCGCGACAGGGATTGACCCGGCAGGACGTTTTGCGGGCGTGCTTTCGCCTGATCGACGAAAAGGGTTTCCAGGGCTTTTCCATGCACGAATTGGCGCGGCGGCTGAATATCCGCCCCGCATCCCTCTACAATCATATTGAAAATGAAGCCTCCCTGCTTTCGCGCATCGGGCAAACGGCGACAGAGCGCTTTTCTCATTCTCTGGAGGAAGCCGTCCGGGGAAAAGAGGGTCAGGCGGCGTTGGAAGCCCTTGCCCGCGCCTGGTGGGACTTTGCCTTGTCTCACCCCGGCTTATACGCCGTCGCCATGCGGACGGCGGAAAACGCCGACGAGGAACCGGCGTTCTTTCTCCCGGCGGCAACGCTTTCGGACGGGAACGACGCCCTGCGGCATTCGATCCTCTGTACCCTGTGCGGCGCCGTCTCCCTGGAAAACGCCGGGTTCTTTCCGCCGGAGGGGGAAAAGGAGCGCCTGGAAAACGTGATCTCCTGTCTGATTGAACTGTGGAAAAAAAGGAGTAAACCGCTATGAAACACCGCTTTCTTCGCTTGACCGCAATGCTTCTGTGCCTGTGTATGCTCCTGCCGTTCCTTGCCGCCTGCCAAAGCGGGGAAGCGGAGGATTGTGAGGACGGGGTGTGCCAGGTGCCCACCTATGACGAGGCGGGCAATCAGGTCTACGCCATTGTTTCCCCCGTGGGATACTGCAGTGTGGAATCCATCAAGCAGGCGCCCCGGCTGGACAGTCTGGACGGGAAGACCGTCGCCCTGGTGGGCGGGAGCTTCAACGCCTCCGTGACCCACGGGGAATTGATCCGCCAGCTGAAAGAAAACTATCCGGACGTCACCATCTACTCTTTTGACGAGGTGGGAGCAGGCGGTCCCTTCTCCGTATACGGTCAAACCGCCAAAACCAAGGCGTTTCAGGAGAAGCTTCAGGAATTGAAGGTGGACGCGGTGATCTCCGGCAACTGCGGCTGCGGGCTATGCACCACCAAGGAGACCGGGTCCTCCATCGCAGCGGAATACATCGGCATCCCCACGGTGACCGTGGGGGCGCCCACCTTCGCGGCGCAGATCCATTCCACCGGCGTGAACCGGGGTGTGCCGGTCCTGCGGGTGGCGGAATACCCCGGTGCCTTTTCCTCCGATTCCCGGGAGGAACTGGAAAAGAACGCCCGGGAGACCCTTTTCCCCCAGGTGGTCAAGGGTTTGACGGAGCCCATCACGGACAAGGAAATCAAGCTCTACGCCGGGGCGGGAAAGCGACCCTATGACGAGATCGTCTATTACGGTTCCTACGATGAGATTCAGGACTACTGCCTAGTGAATGAATGGACCGACGGACTGCCGGTGACGCCTCCCACGGACGAGCGGGTGAGGGAATACCTGCGCTTTGTCCCGGACGCCGCCGAGGATGTGCTGGGCAGTCTGCCCCTGGCTTACCGGGAATGTACCGTCTACACCCTGGCGGCAAACGCGGTGATGGCGGGGGTGCCTAAAGAATGTATGCCCCTGTGCGTCGCCTTTGTCAAGTGTATGGCGGACGGGAACTGGCGCCGCCCCCTGGCGAGCACCCACGGCTGGTCCCCCTACGCCTGGATCAACGGACCTTTGGCGCGGCAGCTGGGGATCGACTGCGAGCAGGGGATGATCAGTGAGGAAATGAACAAAGCCCTGGGCCGCTTTATGGATCTGGCTATGCTGAACCTGGGGGGCTATTACGTGAAGGAAAACCGGATGGGGACCTACGGATACCTCACTCCCTTCACCTTCGCCGAAAATGAGGACGCCTGCCTCGCGGCGGGCTGGGAGCCGTATCACGTGACCAAGGGCTTTGATCGGGATGACAATACCCTCACCGCCGCTTCCGCCCTCGCCTGGGGCAACAACGTGACCCCCGCCACCGACGACGGGGAGATCATTGCCCTGCTGTTGGCGTGGGACATCACGGAAAAGGAACAGAACGGTCTGGGCAACACCAATCCCCAGGTGCCCCGCACCATCCTCATCACGGAGCCGGTGGCGCGGGATCTGGCGGAAGTCTTTTCTTCCAAGGACGCCCTGGAGGACCGGCTGATCGAGCTGGCACGGCGTCCCCTCTTCATGCGCGCCTTCGCCAACTACTGGGCGAACACCGGGAGCAATCAGTCCGCCCGGTACGACTTTGAAAGCTATTATCAAAAGCTCCTTGCCGACCCGGAGGAAAAAGCCGCCCTCACCGACGTCCCCGACTGGCTGCGCGGCTTTGTAAGCGATGAAAAGATCGAGACCGTCGCCACCATGCTGAAGGGCGATACCGCCATCCTGGTCACCGGGGACGGGGACCGGAACAAGTTTATGGTCCTGCCCGGCGGGGAAACGGTCACGATGAAGATCGAACTGCCGGAAAACTGGGATGAATTGATCGCCCCCATGGGCTATGAGCCGTTGGAGAACTTCATTCTGACGGAAGGGACGAAACCCCCGAAAAAAGAAACCGGAAAGGAACCGGAGACGAGCACCGGCGAGGTTACCCTGACGGCGGGGATCCCGGCGGGGACCTACCGCCTGGTGCCCTCCCCCGATCAGGTAACGGATCCTTTTCTGGTCCACGTTTCCGCCGAGGGAGAGCTGACCATGCAAAACGGGGAGGGAGAACGGTACACGCCGGATCTAAATAATCAGGGCAGGTTCAAAAAGCTCCTTTCCTGCCTGGGATTCGGCTGTTCCTTCACCGTGGCGGGCGGCAGGGTGACGGAGGTGATCTTCCGTCCCTCCTCCGTCTCCAGAAAGCCCGTGACCGACGCCTCCCGCTTGACGGCGGACGACCTGGCGGGCGTTAAATTAACCCTGGCGCTGAATCTGAAAAAGAGCAAGGCCGGCGGCGGGGCGACCCCCGACGGAAGCGGCGTTACCTTCTCCGAAAGCGTAACGGACTTCTCCCTGGATCTGGGCGGCTCACCCGCCGCGGATTCCGGCAATACGCCGGGCTTTCTGACCCTGGACGGTCAGCGTCTCACCATCGCGCGAAGCGCGGCGAAGGGCGCCACGGGCAAGATCGGCGTGAGGCATCAGAACGGCGGGTGGCGCATCCTCACCTTCACCAAAAACGACAACGGCACCGTTTCCGCGCGCTATCAGGAAAACGGCAGTATCGCTTGATACGGAAAGGAATAGTATGAAACGCGCTTTTTTCGCTCTGCTTGCGGGGATCGCCCTGCTCCTGACCGCCTGCGGTCAGGCGCCCGCGCCCGCCGCGCCGGCTGAACCCGCCGAAACCGCGGGGGATACAAACCCCGTAGAAAGCGGGATCCTCTCCGCCTTCACCACCAGGGACCTGGAGGGGAATATTTTGGATCAGGATATCCTGAAAGGGAAAAAGCTCACGGTGGTGAACGTGTGGGCGACCTTCTGCGGTCCCTGTCTTCGGGAACTGCCGGAGCTGGAAAAGCTCTCCCGGGAGATGGAAGGCAAGGGCGTGCAGATCATCGGCATCGCGGCGGACGTCACCGATTGGAATGGTCAGGTCCGGGGGGAGCTTCTGGAGCTGGCGAAAGAGATCGTCTCGCAAACCGGCGTGAGCTTCCCTTCTCTGATCCCCTGCCGGGATCTGGCGGCACTGAGCGGGGTGCAAAGCTTTCCCACCACCATCTTCGTGGATGAGAACGGGTGTCAGATCGGCGGGGCGTACGTTGGCGCCCGGGATCTTGCCCAATGGCGGTATCTGGTGGAAGCGGCGCTGGAGAAACTATCGTGAAAAGCAAGGGAAAACAGATCACCCTCTCCCTGGCGCTCCTGCTGGCGGGAGGCATCCTGATCCTCGCGGGCGTTCTGCGGGGAGAAGCGCAGACCGTCCTGGAAAAAGCCATCCGAATCTGCGTGGAATGCATAGGGTTGGGGTGATGGTATGAAACGAAAAGGACGCGTCACCCTCCGGCGCTGGATCCAACTGGGCTTTACCGCCCTGTCCAACGGGTATCTGACCGGTTTCTTTACCGGGAAGATCTACCAAGGCCCCGCCAAAGCCCTGTGCGCGCCGGGGCTGAACTGCTACTCCTGCCCGGGGGCGCTTTTGTCCTGCCCCATCGGCGCCCTTCAGGCGACGCTGAACGCGAGGCAGTATCACGCCGCCCTCTACGCATTCGGACTTCTGACGGTATTCGGCTCCCTTATGGGAAGGTTTGTCTGCGGATTCCTGTGTCCCTTCGGGCTTTTACAGGATCTCCTGTATAAGATCCCCTTTTTCAAGAAGCTGAAACGCCTGCCCGGAGAAAAGGGACTGCGGTGGCTGCGCTTCGTGATGCTGGGCGTGATGGTAATCCTCCTGCCCATGGTGGTGGCGGACGCCTTCGGGGTGGGGGATCCCTGGTTCTGCAAATACGTCTGTCCGGCGGGCACCCTGGAGGCGGGCGTGCCCCTGATCCTGCTGGACAGC
>JAGDAA010000004.1 GCA_017959745.1 Clostridia bacterium
CCTGCCCTTCTGACGGAGGGAGCGAAGCGGGTGGCGCGGGTCGTGCCGGAATGGGTGGGGGGCATCGCCGCGGGACTGCCTCTGCTGGTGGCGTCCCTGATCCTGTTCCTGTTTTCCGGCTACTACTTCTCCTGCGAATGGGACCGGGCGCGGGCGCTGTTTTTCCGGCTTTGCCCGGAGAAAAAGCGGGCAGGTGTGATAAAACGGAAAAGCGCGTTTCTGAAAGCCCTGAAAAAGATCCTGCGGGCGTACGGACTGCTCTTTGTCATCACGTTTTGCGAGTTGTTGGCGGGCTTCTGGATCCTGAGGGTTCCGGGAAGCGTAGGAAAAGCGCTCGTCACGGCGGTGGTGGACGCCCTGCCCGTCTTCGGATGCGGCACGGTGCTGATCCCCTGGGGGATCGTTCTGCTCCTGAGAAAGCAAACGGTACAGGGCATAGGGATGCTGGTCCTGTACGGCGCGATGTGGGTGATCCGTCAGTTCCTGGAGCCGCGCGTCGTGGGGCGCTCCGTGGGCCTGCACCCCGTCGTTTCCCTGATCCTGGTGATCGGCGGGCTTGCCCTCTTCGGGATCTGGGGGATCCTGCTGGTACCGGTCGTTTCCGCGTTTGTGGCGGAAACGGCGGCGGATCCACCCGCGACGGAAGCGTGCCGGGCAGGCGCGGGAAGCCGCGCGCCCCGGGGCGGGAAGAAAGCAGACGGGAAAACGGCATAAAAAAAGACGCCGGACGGCGTCTTTTTTCGTGTTGTTTGTTCAGACTCTCTCCACTTTACCGGAGCGCAGACAGTGCGCGCAGACGTAAACGCGGGTATGAGTCCCGTTCACGACGGCGCGGACCTTTTTAACATTGGGCTTCCAGGCGTGGTTGGTCCGACGATGGGAGTGGGACACTCTCTGACCGAAAGTGACACCCTTTCCGCAAATTTCACACTTTGCCATTTTCTTAACCTCCAAAATCGTGCCGCTGGCACGCAAAACTTAATTTTCAGCCGTTGCCGTTTCGGTCGCGGCAGTCGCGGCTTCCGCGGTTTCGGCGGGAGCGGCGGTCTCCACAACGTCTTCCACGTCGACAGTCGCTTGAGCGGTTTCGGTCACGGCGGGCTCATCCGAAGGCGTGCTCTCCGTCTCGACCTTGTTGTTGCTCTCCGCCGCCTGGATGATATAGACGGTCAAAACCAGGACGACGAAAATGATGGAAACGATCATCGTCGCCGTGTTCAGCGCTTTATCCACAGTCTTGCCCTTGTTTTTTCCGAAGAAGGTCTCGGCGGCGCCCACGACGGTGCCGGAGAGGCCGGGCTCCTTACCGCTCTGCATAAGAACGGCGATAACCAGGAAAATCGCAAGGACGATCATGATCACGCACAGAACCGTAACAAGAGTACCCATAGCGTATCTCCTTCCTATTCGTCAATCGCTGACGTAGGGCAGAATGGCGATCTGACGGGCGCGCTTGATGGCGGTGGTCAATTCTCTCTGATGCTTGGCACAGGTTCCGGTCACTCTCCTGGGCAGGATCTTGGCGCGTTCGGAGATGAACTTGCGCAGACGCCCGGCGTCCTTATAATCAATCACTTCGATTTTTTCCGCGCAGAAGGCGCAGACTTTCTTTTTTCTCTTGGGTCTGAAGGGCTTTTGTTCTTTATCCATGATAGAATCCTCCGTTAGTTTTCATTAAAAGGGAAGGTCGTCGTCCGCGCTCATTTCCTCAAAGGCGACGTCCTTGGGGCTGGCGCCGTAGGGAGCGGGCGCGGCAGTTCCTGCCGCGGCGGCGCCTTCCGGCTTCCTGTCAATAAACTGGGCTTCGTCCGCCACGACTTCGGTGGCATAGCGTTTCTGACCGTTCTGATCGGTCCAGCTTCTGGTCTGCAGTCTGCCGCAGATCAGGATGCTTCTGCCCTTGGTGAAGTACTTGGTGACGAATTCCGCGGTATTGCGCCAGGCGACAACGTTGATGAAGTCCGCCTGGGGCTGACCTTCCGCGGCGTTTTTCGAGAAGGGACGGGACACGGCGACGGTGAACGAAGTCACGGAGATGCCGGTCTGGGTCTGCTTCAATTCCGGGTCGGCGGTCAGGTTGCCGACGAGGATCACTTTATTGAAAGCCATACGCTACTCCTTATTCGCCAACAGTGACGGTCATACAGCGGAGGATCCCTTCCGTGATATGAAATACGCGCTCAAGCTCGGCGGGAAAATCCCGATCGGCGGTGTAGCGCATAACGACGTAATAGCCGTCGTTCACGTCTTCGATGGGGTACGCGAGGCGTCTCTTGCCCCATTCGTCGGTCTCCACGTCGGTGGCGTTATCCGTGATCATGCCTTTGAACTTGGCGGCGAGTTCTTCCACCTTCTCATCGCCCAGTTCGGCATTCACAACGAATACCGTTTCGTATTTGCCCTTTAATTTTTCCATAATGAACCTCCTTTTGGACAAACGGCCTCCCCTCGAGGGGGAAGCAAGAAGCACGGCATACACATATTTACCGTGATACAGTCAATCATTATATCGACGGACGCTTTATTTGTCAAGCGTTTTTTTATCTTTTTTCGGGGAAAGAGAGACTGGCGTCCTTTCGCGATTCTATAATGTCGTTTTATGCCGGAAACCGTTGACAGATACGGCGCGTTATGGTAAAATTACAAATCCTCATAGAATTATAGGTAGAGGCTCACTTTTACGGTGCCGCCTCCGCGGAAAATGAAAATAGAGAGAACAGAAGATAAGAGAATGAAGATATGAAAAGAAAACTTGAACTCTGGGCGTATCAGGCGCGCAAGTTCCGTCCTCTGGTGAAGGAATTGATCAAGCGCGATCTGAAGGTCAAATACAGAAGAAGCTTCCTGGGATACGTATGGAGCCTGCTGAATCCCCTGCTGATGATGGCGGTCATGTCCCTGGTCTTCTCTCATTTCTTCCGCTTTCAGATGGAGGGCGTCAGCTACCCCTTGTACCTGATTTGCGGGCAGACCCTGTTCAACTTCTTCAATGAGAGCACCAACCAGTCTATGTTCGCGATCCTCGGCAACGCTACCCTTTTGAAGAAGGTCTATATTCCCAAATTCATCTTCCCCCTCGCCAGGACCCTTTCTTCTTTCGTCACGATGTCCTTTAGCCTGGGCGCCATCGTGATCGTGATTCCCTTTACCGGAACGCCCATCACCCCCTATATCCTGTTGTTCTGGGTGCCGCTGGTCTTTCTCTTCCTGTTCTCCTGCGGGGTGGGCTTGGTCCTGTCGGCGCTTTCCGTATATTTCCGAGACATCACCCATCTTTACAGCGTGGTGATCCTCGCCTGGATGTATTTCACGCCCATCTTCTATCCCACCACCATCATTCCGGATCACCTGTCCCTGCTATTCAAGCTCAATCCCCTGTACCATTTCATCGCCTTCTTCCGGGACACGGTGGTCTACGGTTGTATGCCCTCCTCCGCCACGTGGCTGGGCTGCGCCGTTCCCGGGGTGGTTGTGTTCCTGCTGGGCTTCCTGATTTTCCGGAAGCTGCAGAAAAACTTCATTCTTTACATCTGATAGAGTATCGGAGGATAACGTGCAACCGGTCATTGAAGTGAAAAACGTCGGTATGCGGTTCAATCTGGCGGAAGAAAAAACCGACACCTTAAAAGAATTCTTTCTCAAGCTGGCAAAGCATCAGCTTCATTTCAACGAGTTCTGGGCGCTCAAGGACGTTTCCCTGACCATAGAAAAAGGGGAATCCGTCGCCCTGATCGGGAAAAACGGTTCGGGCAAGAGTACCCTTCTCAAGCTCATCGCCGGCGTTCTCGCCCCCACCAAAGGGGAGATTATCACTCGGGGAGAGATCGCCCCGCTCATTGAGCTGGGCGCCGGGTTCGACTATGATCTGACCGGGCGGGAAAACGTTTTTCTGAACGGCGCGGTCATGGGTTTTGACCGGGCGTTTATGGAAAAGCACTTCGATGAGATATTGGATTTTTCCGAATTGGGCCGCTTTATCGACGTACCGGTGAAGAACTATTCTTCCGGTATGACCGCGCGGCTGGGCTTTTCCATCGCCACCATCACAAACCCCGATATTTTGATCGTGGATGAAGTCCTGGCGGTGGGAGACGAGCGCTTTCAGAAAAAGTGTGAGGAACGGATCCGCCGGCTTCTGGACAACAACACCACGCTCCTGTTCGTTTCCCACAACGCAGAAAAAGTCAAGGATATATGCAAGCGCGCCATTTGGCTGGACGAAGGAAATCTTATGGTGGACACGGACAGTAAAACCGCCTGCGACGCCTATCACGCCAGCTTTGAAAACAAAAACGCTTAGAGTCTGTCGAGGGGGACCATGGAACAACGCAGCAGTACCCACGCGGTCATAGAAGCAGCATTCCCCGGCAGATCCGCCGTCCCGGTGGTCCTTGCCGCGAGCGCCGCTTTCGTCCCGGTTTGCGCCATTGTGATCCGGTCCCTGGCAAAGAGCGCGGACCCTGAAAGACTGTATGACGTCGTGGTCCTGCACCGGGAGATCGACGGGGAGGGACAGGCGCTTGTCGCCCGGACGGTCAGGGATTTTCCCAACGTATCCGTCCGGTTTTACAACACCTCGGAAATCACGGACCGCTTCCAGCTTCGGCCCATCGAGCACATCCCCATTGAAACCTATTACCGTTTTCTGATCCCGGAGATCATCGTCGGATACGAGAAGGTCCTGTATTTGGATTGCGATCTTGTCTGCCTGAAGGACGTGGGCAAACTGTACGATACGGATCTGGGAGACAATTGGATCGCCGCGGTCAAAGACGTGGATATGCAGGGTCAGGCCGCCCGGGACCGGGGCATGAAATTCTATCTGCAGGACAGATTGGGAATGAAGGACCCTTCCCTGTATTTCCAGGCGGGCGTCCTTCTCCTGAATACCATAGCGCTGAAGGAGGTCCATACCACGGACGAGTGGCTCACTTTCGCTTCGGAAGAATACCGCTACGGGGATCAGGATATCCTGAACCGCTTTTGCCGCGGACACGTGCTGTATCTGGATATGACATGGAACGTTCTGGCTGACTGCGGGAACTTCCGGGTCCCCGTTCTCATTGAGAAAGGTCCTTCTGATAATAAGGAAGCATACCGCGAAGCGAGAAAAGATCCCGCCGTCGTCCATTACGCGGGACGGGAAAAGCCGTGGAATACAAAGAATTGCGACCTGGCATCCTGTTTCTGGGAGATCGCCCGGGAAACACCGCTTCATCAGCAGCTGCAGTCGCTTCTCAATGAAAGCGCCGCGTCGCGGGATCCCTCGCAAGCGCCCGATCCCCGGAACGGGGAGCGCCGCGCGGTGCGCTTCTTCAAGCGGATCTGTCCCCACTTTCTCTTTTCCTTCGCCCGAAAGATCAAACGCGCCCTTCATCTGTAAAACAGGACAAGTGCCGGAACGGGTGCGGGGCATCGGTTCTCCGTTCTTTTTACTGATCCCCGGAAAGGTCTCCGGATCCTTCGGACCTTCTCCGTTCGGTTCATAATCATATTCTAAAGGAGCAAGCTATGACCCTTTCCATCATCATTCCCGTCTACAAGGTCGAGCAATTTCTGCGCCAGTGCCTGGACAGCGTATTCGCTCAGACGATCGACGACTTTGAGGTGATCTGCGTCAACGACGGTTCTCCGGACTCCTCTCCCGAGATCCTGCGGGAATACGCGAAAGTTCACGACAACCTTGTCATCGTCGACCAGGAGAATCACGGGAACGGCTACGCACGAAATTACGGCATTTCCATCGCCAAGGGCGAATACATCGGTTTTGTGGACGCGGATGACTTTATCGATCCGGATATGTTCAAGAATATGGTGGGCGCCCTGACAGAGACCGGCGCGGATATTTCCGTCGCGAACCCGTATCTGTTCGATCAGAACACCTGTCAGATCTCCGTTTACCGCAATATGATCGATTTTTACCGCATGAGCCTGTTGGGCGCCTTTTCTCCCATGGAACATCCGGAAGTGTTCTCCTGCCTCGGATGCTGGGATAAAGTGTACCGGAAGGACCTATTGATCGAAAACAAGATCGAGTTTCCCGTGAACCGGATTTTTGAAGATCACGTTTTCTCTTACAAGAGTCTGGTTTCAGCGAACCGGGTCGTGGTGTTGAAAGAAAGCTATTACTACTACCGCAAAAACGCGGGCCAATCCATTACGGACAAGGAAGTCAAAAACGATTCCTACAAATTCGACTTTCTGCGGAACGCCAAAGAAATGAAGGCATACTTCGGCGAAAAGGGCTGTTACGATCAAATCTCCTCCATCTTTTTGAAGTATCTGCTGCGGGACGGTATGTTTCACCATTCCAATGCGACCACCAACGAGGCGTTTCGCCGGATCTTCGATGAAATGAATGCGGTCTTGGATGAAAAGGACGGAGAGGTGATCCGGGAGACTGGCATTGAAAAGTACATTTGGTACTACGACGTTTTAAAGAGCGGAAAATACGGGGATTGCAGGCGGAATCTGCTCAAGAAGCAGAATCTGCCGGATCTTCCCGGAGGAGAAGAATAACCGAGAGTATTCAAAGTACGAAGGAGCTAAAAAGTATGAGTGAAAAAACGGCGGGGACTCCGAAAATCAAGATCTTTGCTACCCACACGGTGGGAAGCAACAACTATGTCCTTCGCAACGACATTTTCGAGGCTGTACGCGGCGGCGCCTGCCGGGAGGAGACCCACACCCTTCAGCCCGACTGCACCGGCGAAAACATTTCCGAAAAGAACCCCTGCTACTGTGAATTGACCACCCAGTACTGGGCGTGGAAAAACGTGGACGCCGATTATTACGGCTTCATTCACTACCGCCGTATGCTCTCCTTCGCCGACCGGGAATTCGGTACGGACCTGTGGGGCAACGTCAGATATGAGTATCTGACCGAGCGTGCCCTGAAGGAGATCGGCGTGCTGGACGAGGACCGGGTGCGGGAAATCGTATCCCAATACGACGTTCTCACGCCCACCCAGGTGGACTTGAGAAAAGCTGGCATCCAGTCCGTTCACGAACAGTATGCGGGCGCGCCCCGGCTTCATATCGAGGACCTGGATCTGATGCTGGAGATTATCAAGGACTGCACCCCTGCGTAGTACGAAGCGGCGAGCGCCTATCTCAACGGTTACACGGCGTCTCTCTGCAACGTTTTCGTGATGAAAAAGGAGCTTTTCCGGGAATACTGCGAATTCCTGTTCACCGTGCTGGAGGAGTTTGACCGCCGGAAGGACACCTCGGAATACAGTGTAGAGGCCTACCGCACCCAGGGTCACCTGGGGGAGCGGATGTTCGGGATCTTCCTGACCTATCTCAAAGCCAAAGGGATCTATCGCATCGGAGAGCGGGAAATGATCTTCTTTGTTCACACGCAGCCCCAGCCCCATTTCGAGCCCGCCTTTGATACGAACAACGTTCCCGTCATCTTCGCCTGCAGTGAATACTACGCGCAGTTCTGCTCCGCTGCCATTCTCTCCCTGGCGGAACATACCTCCCCCGAAAACAATTACGATCTGATTATTCTTTGCCGGGATTTTTCGGCGACTGCAAAGGCGCGCCTCCTCTCCATCGTTTCTGATTATCCCAACGTATCCCTGCGATTCTATGACGTGGGAGCGCTCTTTGACCAGTATCACCTCTTTGAAAGCCCCACCATCAGCATTGAAACGTATTACCGGCTGGTGATCCCGGAGATTTTCGACGTTTACGACAAGGTGCTATACCTGGACGCCGATCTAATCGTTGTGGACGACGTCGCCAAGCTCTACGCCGTGGATATCGGCAACTGCTACTTAGGCGCGGCGCACGATATCGGTCTCCAAGGAAACCTCAACGGCGGCAACCGGGAGATGATGAAGTATTACAGTCAGTTTAACTGCAAGGACCCGAAAAACTTTTTCAACGCGGGCGTTCTGATCATGAACACCAAACAGTTCCGCGCCGATTTCACGCTGCGATACCTCCTGGATTTCGCCCAGCAAGGCGCGTTCAAATTCCAGGATCAGGATATGCTGAATATCCTCTGTGAGGGCAGGATCTACGATATTGGCTATGAGTGGAACTTCTACGGAGATCCGGTGGATTCCTACCGCGGATGGTTCAATGCTTTTGCGCCCCACGAATTCTATAAGAAGTATCTCGACGCAAAAAAGGGCTTTCATATCATTCATTTTCCGGGCAACGAGAAGCCCTGGTGGGATCCTTCCCTGGAGTATGCCGAGATCTTCTGGAAGTATTTCCGCAAGTCCCCTTACTACGAAATGTTCCTGATGCAACGCATAAAGGACGTCGCCGGGGAAACGAACGGCAAAGGGACCGGAAAAAAACCCGTGAAGGAATCCCGTTATCACGGTCGATTCGGCAGACTTCTCCCCAAGGGATCCCGCCGGCGGGAATTTGTGAAAAAAGTCGTCTGTTTCCTTACCCGCAAGCCCTACATCGAACCGGACTATGAGGCGGAGGGCATTACACCGAAATACAAGAAAAAGGATAA
>JAGDAA010000040.1 GCA_017959745.1 Clostridia bacterium
CCCGTTGTGGTTATGCCAAAATCCCGGTCTTCTTGTAGGGGCGATGCTCGTCATCGCCCGCGATCTCGTGCCATCCCGTTGTGGTTATGCCAAAGCCCCGGTCTTCTTGTAGGGGCGTTGCTCGCAACGCCCGCGTCGAAGACGATCCTTATCGGTTAAAGCACAGGCGTCAAATCCGAACCTCTATGCGGCTATCAACTCTAAATCGTAACATCATTTGAATGCCTATCCGGCGGGCGATGCCGCCCGGGGACCCCGCAAATGCCGCTTGCGGCGTTTGTGGGGAATGGGCTGAAGCATCGCCACTACGGTAGATTTGAGACGTGGGATCAACCACAACGAAACGGGCGCAACCCCGAAGGAGATTCTTCCGGCTTTGCCCGCAAAACAACAAAACGATTGCATAAAAAAACGACCGGCTGCGTCTGCCGGTCGTTCGATTTAATTCTTTGGCCAAAAAATTAAATTTGGTCCTTTTTTTGCCAACCCAAGCCGATCGTGGGCCTTACAACCCTGTTGTCAGATCCCGCGATTCTGTCGGGATGACAAGCCGGGTGGCTTTTCGGTCCGGGAGGGGAAGAACCCCTCCCGGATCAATGCTTTTTACGGGTTCAGTTCAGACTCAGGGATTCTGGTCAGCGGTGAAAGCGGACATGACGAAACTGATTTCACCGGTCAACGCAGCAATGTTGTTGGTGTAAACGTTGGAGTCGTCACCGTTGAAGTAGACGTAAACGTTGATCTCGACGGCGTCGTTATCGGTATCGGCGGTCTCCACGGTGTCAGCCAGAATGTTCGCGGCGGAGAAAGCAGGAGTAGCGGAAGCGCTGAATTCCTGATAACCGTCGGGGCCGGCGACAACAACGGTGATACCCTTGTCAGCGGGGATGGTGATGCTGGAGACGTACAGATCGTAACCGGTGGTCAGGGTGGAGCCGTCTTTCAGCTTGACAAGATAACTGGTGGTAGCCACATAATCGGTGAAGTCGCTGATGTAGGCCTTGGCGGTCATGTTGCTGTTGTAGACGGCGGGATCATCGCTGTAGCGATAATACCAGTTGTCATAGGTGTCGGCGACAGCCATATCGAAGTCTTCGATGTCGGCCACGCTGGTCCAAGCTTCGTGATGGGCGGGGTAGAGTTCTTCATCCAGCCCGGCGCTGCCTGTGGTGGAGTAGTCAGCATCATCTTCGCCCTTGATCAGCAGGAAGATGGCGTCGGACTTGGCGGTGATTTCCATGTCAGTGGCGGTCACGTCTTTGCTCATGGAGAACCATGCGAAGGTGGAGGTGCCGAGGAGCATCGCGGAAACGAGAAGCATCGCAACGGCAGGGATTAGTCTCTTAACTTTCATTGTCTTGAGTTCCTTTCTGAAAAATGGTTTTTGTTTTTTTATCTTGCACCCGCCGGGCGCCCCCGGCAGGGAACAATTCGTATGAATGGATGGTGTATCAGGCGGGCTCCCATACTTTCTTCAGCAGGAAAGGCTGCAGCGCGGCGGAGCGGATACCCGGGCTCTTCACGTCGGTGCCTTCCTCTTCGTCCCGGACCACTTCCATGAGCATATCCACTTTGAACTCGCCGCCGATGATCTTATCCACACAGTCGGGGTCGGGTCCCTCCAGCCAGATCACCACGGTGTACTGGGTGATGTCGCCTGGCATAAAATGCTCGATGTAGTCCTTGACGATGGTGTTGCCGGATTGAAACGCGATCGTGCCGGGCTCCGGGCCTTCCACGCCGTCTGTTCTGGCGTAGGCGTAGTCGGCGAAATGGATATCGTTCTTGCCGTCGTGGATGAACTCGTCCACGTAGAGCCGGACCCGAACGGCTTTTTCCACCTCATAGGTCATATTGGCGATATACATCTCGTAGGAGTAGGTGACGGTCTTCTGACCCATGTTCTTGCAGTAGAAGGTGTACGCCACGTAGTTATCGCCGTTGTGCTCGCCGTCCACGTTGGCCAACCAGTTCGGAAGTGTCTTGCCGTCGATATTGGTGACCTCTTCGGAGATGTCCGCGTTCAGTCGGGAGGTGTAGGTTTTGAAATCCGGGCTTTCGGAAAGGGTCAGCGCGTATTTCAAACCGTCCAGCTTGTTGACCGAAACGGTGAAGGAACCGAATTTCATATAGAGGACGGAGACCACGTAGCCGATGATGAGGATCAGCGCCGCTAAGAGGATTCCCGCGGGAACGATCTTTTTCCAGATGCGGTATCGCTTGACTTCACCGGCGGTTCTTCGGATTGTAATGCCGACTCTGTCTTGCTTTGCCATTACATCTCCTCCTCTTCCCGCTGGGTAACCGCTTCTTCCAGGGTCATCCGGAGATTGCCGTGGATCACGGTGCCGCCATAAGCGGGAGACGGGATGTACCCCATGCAATCCGCCCGGGAGAGCGCCCGGATGCCGTCATCCGTCATAGCGCCATCGCCGATCACGTCCACCGGAAGCATCCGCAGGAACGCCAGGAGCGCCGAAACGGCGTTGCCTTTGTCGCGGCTGTCCGCCAGGGCGGTGAGCCGGGGCGCCAGGAGCACCATATCCACCGGGACGTTGATCAGGTTCGCCAGGGGGCAGTCCTCTTCGCCGCAGCCGCTCATCATGGTCTTGATCTTCAGCAGCTTCATGGCGAGGATCCCTGCTCTCACCTGCTCTTCTTCCTCGAAGAGAAGGGACTGGGGAAATTCCAGACACAATTGCTCGGGGTGAGCGAAGCGTTCTTTTTCCAGGAGCGCCTTCATTTTCTCGTAAAGGTCCGGCTCCATGGCGAGCTTCGCGGGGCAGCGTGCGGTAATGAACTGAACGTTTCTGCCGGATTCGTGCATCTTGTCCACGGCGCGCATGGCTTCCTGGATGTTCCATTTCGCCAGGCGAAGCCCTCTGTCCGTCCCGTCCGCGGCGTACGCGTATTTCTCGGGAGGGACCACACCCTCGATCACGCTGTTCATATAGGTGAAGGAGCGGTAGGCGATGGGAAGACGCCGATAGGCACTGTTGATCTGACTGAAGCGCATCTCCAGGGGCTTGACGCCGCTCCGGAGGGTCTCTCCCACGTATCCCTCCTCGGGATCCGGGTTCGATGACTGAAACTCTAAGAGCTCCTCCACGGTGACGCGCCTCCTTTCTGCTAAATGAAAAAAGCCGCAACACCTGGGCGCTAACGCGCTTTTCGCAGCTGGCTGCCCGCCTTACGGGGGGCCCTGTAGCTTTGTGTCGCCGCTTTTCAACGGTTTTACCAAAATATTCTTTGTTCGGTCGATTCGTGCCGGGCACTCTTCGATCCTGCCTCATTATAGCGGGACAATTTTTGTTTGTCAACCCCTTTTTTAAATTTTTTCATTTTTTTCCAATTTTTTCGGAAGCCCCTCTCCGCCGCCTCGGACGGGCTTTTCCGAAGGTGCGGCAAGCGTCTTGACATAATTCTATATATATGATATGATATTATTCAGTGTATTGTGCGGTCTAACCCCGTATAGTGAACCTACCCGCGCCGGCGCGGTAAAAGATAAGGAAAGGAGGCGGGCGTGTGATCAAATTGAAGGAAGGCGTCCGGGAGCGCATCGATCAGTCCGTGCGGGTCCGGACCCTGGTGTGGCTGATCCTCGGCGTCTCTCTGGTCCTCAGCGCCGCGTTGATTTTCATCGCCTCCCGCTTTTTCCGCACCTATGACGGATTGAAGGAGGCGACGGATTCCTATTTCACCTGTCAGCAGGCGATGAGCCGCCTCCAGGACGGCTCCAACTATCTCACCGACCAGGTGCGGGCGTACGCCGTCACCGGGGACAGGGAGTGTATGGAGGATTACTTCCGGGAAGCCAATATGACCCGCCGCCGGGACAAGGCGCTGTTCACCCTTCAGGAGAATATCAGCGACGATTCCCTGCTCATCTTCGCCCACGAGGCGATGCAGACCTCCAACGACCTGATGCTGACGGAGTATTACATTATGCGTCTGCGGGCGTTGGGAGACGGCATCCCGGACGAGGATCAGCCCGAGGAGATCCGGCAGGTCCTGCTCCGCCCGGAGGATCTGAATTTGAGTGAAGCCGAGCTCCGGGAAAGGGCGGCGAACCTGGCGTTCGGGGTGGAGTACAAGGCGTACAGACAGCGCATCGACGAAAGGACCGGCAGGTTCCTCACCGTCCTGCTGTCGGATCTATGGGGTCAGCGGGAGAATTATTCCCAGCAGCTCCAGACCGTCCAGCGCCTGACCTACGGCTTGATCATCGCCTTCTTCGGCGTGGTGTGCATCGCCTTCGCCGTGGTGTACCGTTTGGTGATCCGGCCCCTGATCCACAGCTCCGATCTTTTGGAGCATCAGCGCCTGCTGCCCATCGTCGGCGCCCGGGAAATGCGTCTGCTTTCGGCGAACTACAACGCCATTTTGGAAAAGCAGCTTGCCCGGCAGGAACAGCTGGTGTACGCCAATGATCACGATTCTCTCACCGGCGCGTACAGCCGCGCCGTGTTTGACCGCTTCTGCGCCGATCCCGGCACGGATGAGCCCATCGCCCTGATGCTGGTGGATCTGGACTATTTCAAGCGCATCAACGACTCCTTCGGCCACAGCGTCGGGGACAAGGTGTTGAAGCGCACGGCGGAGCTGCTCATGGGCGCGTTCCGCTCCGGGGACCTGGTCTGCCGGATCGGGGGCGATGAATTCACCGCCGTTGTGTTCAATGTGACGCCCCAGCAGAAATCGCTGCTGGAGGAGAAGCTGCTCACCGTGGAGGACAGCTTGAAGCATCCCGGGGACGACGACGTGCCGCCCTGCTCTTTGAGTATCGGCGTGGTGTTCGGCTCCGCCCGGGATGCCAAGGACCTGCAGGTGAAGGCGGATACCGCTATGTACCGCGCCAAAAAGGCAGGCCGCGGCACCGTGGTGTTCCTGTAAGAAAGGAAAAGAAGGAAGATGTTGACCATCGATGCGTTGAAAGCCCGCGGCTCCAAGGTGGAAGAGGGGCTTGCCCGGTGCATGAATAATGAGAGCTTTTACCTTCGCCTGGCGGGTATGGCGCTGAAGGACGGGAATTTTGAGTCCCTGCGCGCCGCTTTGGAGAGCAACGACGCCAAAGGCGCCTTTGAAGCCGCCCACGCCCTGAAGGGCGCCCTGGGCAATCTGTCCCTGACGCCCCTTTATGAGCCGGCGTCCGCCCTGACGGAATTGCTTCGCGCCGCCAAGCCCGGCGATCCCGTTCCCCCGGCGGCGCCGCCCCTTGCCGACGCTCTCTTCGCCGCCCTGGCGGACCATCTTTCCCTTCTGGATTGACCCGATCAAAAAAAGAAACGCGCCGAAATCCGCGCGTTTCTTTTTTTGTTTTTGTTTAGTCTCTCGTGACCGCGCCCATATCCTTCAGCTGCATTTTGCGCTGATACATCAGGTCATCGGCGCGCTGGAAGACCTCGTGGAAGGATTGATCCTTGTCCGGGTCGAAGGAGGCAAGCCCCAGGGATATGACCACCTGGTTCCCGCCGATGTGCCGCTCCACCCGGGCGTTGATCTCGGCCAGGATCTTCTCCAGGTTCTCGTAGTCGCTCCCCTCCGGCAGGATGATGAACTCGTCTCCCCCGATGCGGAAGACCGGGCTGTGCTTGAAGTGATCGCAGAGCAGCTTGCTGGCGGCGATGATGTACTCGTCCCCCGCCTTGTGTCCCAGGGTATCGTTGATCTGCTTGAGGCCGTTCACGTCGCAGACGATCACGGCGAACGCGGGCCGTTCCCCGCTGACGATCTGCGTCTCGATCTCTCCCTCCCGGATCGCGAAGGCGTGCTTGCTCTTCACCCGGGTGAGGGGATCGGTAAAGGCGATGGCGCGGGCTTCGTTCCGCTCCTCGATCGCCGCCCGCTCCCCCTTCTTCAGGGCGGAGTAGTTGATGACCAGGACCAGGAAGGAAAGTCCGAAGACGCCGGCGATGATGGTGACGCTGAAAGTGTCCGCGGCGTGGAGCTGCGCCCGCTGGTCCTCATAGAAGGCCTGTTCCTCCGCGGTCCCGGAGGACCGCCTTCACAAATCCCGGCTTGCCGGGGCGTTTTTTACTTTGCCAAACCGGGATTTGTCACGCTCTTTTAATCGGGTGCCTGATTACGGTTTTTAACTTATCAGGTGAAACCTTACGAGCATCACTCAAATAGATTTCGTGATGAAGCCTGTGTTCAGTAATATCAAGAATATATCCCTGATGTTCCATATAGTCGTGCATCAATGCCACTGTGGCAGGTTCGTCATCGTATGATCCTATGTGCATACACTGAACACATTCTCCCTCATCATAGGTTAGAAACTCCACCTTTGAAAAGTCCGTTTTTTTCTTTTTTGCGGCTTTTGCGACTGCCCAACAAAAATCGTCTTTGGTTACAAAATCGGGGAGTCTGATTACAGAAATCCAATTAAAGCTTTCCTTATGAGCATAATCAATACCGTTCACACCGTCTTGCCACCAAAAGCCTTCAAGCGGAGGAACAACATAATCAAAATATCCCTTAATTTGGTGTTCGCCCATTTTACTCATTTTGATCGTGAAGGCTATGCCGTAGAGCAGACCGATAGACCGCTTGTACGCCCCGTCCTCCGCGTTCGGATCACCATATCCGCGAACCGCAAGAAAGTTCATACTCGGAACCGTTACGATCGACGGCTTATTCTTTGGCATATAGAATTCCTTATATTCTTTTTTATAATCAAACGGCATACCCTTTTTTCCTCCGCGAATTCCGTTTTGTCGATCTCTTTTCTCAATTAAATTATACTCGAAAAGTGTGAATTGTTCAAGAGTGATGTATGCCACAAGGCGGCAAGTGATGTTGCGGCTTCGCCGCAGTGATGTTTCGCGGCTTTGCCCAATCCCCATAAACCTCGGCAGGCTCGGTTGATGGGGACCCCGGGCGCCGCGAAGTGATGTGACGTGTTCCTTTTCACGCGCGAAGC
>JAGDAA010000041.1 GCA_017959745.1 Clostridia bacterium
GGAAGAAGGATGAACAGCGCCAACTGCCAGGAGGTGAGAAACAGGATCACGCTGACGGTGATAAAGATCAACAGTTCCTCTATAAGGTGCGGCAGTTCCCGGGAGAGAAAGTCCGCCATGATCCGGGTATCCCGGGAAACACGGTTGATCAGATCCCCCGCCGTACGGTGGGAGACCCGCGCCACGGGCAATTCCTGAATCCGACTGTAAAGAGAGGTGCGAAGATCCACCAAAACTCGATTGGAAACCTTTGACAGAACGATGCCTCGAATGGCGGTAAAAGCCGTATCCGCCACCCGAATGCCAGCCATGGAAAGAACGATGACCACCATGGTGGAAATATGCCGCAGGGCCGCCTCAGGATCTTCCGCTTTGATGAAATGATCCACCAGATACTGCTGGAAGCGAGGCAAAGACAGGTTTAGCGCGGTGGTGACGCCAAACAGAAGTATCGCGAGAAGGATCCACTTGAAAGAGGGCTTCACCACCTTCCACAAGTGCCGCGCGGTGCCGCGCTTGTCCACACAGCGGGGGCAGACGTCGCTTCCCGGAGGAATCGGTCGCAGACAATGAGGACAGACCGTTCTCTTTTCCGTAAAGGAAGCCTCTTCCGGTTTAAGAACACCGTCGGAAACCTCTTTTATGATCCGCGCCAATTGAGACAAGTTCTGCTTGTCGGACGCGGTGGAACGGCAGAAAACGCGCCAGTCTCCCCCCGACAGGATCTCCACGGCGCTGGAGCCGGAATACACGCGATAGACGGCGTCCCGGATCTCGGAAAGGGAAAGGATCAGATCCGGCTCCTCATCTTCCTCCATCCAAAGGATGAGCCGGGTGGGAGTAAACAGGATTTCCCCCTCCGACAGGGCGCCATCCCGATCCATGTGCACGGCAAAGGAGAAGACCGCTTTTTCTTTCAAAGCGCCCTCTCTCTTTTCTGCCCGGGCTGTCACATGATCGGCGTTCATACTGCACTCCTGACGGGGTTCAAACGTACAATTCTATTTTAGAATAGCTTCTTCGGTCCAGCGCCTTCAAGCTCTCAATCTCATAGCGGCATCCGTCGATATCGCAGACGAAAAGGCGGTCGGCGCTGACCCGGATCAGGCTTTTGTAGGTATCTTTTACAACAAAGTTCATTTTTCCTTTGTCGGTTTCCACCGCCCAGCGAGTGGTGCCGAAACGCTCCGTCAAGGTCAAAATCTTATAAATCTTTGGTGTAAAATACTTGATCTTCAAGGCGTCCCGCACCAGATCACGGTCCTCTTCCCTCAGGTCCGACAGACGGCGAATCATCCCGATCTCTTCCTTGTCTTCATTCTGCAGCGCGACGTATTCTTCGGTCAGCTGAAAGGGAAAAGCCAGGGATAGATACGCCCTGCCGCTGTAGGACCCGTCCGTCAGAGCAACGGTCAGCAATCCCTGCGGCGACAAGGAAAAGCGGCAGTTTTCCCCGGTGAGCGGGCGTCCTTGCGCAACGCTATTCAACGCATTCATCAGTTTTCCTCGATTCCGATATTCTTCATTGCTTCCATCTGCAGGCGGTACAGTACGGCGTAAACGCCGTTTTCTTTCGCCAGCAATTCTTCCTGAGTACCCTCCTCCACCTTTTCGCCGTTTTCCAGCACGATGAGATGATTGGCGTCCCTGAGGGTGGAGAGGCGATGGGCGATGGAGATGGTGGTGCGGTTTCTTGTGATCTCCGTCAGCGCCGCCTGGATCTGGCGCTCGGTCCTGGTATCCATGGCGCTGGTCGCCTCATCCAGAATCAGAATGGCGGGATCCTTTAAAATCGCCCGGGCAATGGAGATCCGCTGCATCTCCCCGCCGGAGAGCAGCTTTTTGTCATAACCCACCATCGTGTCATACCCGTCCGGGAAAGAAAGGATGAATTCATGGCATCCGGCGGCACGGGAGGCGGCGATGACCTCATCCGCCGTGGCGTCCGGTCGGGCGTAGCGAATATTATCCATCAGACTGCCCCGGAACAGATAGGTTTCCTGAGACACGATGGCGACGTTGTCGCGCAGTGCCTTTAAGGAAAGATCTCTCAAATCGATCCCGTCGATGCGAATGGCGCCGGATTCCACCTCATAAAGGCGGGTCAGGAGATTAGCGAGTGTACTCTTCCCTGCGCCGGTATGCCCCACGATACCCAGGGTCTCCCCGGCGTCCACCGTAAAGGAAATGGATTTGATGGTCTTTTTCCCGGGAACATACGAAAAACTGACGTGATCAAATTCCACCTTTCCCCGGATGATACCGGGGTCCACGGGATTCTCTTTATCCTTTACGTCCGGCTCGGTCTCCACAATCTCAAACAGACGTTGAAGAGCATTCAGAGAGGAGGCGAAATCCGCGAAGAAATCGGCAAAAAAGTTCATAGGTCCATAGATCAGGGACAGATAGGAAATAAACAGCATCAGGGTACCGAAGCTGATCCCCCCGCCGGCATTCGCGGCGCCGCGGATCACCAGATATCCGCCTACGCCCCATATCACGTAAGCCGTTAGGCGCACCCACAGATTCAAAAGAGGCATAATGGTACGGGACGCCACGGCGATTTGCACATTGGAAGCGGAGATCGAGCGGGCGACTCCCTCAAAGCGCTTCACTTCCTCCTTTTCACGGGAAAACGCCTTGACCACGCGCATACCGCCCAGCACGTCGGAAATAATGGACGTAAAGCGAGAGGAAATGTTGTAGTTTTCCGCGTGGAGTCTTTTCAGATAGCGCATAGCGAAAAAGTAGCCCAGGAACACCAGAGGCAGGGGAAGAAAAATCACCAGGGAAAGAAGAGGCTGGGTGATGAACATCACTACGGCGACCCCTACCAGCTGCAGTCCGTTGGTGAGAAAATACGGCAATCCGTCACAGAAGAACGTGTATAGGGTCTCCGCATCAGTATTGATCTGGGTGAGAAGCTTTCCAGTGTGCCGCGATGTAAAAAAGCCGTAGGAGAGCCGCTCAAAGGCGGAAAAGATGGTCTTCTTCAAATCGTAGGAGACAAACGCGGAAACCTTAGCGACAACCAGGGCGTTGATGACCTCCGCGAGTGACGCCACCAGATTGGCTCCCGCGACCACGGCGACCAGAAACAGGACCTTGCCGTATAAGGTGCCGGCAGGCGTCAAAACCTCGTCATACAGTACCTTGCCGGAGAGGTATGGCGTCAGGACGTCCATACCCGCAGTGATCAGCACCGTCAGCAAAACAAAAAAGATCTGGAGCCAGTACCGCTTTAAGAAGGGCATGAGCTTGAACATAAGCCCCACGCTGCGATTGCACCGGGGGCAATACGCCCGGTCCGGGTCGGGATAGGGCTTGCCGCAGCGGGGACAGCGGGATACCTTTTCCTCTTTTTGCTCCGGATACGCCCCCGTTTCCCGATACGCGGCGAAATCGTCACAAAACGAGAACAGAGCTTTGGAACAATGGTTTGTGGCATACAGCAGAACGCGGTCTTCCCCGTCGCACCGGGCGACGAGCCTGATGCCGGTGATCAGCTCCTCACAAACGATCGATCGGATCTTGTCCAAAGGAGTAAAAGAAAAATCCAAAACCTCAAGAACCGGCTCCGGGGCTTTCCGGCGCGCGAAAAAAGCGCTTCTCCGTTTTCGCAAAGCCATCAGACAAAACAGGGTCGCGATCCCCTCTTCCGTTACCACGGAATAGGCATCGCAAGGGACCCGATCGTTTGTACTGTCGGTTTTGAATACGGTCAGCGCCGATTCGATTTTGATTCCCTTTTCCAGGAACTTGTCCCGGATGGCTTCAGGTATCTTTCTCATATCTCGCATCTCGTTTTGCGTGCATTTCTACTCTGCTATTATAAGGCGATACTGGGCGGAATGCAAGAGAATCGAAAGAAAAGTTTACACAATGACGAAGAGTTTTTACAGGATTTCACAAAAAAATTGCAAAATTAGTCCGCCCGTGCTACAATGGGACGCGGAAAGCATTTCCTGTACTCCCTCCTTTTCCCGATGGAAAGAAAAAGCCTTCCCCCTTATAATGGAGAAAAAAGAGGGGGGGACGGATATGGAACGATACGCCTGGCGGGATGGAAAGATCCGACTGCGGCTCAACCCCGGAGATCTCGCCGAAACGGGGCTTTCCCGGGAGGCGCTTTATGCCTTTGGAAAGGAGGCGCGGGACAGCTTGCGGCAATTTCTCGTCACGCTGCAGAACCGGGGCGAACTGCCGGCGGGAGAACTGCTCGTGGAAGTTTTTCCCGGCGAAAAGGGCGCCGTTTTGCAGATCACGCCGGAGATAGGAGTGCTATGCTTTTTCGTGAGGAAGACCGATGAAATGCTGCGCCTGTTTCCTCTGGCGAAGGGGCGCGGCGCGGCTCTGTACCGGCGAAAGGACGGAAAAGGCTACTATCTGATCTGCAACGAAGAGAACGCGGCGCTTTTTTCGGAATTCGCCGCGCCTTGTCAAATCTCCGGCGGGGTTTTGAAAGAAGCGTGTAAACGCATATTATAACGCGAGGTATAAGGAGAGAATATGGATAATAAAGAAGCCCTTGCCGCCCTGGCTGAACGCTGCGGCGCCTGTGAGAACTGTTCTCTGTGCAAAACCAGGACCAACGTGGTTTTCGGAAGAGGGGGAGAAAACGCCAAGCTCCTCTTTATCGGAGAGGCGCCCGGGGAAAACGAGGACAAGACGGGACTCCCCTTCGTGGGCGCGGCGGGAAAGCTTCTGGATAAGTATCTTGACTACGCCGAAATCGGGGAGGATGAATACTATATCGCCAATATCTTAAAATGCCGTCCGCCCCACAACCGGGATCCCCTGCCGGAGGAGGAGGACGCCTGTATGCCCTTTTTGCGGGAACAGCTTTCGATCCTAAAACCGAAAATCATCGTCTGCCTGGGACGCATCAGCGCCATGCGCATCATCGACCCGGAATTCCGCATCACCAAACAGCACGGGGTTTGGTTTGAAAACAACGGCGTCAAGATCATGGCGGTCTATCATCCCGCCGCCCTGCTCCGGGATCCCCGAAAAAAAGAAGAAATGCTCCTGGATTTCAAGAAAATCCGGGAGGAAATGAAATCATTATAATAATTTCAAATGATTGGATAGATCGCCTGAATTGACCGGCAAAGCAAAACTTGCCGGTCATATTTTGCGCCCCTTTCCGAAAAATAAAAGGGAAAGGAGGCGAAAACTACTTTGAAAAAACGAACAAATCTTCTTTCGCTGGCGCTCTGCCTGCTTTTACTGGCTCCAATGCCCGCGCAGGCGGCGGCGCGAAAAAACTGGTATTTTTCATCGAAAGGACAAAATGAGCGCCCCGTTCTTCCCCAGGTGGACGAGAACCTGGCAAGGGGCATCGGAAAAGATGAAAAGACGCTGTATCTGACCTTTGACGCGGGCTACGAAAACGGGAACGTCAGTAAGATCGCCGAGATCCTCCGTAACAACGGAGTGACAGGTGCTTTCTTCGTACTGAAGCATTTTGTGGAAGCGGAGCCTGAATTGGTAACGCGCTTAAAAGAAGACGGCAATCTGATCTGCAATCACACCGCCACTCACCCGCCTATTAACAAACTTTCAAAAGAGGAACTCAAAGCGGAACTGGACGGCGTGGCGGATCAATACAAAGCCCTGACCGGAGAAAATATGGCGCCCTATTTTCGTCCGCCGGAGGGTGCTTATGACGACTCTTCCCTGAAAGCGGTCTCGGAGCTGGGCTATAAAACGGTCTTCTGGTCCCTGGCGTACGCGGATTGGGACAACGACAAGCAACCGGACCCGGATACTTCCCTGAAAAAGTTGGAAAGCCGGGTTCACAACGGAGCGGTGATCCTGCTCCATCCCACCAGCGCCACCAACGCGGCGATCCTGGATCGCTTCATCCGGGATATGAAGGAAAAAGGATATAGATTCGGGACCCTGGAGGAAGTATGGACAAGCTGACGCGGATCCTGCGCCGGGGTTTTTTGGCGCTATGCGCGCTGCTTTTTATCACGGGTTCTTTTCCGGCGCGGGCGGAGCCGGTGCGGCGTGTATCCACGGAAGAAAAGCGGATAGCCATAACCTTTGACGACGGTCCCAGCGAGGAAAAGACAAAGGAGATCCTATCCATTCTGGTGGAAAACGACGTCAAAGCCACGTTCTTTGTGATCGGGAAAAACGCCGAGGCGCACCCGGACCGGATCCGTGAAATTTATGAAGCGGGTCACGAAATCGGAAATCACACCTGGTCCCATCGATATCTCACCAAAATGAAAGCGGACGAGATCCGGGAGGAGGTATCGAAAACCGAGGAAATCCTGACGGAGATCTGCGGGGAGGAGCCGAGGGTCTTTCGTCCTCCCGGGGGATATTATTCCGCGGACAGCGTCGCGCTGATCGAAGAAATGGGCTACCGGTGCGTTTTGTGGTCCGTGGATACGCGGGACTGGACGATGAACAGTGCCGAAAAGATTTGTCAGCTTGTGCAAAACGGCACGGGGTGCGGGGATATCATCCTTTTCCACGATCTGGCGGACAAGCGCTTATCCACCCCGGACGCTTTGCAGACGATCTTACCGCGGCTGCGGGAGGAAGGATATCAATTCGTGACAGTTTCCGAACTATTGGATTAAAACGGGAGGCAGTTATACAACTGCCTCTCTTCCTTTTCTGAACCCGGATTTCACGTAAAAAGGAATTGACTTAAAGGGCGTTTTCATATATAATGAACAGAAAGAATAATCTGGGTGGATTTATCTATGAATGAAGCGGCTTATGCCATAGAACGCATTGAAATCGAACAATTCAAAAAAATCAGAGACCTGGTCCTGGAGCCATCCGCGGGCGCCAATATTCTGTTCGGCGGATACCGCAGCGGAAAGACCAGCGTCTGTGAATTCATACGCTTTGCCCTGTACGGTGCCGGCGCCGTTTCCTTCCCGAAGGGGACCCCGGAGGACGCTCTGGGAACTCTGCTTTTCCGCCGGGGAGAGTCGCTGTTTTGCATCCGCCGGAGCCTGGTGGGCGGAAAAGAATCCCTGTCCTTTACAGACGACGTAACAGGAAAAAACGTAGATACAGACCTGACACCCGGGCAATACCTATTGGGTCTGGACCAGTCCGCCTACGACGTGATCGCATATTTCAGGCAGTCGCGGTATGAGGCGCCGATATTTCGGCCGGACATTGCCTTTCTGGATCAAATCGCCTCTTTTCAACCGGAAACGGAAAACATCTATCGGGACTATCTCAGCCTGAAAACCAAAGCCGAAAACTATACGAATGACGAAAAGACCGGATCATTGGACAAGTTGGAAAAGGGTCTGGAGGATATCAGCCGCGCCCTGGATCAGAAGCCGGCTTTGGCGGAAAAGATTCATGGAGATGAGGCGGTTTTAGATGAGATCAACGCGCACATAGACGAGAATGAAAAGCGCTGTGTCCTCATCAAGGCGGATATGGCAAATTACGAAGACGATTTGAAGCTCAGCCGGAACAAGGAAAACGCCGCTGAACTGAAACGTCAGATCCAGGCGAAGGAAAAACGTCTTCGGATGCTGAAATATGAGGTTTCCAATAAGGAAGGTGCCTTGAACCGTGCGGAGACCGACGGCTTGAAGCGGGATTACAATCGCTTCAGCTTAGCACTGACGGAATTGGGCGATGCTCGGAATAGCCTTGCCTCGGCCCAGGAGACCCTGGCGTTTCACGAATCCCTGTTTAACGGACGAGACAGTGCCGACCACTACGATGATGAATGGGACAAGATCCGGAATGAGAAAAAGAAGCGGCTCTCCATGAACATACTCGGCGTGGTTCTGATCGCCCTGGGTCTGTCACTTGGCTTCCTTTTGTTTTTCCTGAATTTTGACGTAGCACTGTGCCTTGCCACCGCGGGCGCCCTCGCTCTCTGCGGCGTTGCCGCGTTTGTGGCGGGACGACTCAATACCCTTTCCATCAGACGCATCCTGGCGGAAAACGGCAGAAAGGACTTGGAGGACTTTGAGGACTTCCGTGAAAAACTGAAAGCCCACACGAAAACCACACAGATCTATCAAGACGCCGTTGCGGTCGCGGAAAAGAAATGCGCTGAAAAACAGAAGGCCGCCGATGAGATCCGCGGGCGCATCAATCAAAAACTTCACGCCCTGGGACACCAGGAGCGGGGGGAGGATCTTCTGGCAGCGTGTGACGAGATCATCGCTTCCAACGAAGGCGCCTTTGAGCTGGAGGACGAGATCCGCGGCGACTGGTCCGAATACCTGGCGCGGCTCGCTAAGGACGTGGAACGGGATTCCCTGGAGGTCAGCCCCGAATTTGACGCCCTGCAGAAAGAACTGATCTTTTTGTCCAAGCAATCGGAAAGCCTGACCCAACGGCGGGACGCTGTGATGAAGGAGTTAACGGAATTGCGCGCCTACGTTCGTGACGCGGACACGCTCCTGAAGGAAAAGGCACGCCTGGAGGAGGCACTCCGCGGAGAACAGCATTCCTTTGAAGTGATCAAAATGGATCTTGCCCTGGCGGAAGCGAACAAGCGCCGCTTTGAAACCGGCTTGAAGGATGCCCTGACAGCGGGGATCAACCGGCGTCTCTCCTTCCTTTTGAAGGAGGGGGAATCATTCCTGTTTGATGAACACTTTGAACTTTGTTACCGGGATCACGATTCGGTTTTGCCCGTATTATCCATAGGCGGCGGCCAGCTGGCGGAACTGGGCCTTTTCGCTTTCCGGCTGGGCTTGGCGGAGCTATTGAATAAAAACGATCTCCCCATGATTTTTGACGATCCTTTCTCCTACTGCGGTACGGAGGAGATCCGGCATCTGTACGGTATTCTGAAGGAATGTTGCGGTCAATTCCTGCTTTCCACCGCGTCCCGGGAGGTTATCGACCTCTGCGATGGTTCGGCGCGGATTCTGGCGCTGTGACCCTGTCCGACAAGATCGAGACTCTGAAGGGGGTCGGCGACGCCAGGGCGGCGGTTTTACGGAAGGCGGGTATCTTTACGATAAGAGACCTTCTGTTCACGTTTCCGAAAAGCTGGCGCAGCGGCAGGATGAACAAAGTCGATCCTGAACTGGTCGGGATCGACGCTGGATTTGAACTGACCGTTGCCGGGAATCCCTCTGTTTCCCTGTATCCCGGCAGACGGCGCGCTTTAAAGTTTACAGCGGAAGATGAGGACGGCGGCAAAGTCACCGTCCTGTATTTTCATCAGCCGTACCTGAAAAGCCAAATTCATAAAGGGGATCGGTTTTGTTTTTTCGGAGCCTTGCGGGAAAAGAAGAACAAGCTGTACCTGTTTTCACCGGAGCGGGTCGCGGATAAGCCGGACCC
>JAGDAA010000042.1 GCA_017959745.1 Clostridia bacterium
GATGTCGTCCGTCAGGTTCACGATGGAGCGCACCCGCACCCCGGGCTGGGGCTGCAATTCATAGCGGGTGACCCGGGGACCCTTGGAGATGCCTCCCACGCTGGTGCGGACGCCGAAGGACGCCAGGGTATCCACCAGCTTTCGGGCGGTGACTTCCTGCTCCGCCTGCCGCCCCGCGGACAAAGGCTCGCCCACGGGCAGGATGGACAGAGGCGGGAAGCGGTAAGAGGGCTTCTCCGGCTCCGGCGGGGTCAGTTTCCGTTTCTTCACCTTGGGCGTCCCGTCTTCCTCCGCGGCGGGGTCGTCGTCCCAGGGTACCGCCCCGTCGTCGTCCGCGGGGGGCGCGTCCTCATCCGCGGGGGCGGGGGTGTCCTCGCCGCCGTCGGGCTGATCCGCGAAGAGCGCCTGGATCTCGGCTTTCACGTCGGGGGCTGGCACGTTGGGCATATCCTCGATGGCGGTGAATTCCTTTGCCTCCGCCACCACTTCCTCCTCCTTGGGCAGGCGGATATGCACCTCGTTATCCGGCAGGAAATCCTCCCCGGGGGCGCCGGTGACGTCCTCCCCGGATTCCATTTGCACGTCGGTTTTCTTTTTTTCTTTTTTTGCCTGCTGTTCCGCCCGGAACAGCTCCCGCTCCCGCGCGGCGCGTTCCTCCGCCAGCGCGATCCGGCGGGCTTCCCGGTCCTCCCGGTCCAGCGCCTGCCGCTCCCGGCGGTCCTCCCGGTCCTCCCGGGCGCGCTCCCGCAGGGGGAAGAGCAGGTTGCGGACCACCTCCGCCGGGGTGGAGCCGAAGAGGAAGGTGGTGAATACGATCACCGAAAGGGTCGCCGCCACGGCGGTGAAGACCCCCACGGATTTCATCAGGCAGGCGTACAAAAAGCCGCCCACGGCGCCACCGCCGGCGAGCATCACGCCCGCTTCATAATTTTCGACGGGGGCAAAGGAGACCTCCGGGGCGGTGAACACCGCCGCCATCACGCCGAAGAAAGCCAGGTCCGCCAAAAAGAACCAGAACTGATACCACTGGCGTCCCGCCCGCACCGCCTTCCGGTAGAAGAAGGCGTAGATCAGAAGGAGCGCCGGCGCGCCGAAGGCGCCGCCCCCCAGAAGGCCGCACAAGACGCCGCCCAACTGCCCGAAGAAGCCCAGCTTGTCCTCCCCCAGCATAAAGCACAGGGCAAGGAAGAGGGCGATCAATCCCAGAAGATAGGGCATCAGGATATGGATCGGGCGATCCTCCACGCCGGGGCGTTTGGGTTTCAAGTCCTTGGGGGACCGTTTCGCGGTTCGTTTTTTCGGTGTTGTTGACATAGTTCCTCCGCCGCACGGGCTAGTGACTTCGCGATACGCGCGTATTGCTTGTATCGCTCGTTTGACGCCCGGCGGCTCCTCCTCCCCGCAAATCGCGCAAACGCGCTTTGCGGGGGCCCCGGGCGTTCGCCTTTTTGCTCCGACTCTGTCGCAAAATGCGCTCTCGCCATCAAGCCAGTTGCTTTTGTGTCGTAAAGGGGAATTGATGTTGTAATTGTGTATGGGGGGGTGTATGAGAGATATCAGTTCATCCCCCCCTGGGGGAAGGACAGCCGCCAGCCGCGCTGTGGCTGTCCTGACTGAAGCCTGAAGACTGAAGATTGAAAAAGGAAGAATTATGGTGGAAAACTGTCCGCGAAGCGGATCGTTTTCTTCCGCAATTTTTAAGTTTTAAGTTTTCAGTTTTCAGTATTCCTTGCGCCGCTAATCGCCGGCCCGTTTTCCGTTGAAGGCGCTCATAGCGCCGTCCAGGTCGCCGTTGACAAAGAAGCGCGCGGCTTTTCGCACGTCCTCTAAGGTGGAAATGAGCTTGTCCATATCTCCGTCGGGCAGGGCGCTCAGGACCCAGCTCACCAGGTCCCGCTCCGGAGGCAGATGCCCCACGCCCAGGCGGATCCGGGGAAACGCCTCCGTGCCCAGAGTCTCAATGATGCTCTTTATGCCGTTGTGACCGCCGGCGCTTCCCTCCCGCCGGATGCGCAGGACGCCCGGCTCAAAATTCACGTCGTCCACCAGGATCAGGATCTTTTCCGGGGGGATGTGGTAGAAAGCGGCGGCTTCCCGGACGCTTTGCCCGGAAAGATTCATAAAGGTCTGGGGCTTGAGGAACAGGACTTTATGCCCGTCCCACTCCTTTTCCCCCGTGAGGGCGTGGAAGCGGATGCGGGACAGGTCCATGCCCTCCCGCAGGGCGATGTAATCCAGGGCGATAAAGCCCGCGTTGTGCCGGGTGGAGGCATATTTTTCGCCGGGGTTGCCCAGACCCGCGATGAGATATTCAGGTGCAGCCATATCCGTTCCTTCCGTTTGGAAAAATAAATCGGGGGATCCGGGCGGCGGGGTGCGCAAGAGGCCGCCGGACGGGGCGGGTCGCCGCCGGGCGTAGAAATACAGGAGCACGGCGCCGAGGATGAGCGAGAGCAGGAAAAAGGCGATGACGGCGCCATCCACCCAGACGCCGCTCTTATCGGTGAGCCCCAGGGTCTTGCGCAGACCCAGAAGATAATTGGAGCCGTTGAAGACGGCGTGGATCAGCATGGCGGGGAAAACGGAATCGGATAAAACCGCCACGTACCCCAAAAGGATCCCCAGAGGCAGGGTGAAGGAGGATTGAAAGATGTTCCCGTGGATGACGGCGAACACCACGGCGGCGAGGACGATCGCGCCCCAGTCGGAGGCGGCGCGCCGCAACTGGCGCAGGACCAGACCCCGGCAGAGCAGCTCCTCCGCCACCGGCGCCCCGATCACGGTATACAAGACGTCCACCCAGGGGCGGCCCCGCTGGGCGATGGCGGTATCGATCGTGTCTATGAGCTGGGAATAGTCTTCGGAGCTTTGCCGGACCGCGGGAATGAGATGGAGCAGCTCCATCAGCCAGATGGCGATAAAGAAGGCGCCGAAGCCCAGGAACAGCGCGGTGGGCAGAGACAGAAGCGGCGCGGACCTGACCCCGGTGGCGTCGGAAAAGCGCCGGCGGGAGAAGAGGTAGATCAGAAACACGACCAGGATGAACAGCCCCGCGCCCAGGAACATCATCTCATAGGTCAGGGACAGAAGCTCGCTTTCCAGCTCCGCCGGGGAAAGGGTCGGACCGCTCCGCGCCAACGCGAATACGGCGCCGGCGAAATTCGCCGCGAAAACGCACCCGAAAAACAACAGCACAAAGCCGGCGCTTTTCAGGACGGCAAGCCAGAAGGGCTGGTAGGGATTTTTTTCCAGAGCGAAGGGAGATGAATTCATAAAAGCGCGGCTCCTTGGCAAGAGAATAGCGAAAGGAATGAAGATTGAAGACTGAAGACTGAAGAATTGTGGTGGAAAACTGTCCGCGAAGCGGATCGTTTTCTTCCGAATTTTTTAAGTTTTAAGTCTTCGGTTTTCAGTTTTCAGCGCTCGCTGATGCGAGCATCAGCGAGCTTTCATCCAGGTTACGGCTTTGTACGCCGCGTCTTCCAGCGCCGGCAGGTCCAGCTTGGCTTCCTCCGCCAGGATCTCGTCCTCGGCGGGGGTGAGCTTGGGATGCCGGGGGGTAAAGACGGTACAGCAATCCTCATAGGGGAGGATGGAGGTCTCAAAGCAGTCGATCTCCCGGGCGGTGCGGATGATCTCTTCCTTGTCCAGCCCGATGAGGGGCCGGAACACCGGCAGGTCCGCCACCCGGTCCGTGCAGGCGAGGGCGTCCATGGTCTGGCTCGCCACCTGCCCCAGGCTCTCCCCGGTGACCAGGGACTTGCACCCCTGATGCCGCGCCACCCGGTTGGCGATGCGGATCATACTCCGGCGGAGCAGGATGGTGAAATATTCCTCCCGGCAGGCGGCTTTCAGCGCCAGTTGCAGGTCGGTGAGTCGGCAGAAGCCCAGGTTCATTTCATCCGTGTAGCGGCAGAGCTTTTGCGCCAGGGTGACGACCTTCTCCTTGGCGCGCTCGGAGGTATAGGGAAAGGACTCGAAGTGCAGGGCGTCGATCTTCGCCCCCCGCCGCGCCATACGGTAGCCCGCCACCGGGGAGTCGATCCCCCCGGACAGGAGGAGCAGCGCTCTGCCGGAGGTGCCGTAGGGCAAGCCCCCGGCGCCCCGTTCCTGGCCCGCGTGGAGATAGGCGTAATCGTCCCGGATCTCCACCCGGATGGTGATCTCCGGGTCGTGGACGTCCACCTTGGGGGCGTTTTCCCGCAGGACGGAAAGCACCCTGCCCCCCACCGCCCGGGCGATCTCCGGGCTTTTCAGGGGGAAGCGCTTGTCGCTCCGTTTGGCGTCCGCCTTGAAGCTCTTTTTGCCCGCCAGAAGGGGGCAGATATGTTCCTCGGCACAAGCCAGGATGGCGTCCATATCTTTTTCAGCGGCGTATGCCAGGGTCAGGGAGATCACGCCGAAGACCCGCTTTAAGAGGGGATACGCCGCGTCCAGCAGGGCGTCGTCCTCCGCCGTCACGAAAAGGGTGGACTGGGCGCAGGTCACGGAAAACTCTCCCAGAGGCGCCAGCCGCTTTTTGATCTGCTGACGCAGAACGTCCTCAAAATGATAGCGGTTGTCGCCCTTTAAGATGATCTCGCCGTATTTTAACAGGATTGCTCGTTTCATAATAATCTCCGATAATAGCCGTCAGCCGTCAGCCGTCAGCGGTCAGCGGTCAGCGGTCAGCGGTCAGCCGTCAGCCGTCAGCCGTCAGCTTCTTGATCGCGACGCAGAAGGCGGCGGCTTCGTCCACGGTGTTCTGTGGGGAAAAGCTCAAACGAATGGTGCGGTCCGCTTCTTCTTTGGACAGCCCGAAGTTGGCAAGGACCGGACCCCGCCCCTTGTGAGAGGAACAGGCGGAGCCGGAGGAGACGAAGATCTCCTTTTCGGACAGGGCGTGGAGCAAAACCTCGCTGCGCCAGCCCGCCACCTGCATACTCAAAATATGGGGCGCGGGATCACAGGGGACGTTGAAGGTGATGCCGGGGGTATCCCGTAAGCCCGTCAACACGGCCTCCCGCACCGCCGCCATGCCGGCGATGTTCTCCGCCAGCCGGGCGTGATTGGCGGATGCCGCGGCGGCGAAGCCTATGATGCCGGGCAGGTTCTCCGTGCCGCTTCGCACGCCCTTCTCCTGCCCGCCGCCCAGCGCCCGGGGCGCGGGATGCACCCCCCGCCGGACCCACAGGGCGCCGACCCCTTTCGGTCCGCCGATCTTGTGGGCGGAGAGGGAAAGCATATCCACGCCGAGAGAAGCGGGGGACAGAGGGGTTTTCAGATAGCCCTGCACCCCGTCGGAAAATACCAGGCACCGGGGGTTCTTTTCCTTCACGATCCGGGCAAAGCCTCCCACGTCGTACCGGGCGCCGGTCTCGTTGTTGGTGTGCATCATAAGGGCTAAAACGGTCTTTTCCGTCACCGCCCCGGCGACTTCCGCCGGATCCAGGGCGCCGTTTTTCGTGGAGAGAAAGGTGACGGTACAGCCCTGGTTTTCCAGGGCTTTCAGGCACTCCGCCACCGCGGGATGCTCGCTGTTTCCCGCCAGGATATGCCCGCCCCGGCGGGCGGCGAGAACGGCGAGATTGTCCGCCTCGGTGCCCCCGGAGGTGAAGAAGAGCTCTTCCGGCTCGCAGGAAAGGGTCCCCGCGACGGCTTCCCGGGCGGCTTTGAGGCGCTTCTCCGCCTCAAAACCCAGGCGATGGAGGGAGGAGGGGTTGGCGAAGCGCTCCAATTCCGCCGCCATCGCCTCCTTCGCCTCCCGGCACAGGGGGGCGGACGCCGCGTTATCGAAATAGATCATATCAGAATTTCAGAGAGATATCCGCCGCCCGGACGGAATGGGTCAAAGCGCCGATGGAGATCAGGTCCACCCCGGTTTCGGCGACCTGGCGCAGATCCCTGTCGCCCATATTGCCGCTGGCTTCCGTCAGGGCGCGGCCCGCGACGATTTCCACGGCTTTTTTCATATCTTCCACGGACATATTATCCAGCATAATGATGTCCGCTCCCGCCGCCAGCGCCTCTTCCAGCTGGGGGAAGGTCTCCACCTCCACCTCGATCTTCAGGGTGTGGGGAACGGATGATTTCGCCCGCTCTACCGCTTCGGAGATGCCCCCCGCCGCGGCGATGTGATTGTCCTTGATGAGAACGCCGTCGGAAAGCCCGAAGCGGTGATTGGTGCCGCCCCCGCAGCGCACGGCGTATTTTTCCAGAAAGCGCAGCCCCGGGGTGGTCTTCCGGGTATCCACGATCTTCGCGCCCGTGCCCGCCACCTGCTCCACCGCCTCCCGCGTGCGGGCGGCGATGCCGGAAAGGTGCTGCAAGAGATTCAGGGCGACCCGCTCCCCCGTGAGGATGGCGCGGGCGTCCCCGGTGACAAGCGCCAGAAGGTCCCCCTTCTGAAACCGGTCCCCGTCTTCTTTTTTCTTGTCAAATTTAATCTTGTCCGAGAGCCGGGCAAAGACGGCGTCGGCGACGTCGATCCCGCAGAGGATCCCGTCCTCCTTGGCGACGAACCGCCCGGTGATGGTCTTTCCCTCCGGCACGGTGGAAAGGGTGGTCACGTCCCCGCCGGGGGCGTCTTCCAGAAGCGCCCGGTCGATGAGTTGTTCCAGAGTAAGTTCTTTCATACCGTTATTCTCCTTCGATCCGTCCCGCGGGTTTGGTAATACTCGGCCTTCACCTTATACATCTCCTGGTCCGCCAGGGCGATGAGCTTTTCCGCCGTGACCCCCGGTCGTTTTCCTTGGTGAGGATGCCCAGGACGAACAGCGCCATCCAGACCAGAAGAATCAGCGGTGTGTAGTAAGCCATAATGTCAACTCCGTTGTTTTATTAGCCGTCAGCCGTCAGCCGCCGGCGCGGCTGCCCTGACTGAAGACTGAAGATTGAAGAATGAAGATTGAAAAAATATGGTGGAAAACCGCTTTGGCGGTTTTATTCCGAAATTTTTCAGTTTTCAGTCTTCGATATAATGCGCGCCCACGGAATCCTTCCGGGCGTTGGCGGCCTCGGCGATCTTCAAGCCCACCAGGGTCATATTGCAAAGCTCCATCACGGCGGGATCGGCGCAGTAAACGTGGTCGTAGCGGTTCGCCAGGGTCCTGATCTTCTCCAGGCCGTACTGCATCACGCCGCTGCGGCGGACCGGCCCGAAGGCGTGGGACAGGGTCTTCCGCAGTTCCCGGCGGTCCCGGCTCAGATCCTCCCGGGACAGGGAAACCAGCGGGGCGTCGGCGGTGAGGGTCAGCTTCTCCGGCGCGGCGACGCGGTCCGAACGGTTCACCGCCTCGGCGCAGCGCCTGCCGAAGACCAGGCATTCCAGCATGGAGTTGGAGGCGAGGCGATTGGCGCCGTGGACCCCGGTACAGCTCACCTCCCCGCAGGCGTACAGCCCGGGGACGCTGGTTTCGCCCCACAGGTCCGTCTTCACGCCGCCCATAAAATAGTGCTGGGCGGGGTGGATGGGAATGAAGTCCCGCGTCAGTTCAACGCCCTCTTTCTCGCACCGGGCGGAAATGTTGGGGAAGCGGTGATAGAAGAAATCCCGCGTCATGTGGGAGCAATCCAGATACGCCCGGTCCTCCCCGGTGCGGCGCAGCTCTTTTAAGATGCACCGGGTAACGATGTCCCGGGGCGCCAGGTCCGCCATGGGGTGCTTGCCCTGCATGAACGCCTCCCCCCGTCCGTTGCGGAGCACGGCGCCTTCGCCCCGCACCGCCTCGGAAATGAGGAAGAGCCGGTCGTCCACCTCCCCCGCCATCAGGGTGGTGGGGTGGAACTGGACCATTTCCATATTCTCGCACGCCGCCCCGGCGCGGAAGGCGCACGCCATCCCGTCGCCCACCGCCCCCCGGGGGTTGGTGGTGTGGGCATAGACCTGCCCGATGCCCCCCGTCGCCAGGATCACGTGGCGGGAGGACAGGGCGCGGTAAAGGCGCTTTTCCTCGTCGTAGAGCAGAACGCCCGCGGCGCCCTTTTCGTCGGTGACGATATCCACTAAATAATGCCGGAAGAAGGGGGTGACAAAGCCCGCGTCGGAGAGGAGCTGTCCCAGGCGCTTGGTGGTCTCCCGCCCGGTGGCGTCTCCGTCGCAGTGGGCGATGCGCCGCAGGCGGTGGCCGCCCTCTCTGCCCAGAATGAGCCGCCCGGATTCATCGTAGTCGAAGGGAACTTCCCATTCCTCCAGCTGCTTGATGTCCCGGGGCCCTTCCTCCACCAGGACCTTCACGGCTTCCGGGTTGCAAAGACCCGCGCCGGCGCGGAAGGTATCCTCCTCGTGGAGCTGGAAGCGGTCCTCGTCGGTGAGCACCGCGGCGATGCCTCCCTGTGCCTGCCAGGAGCTGGTGCCGTCCAGACCCGTTTTGGTGACCACCGCCACCTTCAGGGAGGGGTCCAGATGCAGGGCGGCGTACAGTCCGGCGATGCCGGAGCCGATCACCACCGCGTCAAAGGGCTCGCCTTCAAAGCTTTTGTTTTCGGAAAATAAATATCGTCTCATATCTGCCTCGAAATGTTATCAGCCGTCAGCCGTCAGCCGTCAGCCGTCAGCCGTTAGCCGTCAGCCGTCAGCCGTCAGCCGTCAGCCGTTAGCCGTTAGCCGTCAGCCGTCAGCTTTTTTTGAAAAGCGTTTATCATTTTTCCCACTTCTATATTTGTGCTCAACGCTTTCGTGATTGCATCTGATGCTCCCAAGCCAAGACGAGCGCAAAGGATCAACTGTGTTTCCAGTTCAGCGCTCGAGCCGAGAGCTATATACAAAAAATGCGATAGTTCCTTGTCAGAGCCTCTTTGGTGTCCCTCCGCAATGTTTGAGGGAATAGAAACCGCTGCCCTGCGCAGTTGGTCTGACAGCCCATACAGTTCTTCTTTTGGTAAGGTTTTTGTCAATGCGTAGATTTGAATGACCAGATCCATCGCCCTTTGCCAAACTAACAAATCTTTATGGTCTTTGACCATCCGGTTTCTCCTTCTCATTTGCCGACAGCTGACAGCTATCTGCCAGCGGCTAAAAGCAACCGCCAAATTGCTTTGCGGAGCAAAGCTTCCTTAGTCGCTGACGGCCGACGGCTAGCGGCTAAAAGCAACCGCCAAATTGCTTTGCGGAGCAAAGCTTCCTTAGTCGCTGACGGCCGACGGCTAGCGGCTGACGGCTATTAATACGCGATGCCCCAGAGGACCATAGCTTGGGCGGGCTTGCCGCAGCAGACGCAGACAGGCTCCTGTTCGCCCTGATCCAGGGGGATGCAGCGGCTTCCGGCGCCGGTCTCGTCCTTCACGGTCTTCTCGCAGACCTCGGAGCCGCACCAGGCGGCGCGGATGAAGCCGGGACCTTTTTCCGCCAGGGTGTCTTTGATCTCCTGAACGGTCTTGCAGGTGTAGGTGCGTTTGTTTTGGTTGGCGAGCGCCTTCTCGTACATCCCGACGGTGACGGCGGCAAGGGTGGCTTCCAGTTCCTTCTCCACGTCCGCCAGCGCCACGATCTTCTTCTGTCCGTCAAAGCGGGTGACGAACACGCACTGCCCCGCCTCGATGTCCCGGGGCCCCAGTTCGATCCGGACGGGTACGCCCTTCATTTCATATTCCGCGTACTTCCAGCCGGGGGAATTCTCACTGTCGTCCAGTTTGATCCGGAAGGTCTTCGCCAGACGCTCCTTCAAGGCGCCCGCGGCGTCCAGAACGCCCGGTTTGTGCTGCGCCACGGGGATGATGACCGCCTGCGTGGGCGCCACCCGGGGCGGCAGGACCAGACCCCGGTCGTCCCCGTGGGTCATAATGATGGCGCCGATGAGCCGGGTGGTTACGCCCCAGGAGGTCTGGAAGGGATAGACCTTCTTGTTCTCCCGGTTGGTGAACTGGATGTCAAAAGCCCGCGCGAAGCCGTCCCCGAAGTAGTGGGAGGTCCCCGCCTGGAGCGCCTTGCCGTCGTGCATCAGCGCCTCGATGGCGTAGGTGGCTTCCGCCCCGGCGAATTTGTCGCTTTCGCTCTTTTTCCCCTTCACCACGGGGATGCCCAGATCCTTTTCGCAGAAGTCCGCGTAGACTTTCAGCATCTGCTCCGTCTCGGCAACGGCCTCTTCCGGGGTCTCGTGGAGGGTGTGTCCCTCCTGCCACAGGAATTCCCGGCTCCTGAGGAAGGGGCGGGTGGTCTTTTCCCAGCGCACCACGCTCACCCACTGGTTGTAGAGCTTGGGCAGATCCCGGTAGGAATGGACGATGTTGGCGTAATGCTCGCAGAACAGGGTCTCGGAGGTGGGGCGCACGCAGAGCCGCTCCTCCAGTTCCTCGGAACCGCCGTGGGTGACCCACGCCACCTCGGGGGCAAAGCCCGCCACGTGGTCCTTTTCCTTCTGCAGAAGGCTCTCCGGGATGAACATGGGCATACAGACGTTTTCATGCCTCAGCTCCTTGAAATACCCGTCCAGGATCTTCTGGATGTTCTCCCAGATGGCGTAGCCGTAGGGACGGATGACCATACAGCCCTTCACGCTGGTGTATTCCACCAGCTCCGCTTTCTTGCAGATGTCCGTGTACCACTTGGCGAAGTCCACGTCCATGGGGGTGATGGCGTCCACGCCGCCGTTTTGTTTCTTTTCGTTTTCGTTTGCCATATTTTTTCTTCCTTTCCGGGAAATGTGATGGTGAAGGGGAAGCCTTCCCCCTGGGGGAAGGGCTTTTTCGCCAGTCGTCAGCAGCCAGCCGCTAAAACGCCGTTTCGTCCGCTTGCAGCAGCGCCAGGCGGGTGACCCGGCGGCCGCTTTTGTCAAAGCCGGGGACGGCGCCCTCCAGAGCGGTGAGGACCGCGTCGGGTCCCAAAACGGTCTCGCCCCCGGCGCCCAGGGTCAGAAGGAGCCGGATCCCGCCGTCCCGGGGGGCGGCTTCAAAGGCGTGAATGCCCGGGGAGATCTCTTTGGTGACCGGCTTCCCCTTTTTGTTCTTCTTCTCGATAAACAGCTCCCCCTGAAGGGCTTTTTCCACAGCGGGGATCAGCGCCGGACCGGCGTTGGGGAGCAGGACCTCATACCGGGCGTAGGCGATCCCGTTCAGCTTGCCGGTCGCGATCTCACAGGAAGTGATCTCGATCCCGGCGGGAAGCTGACCCTCCAGCCGCGATAGGATCTCTTCGGGGCTCATCTCCGCTCCCTCCCGCAGGTGGAAATCCGCGATCTCGCACAGGCTCTCCATCCCCACGGACAGAGGCAGGGCGAAGGTGAAGCGGGGATGGGGGGAAAAGCCCTCGGAGAAGCGGATGGGGATCTCTGCCCGGGAAATGGCGCGGTGGAACGCCCGCGTCAAGTCCAGGTGGGAAATGAAGCGGATGGGTCCCGTTTTGGTGAACCGCAGCCGGATGATGGTGGGAATGAATGGGTCCATGGTGTTCCTTTCGGGAGTCAGCGGTCAGCCGACAGCGGTCAGCCGTCAGCCGTCAGCACGGCGGATCTGACTGAAAACTGAAGACTGAAGACTGAAGAACGAAAAATGATCGTTGAAAACAGCCGGCGGCTGTTTTCTTCCGCAATTTTTAAGTTTTAAGTTTTCAGTTTTCAGTTTTCAATGATGAGCTCGGGTTTCGCCCGATCATAATGATGATAGGATCGCCCTGTTTCTTCAAACGTCGCGAAGCGACTCATCATTTTGCGAAGCAAATCATCATTCATCATTCGCCCGCCCGGGGACCCCGCAAACGCCGCTTCACGTCCGTGAAGCCGCTTCGCCCGCCAGGGCGCCGGTGGCAAAGGCGATCTGGAGATTGAAGCCGCCCGTTCTGGCGTCCGCGTCGATCACTTCCCCGGCAAAGTACAGCCCGTTCATAAGGCGGCTTTCCATGGCGCGGGGGTCGATCTCCTTCAGGGACACCCCGCCCCGGGTGACGATGGCTTCCTCCAGGGGGCGCGTGCCGGTAAGGGTGAGAGACAGGGTTTTTACGGTATCGATCAGCCGGTTTCGTTCCGCCCGGGTGACCTCGTTCACCTTTTTCCGTCCGTCCAGCCCCGCTTTTTCCAGCAGGGGCAGGATGATCTTGTGGGGCAGAAGTGCCGGCAGTACGTTGATCAGATCCTTGTTTTTCGCCTCGTCAAAGTCCCGCAGGACGCGCCTGTCCAGGGTCTCCCGGTCCAGAGCGGGCTTCAAGTCGATAAAGAGCTCATAGGGCTTGCCGCCGTCAAAATCCAGATAGGAGGAGGCGGAGAGGATCACGGGGCCGGACAGCCCGAAGTGGGTGAAAAGCAGTTCCCCGAAGTCGGTATAGACCGTTTTGCCGTCCTTTTTCACGGTGATCGCCGCGTTTTTCAGGGAAAGGCCCTGACAGGCGGGGCAGAAATCTCCTTCGGCGATCAGCGGGACCAAAGCGGGCTTCGGTTCGACGACGGTATGCCCCATATGGGAAGCGAAGCGGTAGCCGTCCCCCGTGGAGCCGGTGCCGGGATAGGAGGCGCCCCCGGTGGCGAGGATCACCCGGTCGAAGGAAAAGGTTTCTTTCCCCGCGGTCACATCAAAGCCCGTTTTTGTTTTGCGAAGGGCGGTGACCCTGCCGAAGCGGATCGCGGCGCCCGCGTTCCGGGCGGCTTGTTCCAGGGCGTCGGCGACATCGTTGGCGTTGTCGCTTTGGGGAAAGATCCTGCCCCCCCGCTCGGTTTTCAGGGGGACGCCCAGCTCTTCAAAGAAGCGAACGGTCTCTGCCGGGGGAAAGGCGTACAGGGCGGCGCGGAGAAAGCGGGCGCCCCGGGGGACTTTGTCCTGCATTTCCTCCACGGAAGCGGTGTTGGTCACGTTGCACCGGCCCTTCCCGGTGATGCGGAGCTTCTTGCCGCATTTCTCCATTTTCTCCAGGACGACAACCTCCGCCCCCGCCCGGGCGGCAAACAGAGCCGCCGTAAGGCCCGCGGCGCCGCCGCCGATAACGCAGATCTTTGGCATCGTTACCGTCCTTTCTGAAAGAAGCCGTCAGAGACCGAGCGAGCAAGCTGGAGCCGGGGTCCCCGGGACGAACGAAGTGAGTTCTGGGGAAAAGGAGCCGCCGGGCTCAAAGCCGAGCAAGGGAGCAACGCGATTTTTACGAGACACCAAACCCGCGCGGCGACGTGGATTTCATTGCCCGAAGGGCATACTTCACCCATTCTTATAGATAATCAATTTATTATAGTATAAAAATAGGGGAATTGCAAGGGTTTCGGAGGAAATAAAAAACAGAGCGGAGATCCGAGGGGATCACCGCTCCGTTTCTTGCGTTTGTACGACCCTTGCCCGGGCGGAAAGACGCGCCGTTTTTCGGGTCAGATCGATTCTTACAGCTCCGCGAAATACTTGATGGTGCGGACCATCTGGCAGGTGTAGGAATTCTCGTTGTCGTACCAGGAAACGACCTGCACCTGATAGGTGTCGTCGTCGATCTTGGAGACCATGGTCTGGGTGGCGTCGAAGAGAGAGCCGTAGGTGATGCCGATCACGTCGGAGGAGACGATCTCGTCGGTGTTATAACCGAAGCTCTCGCTGGCGGCGGCCTTCATAGCGGCGTTGATGCCTTCCTTGGTGACGTCCTTGCCCTTCACAACGGCGACCAGGATGGTGGTGGAACCGGTGGGGGTGGGAACGCGCTGAGCGGAGCCGATGAGCTTGCCGTTCAGTTCGGGGATGACCAGGCCGATGGCTTTCGCGGCGCCGGTGGAGTTGGGAACGATGTTGACGGCGGCGGCGCGGGCACGGCGGAGATCGCCTTTTCTGTGGGGGCCGTCCAGGACCATCTGGTCGCCGGTGTAGGCGTGCACGGTGGTCATAATGCCGCTCTGGATGGGCGCGTAGTCATTGAGCGCCTTGGTCATGGGAGCCAGGCAGTTGGTGGTGCAGGACGCGGCGGAAATGATGGTGTCTTCCTTGGTGAGGATGTCGTGGTTCACGTTGAACACGACGGTCTTGCAGTCGCCCTTGACGGGAGCGGACACGACGACCTTCTTGGCGCCGGCGTTGATGTGAGCCTGAGCCTGCAGTTTGCCGGTGGCTTTGTCGGTGCCGGCGTAGAAGCCGGTGCATTCCAGAACAAC
>JAGDAA010000043.1 GCA_017959745.1 Clostridia bacterium
CATCACTAAGATGGATAAACCCGGCGCCAACGCCGAGACCATCAAGCAGGAACTGACCAAGTACGACCTGGTGCCCGAGGAGTGGGGCGGCGACGTGATCATCGCCGGCGGCGCCGTGGGTCGCATCCGCGCCATGACGGACGATAAGGGCAAGGCCGTGAAGGAAGCCGGTCCCAGCGTTCCCGTGGAGGTCCTGGGTCTCGACCAGGTCCCCGGAGCGGGGGATATCTTCAACGCCGTCAAGGACGAGAAGATGGCGCGGGAACTGGCGTCTCAGCGGCAGAGCGACCGGAAGGAAGCGGAGCTGCGCGCCAACGCCAAGGTCAGTTTGGAGGATTTCTTCAACCAGATGAAGGAAGGGGTACAGACCCTGAATATCATCGTGAAAGCGGATGTGCAGGGCAGCGCCGAGGCGGTGAAGCAGTCCCTGGAAAAACTCAGCCGGGACGAAGTCAAGGTGAAGGTCATCCACGCCGCCGTGGGCGGCATCACCGAAAACGACGTGATGCTGGCATCTGCCTCCAACGCCATTATCGTGGGCTTCAACATGCGCCCCGACCGGGTGGCGATGGATACCGCCGCCGCGGAGAAGGTGGACGTGCGGACCTACCGCATCATCTACGAATGCCTGGAGGAGATCGAGGCGGCTATGAAGGGTATGCTGGCGCCTACCTACAAGGAAGAGGTGCTGGGCCACGCCGAAGTGCGGCAGACCATCCATGTGCCGGGCGTCGGGACCATCGCCGGTTCCTATATTCTGGACGGCAAAGTCACCCGGCAGAGCCAGATCCGCGTCCTGCGCGACAGCGTGGTGATCTTCGAGGACAAGATCTCTTCTCTCAAGCGCTTCAAGGACGACGTGAGGGAAGTGGCACAGGGCTACGAATGCGGCGTCGGACTGGAGAAATTCAACGATATCCACGTAGGCGACGTACTGGAAGCCTACGTGATGGAGGAAGTCCGGGAATGATCCCGGGGAGAACGGCATGAATCACAGACAGGAACGGATCAACGACGGGGTCGCGCACACCCTGAACGAGGCGCTGCGGGAGGTGAAAGACCCCCGGATCGCGTCTTCGTTCGTCACGGTGAACGGCGCCCGGGTCACCCAGGATCTGAAATACGCCAAGATCTACTTCGGCGCCATCTTAGGGGATCCGGACGAGGTGCAGAAGGGGCTTGAAAGCGCCGCCGGTTTCCTCCGCTCCGTACTGGCGAAGCGGCTGAATCGGCGGCAGACGCCGGAGCTGATCTTCATTCACGATACGTCCGCGGCGCACGGCGCCCACATTGCCGAGGTCTTAAAGGAGCTGAACGTTCATGGAGCTGAAAACGACGGAACTGGCGCAGATCGCGATCCAACTGATTGATCCCGCCTTTGACCGGATTCTGGTCGCCTGCCACCGGTCCCCGGACGGGGATACGGTGGGATGCGCCTACGCCCTGACCCACGTGCTCCGCGCCCTGGGCAAACAGGCGCGCGTGTGGTGCGCCGACCCTATTCCGGGGGACTTTGCCTTTCTGGCGATAGAGGAAGCGGAACTGCCCTTCTTCCAGCCGGAAAGATTTGTTTCCGTGGACGTCGCCGCCCGGGATATGCTCCCCGGCGCCGATTTCGCGGACAAGCTGGATATCGTCATCGACCATCACCGGACCAACGATCTGCCCGGCAGATCCCGCTATGTGGATCCCGGCGCCGCCGCCTGCGGTGAGATCCTTCTGGAACTGTTCGGCGCCATGGGAGCGGAGGTGGACGTATATACCGCCCGCGCGCTTTACACCGCCATCGCCACCGATACCGGCTGTTTCAAATATTCCAACGTCACGGACAACACCTTCCTTTCCGCCGCGTATCTGGCGCGCCGGGCGGGGAAGGGCGATCTGTACCGCATCAACAAACACTTCTTTGAGACCAAGTCCCGGCATAGAATGAAATTGGAAGCCTTTGCCGCGGACAACGCCGAATTCCTCTTCGGCGGAAAAGTCGCTTTTCTGTCCGTATCCCTCGCCACTCAGGGGGCGCTTTCCGCGTCCTATGAGGATCTGGAGTCGCTGATCAACGTGATCCGTCAGGTGGAGGGCGTGGTCGTGGCGGTGGTCGCCAAGGAGCGTGAAGAGAATATCTACAAAGTGTCCGTCCGCAGTGAAGCGGGGTTCGACGCGTCGGCATTCTGCGGAAAGTTCGGCGGCGGCGGCCACCTGGCGGCTGCCGGATGCACCCTCGAGGGCGGGGAGGACGAGGTGAAGACCCGTCTCATTGAAGCCATCCGGGAGATGCTGTCTTGAAGAGCGGCGTACTGATCATCAACAAAGCGGCGGGCATGACCTCACACGACGTGGTGAGTGTTGTCCGCCGTCTGTTTTCCACGAAAAAAGTCGGACATACCGGTACCCTGGACCCCAACGCCACCGGCGTTCTGCCCGTTCTGGCAGGCAACGCGGTGAAGGCGTCGGACCTGATGCCGGACACGAGGAAGGTGTACCGGGCGAAGGTGACCTTCGGCGCCTCCTTCGACACAGAGGACGTCTGGGGGAAGAAGACGGCGGAAAATGAACGCCGACCCGACCGCGCCGTCTGGGACGCGGCTTGCCGTGCTATGGAGGGGGATTCTATGCAGATCCCGCCCATGGTCTCCGCCGTGAAGATCGGCGGCAGAAAGCTCTATGAATACGCCCGCGCCGGGGAGACGGTGGAGCGGCAGGGACGTCCCATCCGCGTGGACCGGATCGAAGTCCTGTCCTTCACCCCCGAGGAAGCGGAGCTGCGCGTCACCTGCTCCCGGGGCACCTATATTCGCACCCTGATTTCGGATCTCTGTAAAACATGCGGCGTTTTGGGCGCCATGAGCGCCCTTTGCCGGGAGGAGAGCGGCGGCTTTTCGCTGAAGGACGCCGTGACCCTGGCGGAGCTGGAAGGGTTGACCCTTCCGGAGCGGGAGGCGCTTCTGATCCCTGCGGAACAGCTGTTCGCCGCCTTGCCCGCCGTGTATTTGCCGCCTTTCTTTGATAAACTGATCGCCAACGGGCTTACCGTGGCGCAATATAAATTGAAATCAGATCTGCCCGGCGGACAGCGGGCGCGCCTCTACCGGGAGGGCGTCTTCTTCGCCCTGGGCGAAGGGGTGGACAGCCCGGAGGGACCCGCCCTGAAAAAGATCAAAGTTTTTCCACCGGACCCTGTGAATTGAATAGCGTCTTTCTTTTCCGGCGAAAATAGAAGTAAAGTCTATTGTCAAAGGAAGGGAAGATATGAAAGCAGTTATTTTAGCCGGCGGGAGAGGGGAAAGGCTCCGTCCCATCACCGATACCCGGCCCAAGCCTCTGGTACCCGTTTTGGCGAGACCCGTGATGGACTATGTTTTGTCCCTGATCAGCCACCACGGCGTCACCGAGGCATTCGTCACCACCCACTACCTCGCCCATCAGATCAAGCACCGCTACGGGGAGGAGGCATTCGGAATGCGCCTTCACTATGCCCTGGAGGAAGAACCCCTGGGCACCGCCGGCGGGGTGAAGCGCCTGGAAGAGGCGCTGCGGGGCGAGGAGATGTTCCTGGTGATCAGCGGAGACGCCCTGTGTGATTTTGATCTGGGGCGCGCTTTCGCCTTTCACCGGGAGAAAAAGGCGGACGCCACCGTGATCCTTTCCAGCGTGAAAACGCCCCTGGATTACGGGGTGGTACTGCTGGACAGCTTTGAGAAGATCTTTTCCTTCTCCGAAAAGCCGGACTGGTCCGAGACTTTTTCCGATCAGGTAAATACCGGCGTGTATATCCTGTCCCCCCGGGTCCTGGAGAAGATCCCCCGGGATACCCCCTTTGATTTTGCCGGGGATTTGTTTCCCCGCCTGCTGGCGGACGGGGACGCCCTGTTCGGCTACAAGGACGAGGGCTACTGGTGCGACATCGGGCTGCTGCCCGCCCTGTACCGCTGCAACCGGGATCTTTTGCGGGGGAAGGCCCGCACCTACGTGGACCCCGCCGGGGACCTGCGTCCCACGGTGGACGGGACGGGGACGTACTTCGTTTCCCGGGGCGCCAGCGTGGAAGAGGGCGCGGAAGTGGGACCTGATACGGTCCTGTCCCCGGGCGTCGTCCTTGCCAAAGGCAGTCGGGTCTCCGGCTCCCTGCTCCTGGAGCGGGCACGCCTGGAAGAGGACGCCGCGGCGGAATGCGCCATCCTTTGCGAGGACGTGCATCTGGCGCCCGGCGCCGCCGCCCTGCCCGGCAGTGTGCTGGGGGCGGGCTCCCGTCTGCGGGAGGGCGCCCGGGCGGAAAACGGCGCCACCTTGTCTCCCCGCACCACCCTGACGGCGCCGCCCGCATTTTCCCGCAGGAGCTTCGCCTTTACGGAGGAAGGGATCGCGGAGGACGGCGTGCCCGGGGTGACCCGGGACGGCGCGGAGCGTTTGGGAAGCGCCTTCGCCGCTTTCTACGGCGGGGACATCGGCGTATTTCGCGCCGCCGCGTCCCCCGGCAGCTCCTACTTTGCTTCCGCCTTTGCCGCCGGCGTCCAGCGGGGCGGACGGAACGCCCGCTTCTTCGGAGCGGGGGATCTGTCCCTGGCGGGCTTTACCGCCGCCCATCTGCGCCTGCCTCTGGTCCTGGTGGACGGAGACGGCGACCGGGGCTTGATCCGGACTTTCGGCAAGGACGGAATGCCGCCCCTGCGCCGGGAGGTTTTGAAACTGGTCCGGCTGGCGGAAGAGAACGTCACATCCCAGAGCGGCATGGGGCTTTTGCTCCCGAAGGAAGCGCCCCTGGAGGCGTATGACGCCGCCCTGTGCCGGGAGTTGAATTACAGCCGGGAACGCCTGGCGGTCAGTCTCTCCGGGGACTGGTCGGAACGGCTTCTGGTGAGCGCCGTGCGCTGCGGCGTCGCCGCCTATCACAGCCGGGAGCGCCACGGGCTCCACGGGGAGGTCTTCCCCGGGGGCGTCAAGCTCTTCTTCGATCAGGAGCGCCTGGCGGAAAATGAAAAATTGCGCCTGTTTCTGGTGCGCTGTGCCCTGGCGGAGGGAAGAAGGTTCTTCACCCTGCCGGAGGATTTTCCCCAGATCATACGGGATGAGATCACCGCCGCGGGCGGACGGTACGAGACCTTCGCCCTGCGCCACACCAACCGGGAGGAAGAGACGGCGCGGCGGGACGCCGCCCGGGAGCGGTGGCTGTTCGATCCGCCCTTTCTGGCGGCGCGCGCCCTGGGACGGCTCCGGGGGTTGTCGGACGACGCCATCCGGGAAACCTTCCGGGGGATCCCGGACGTGTTTGTCACCGAACTGCATTTTTATCCCCGGGAAGAGAACAAAGCGAAACTTCTGACCCTGGCGGGAGAAAACGCCGGGAAAGAGAAAAAAGTACGCCTGGTCCCCGGCTTTTACGGGATCCGCATCATTTCCGAGGCGTTGAGCCTGGAAGCGGCGTTGGATCAGGCGTTTGAAACGAGAGGTAAATTGAATGACATCGAAAAAAGCATCGGGGAAGGGTAAGCCCCTTCCCGTACATACCAAAGACGGCGCCAAAGGCGCCCCCCGCCGGGGTCGGGGGAAACCCGCTCCCGAGAAGCGGGAGAACCTTCGCGGCAAACCTGCCGGGAAGGATAAGAAAACCAACAACAAGGGGAAAGCCGTGAAAAAACCGGCGAAGGCGCTCTCCGTCCGGGAGACCCGCCGGAGCGCGCCCCGGAAGCAAAAGGAGCGCGTCCGCGCCCTGCCGGATCTGCCCGTGAAGGTCATCCCGCTGGGGGGCTTGGGGGAGATCGGCAAGAATATGACCGCCTTGGAATGCGGGGATGACATCATCGTCATCGACTGCGGCATGGGCTTCCCCGACGACGGGATGCTGGGGGTGGATCTGGTCATCCCCGATACCGCCTATCTGGAGAAAAACGCCGAAAAGGTCCGGGGCATTTTCGTGACCCACGGGCACGAGGATCACATCGGCGCCATTCCCTACGTCCTGCGGAAATTGTCCTCACCCATTTACGGCACCGCGCTGACCCTGGGCATCGTGGAAAACAAGCTGGTGGAATTCGACCTGGCGAAGAAGGCGGAACTCCGGGTCACTTCAGCCCACGACCGGGTGAGTGCCGGGGTATTCCAGGTGGAATTCATCCCGGTGAACCACTCCATTCCCGACGCGGTGGCGTTTGCCGTCCATACACCCTGCGGTCCCCTGATCTTCACCGGGGACTTCAAGATCGACGCCACGCCCATCGACGGGGAGATGACGGACCTCACCCGCTTCGGAGAACTGGGAAAAGAGGGGGTCACCGCCCTGTTCTGCGACTCCACCAACTGCGAGAGGAGCGGCTTCACCCCCAGTGAGCGCACGGTGGGGACGTCTTTGGAGCAGATCTTCTACGACAACCCCAAGCGGGTCATCGTGGCGACCTTCTCCTCCAACGTCCACCGGGTCCAGCAGATCATCGACGCCAGCGTCAAGCATGAGAGAGCCGTGTGCATCCTGGGCAGGAGTATGATCAACATTGTCAACACCGCCAAGGCTCTGGGCTATATGAAGATCCCGGAGCATACCCTCATCGAGCCGGAGGAGATCCGCCGCTTCGCCCCGGATCAGGTGACGCTGATCACCACCGGCTCCCAGGGCGAGGCCATGAGCGCCCTGTCCCGTATGGCGCTGGGGACCCACCCCTCCGTAAAGCTCACACCGGAGGATATGGTGGTCATTTCCGCCCACCCCATCCCCGGGAACGAGAAAACCATCAATAATATCATCAACGAACTCACCCGTCGGCAGGTGAGCGTGGTCTACGATCAGATCGCGGAGGTCCACGTGTCCGGGCACGCCTGCCAGGAGGAGATCAAAATGATCTTCGCCCTCACCAAGCCCCGCTTCTTTATGCCGGTGCACGGGGAATACAAGCACCTTGCCCGGAACGCGGCGCTGGCGGAATACGCCGGTATTCCCCGGGACCACATCTTCGTTTCCGACATCGGCAGGGTCCTGGAGATCTCCGATCACGGGCGCGCCGCCCGCCTGACCGGTACCGGTCCCGCGGGGAAGATCCTGGTGGACGGTCTGGGCGTGGGCGACGTGGGCAGCTCCGTCCTCCGGGACCGCAAGCTCCTGTCCGAGGAAGGGGTCATCACCATCGCCGCCGCCGTGGACCGCGCCAACGGGGAATTGATGAGCGACGTGACCGTAATGACCCGGGGCTTTGTCTTCGTCAAGGAAAACGAGGAGCTCATCGAGGATATCCGCAAGGTCGCCGTCCGGGTCCTGGAAAACGCCCTGTACGCCGGGGCGGACCTGATGGGCGTCAGCAATAAAGTCCGGGACGAGGTGGGCAAGTACCTGTTCAACCGGACCAAGCGCCGCCCCGTGGTGGTTCCCGCCATCGTGGAGCTGTAAAAAAAGCGAAGCCCGAAAAACAAGAATTTCAAAGAACGGCATTTAAGCCGGAAAGGGGGCATCTATATGCAGGAAGTCGAAAAACTGTTGGAGCAGGCGGAGGAAATGGTGAAAAACCGATCCTTCAAGGAATTGAAAACGCTGCTTTGCGACCTGCAGCCCCAGGATATCGCCGCGCTCCTCTCTGACATGGACCGGGAGCCCGCCGCGGCGCTCTTCCGCCTGTTGCCCAAGGATCAGGCGGCGGAGGTGCTGGTGGAACTGGATTCCGATCAGCAGGCGGCGCTCATCGGCGCCTTCACGGACAAGGAACTGGCGCCCATCCTGGACGAGATGTTTCTGGACGATATGGCGGACCTGGTGGAGGAAATGCCCGCCGGCCTGGTGAAGAAGATCCTGAAAAACACCGACCCGGAATCCCGGAAAACGGTGAACGACCTTCTGAAATACCCCAAGGATTCCGCCGGTACGCTGATGACCCCGGAGTTTGTGGATCTGAAAAAGAATATGACCGTGCGGGAATGCTTCGACCGCATCCGCGCCACGGGACCCGATAAGGAGACGGTGTATACCTGCTACGTGACGGATGAACACCGGCGGATCTTAGGGGTCGTGTCCGTGAAGGACCTTCTTTTAGCTTCCCAGGATAAGCCGGTGTCCGAGATCATGGAGACCAACGTGATCACCGTCCGCACCACGGACGATAAGGAAGAGATCGCCCACGACTTCGATAAGTACGACTTTCTGGCGCTGCCCGTCATCGACGGGGAGGACCGGCTGGTGGGCATCGTCACCTTCGACGACGCTATGGACGTTCTGCAGGAAGAGAACACCGAGGACTTTGAAAAAATGGCGGCTATCACCCCCAGCGAAAAGGGGTATTTTGAGGTGGGCGTCTTCACCCACGCCAAAAACCGCATTCTATGGCTTCTGGTCCTGATGGTCTCCGCCACCCTCACCGGTAACATATTGACCCGCTATGAGACAGCCTTTGCCGCCATCCCCGTTCTGGTGGCGATGATCCCCATGCTTATGGACACCGGGGGCAACTGCGGCTCCCAGGCGTCCACTATGGTCATCCGCGGTCTGGCGCTGGGGGATATGAAGCCCCGGGACTTCTTCCGTGTCTGGTTCAAGGAGATCCGCATCGCCCTGGTGGTGGGCGCCGCCCTGGCGGTGATCAACTTCGGCAGAGTGCTTCTGTTTTACAGCGGACAGGATCAGGTCAAACCGTATCTTTTGGCGGCGATCACCAGCCTGACCCTGTTCCTGGTGGTCCTGGTGGCAAAGTCCTTAGGCACCGCCCTGCCCATGCTGGCAAAAAGGGTGGGACTGGACCCCGCCATCATGGCGTCGCCTCTGATCACCACAGTGGTGGACGCCTGCAGTGTCCTGCTCTTTTTCTCCATCGCCTGCGCCGTTTTGGGCTTGACGATATAATAAGGATAATAGCTTTTTGCCCCGCCCGGATCCGCCCTGTTGGACCCGGGCGGGCTTTTCTGTCTCCGTTTCCCGGAAAAGGAAAACTTTTCCGGGAAAAAAACTGCTTTTTTTCTTGATTTTTGGAGCGTAACGTGATAGAATAAACTGTAAATTTGGATATGAATGCCCTCTCTACACTACGAAATTGAGAAGAAAGGCTGAAACCATGAAAAAGCGCGTTCTTGCTATCCTGCTCGTACTTGCCACCCTTTCGTCCACCGCGACGCTATTCGCCGGGGCGGTTCCCTACGCGCCGCCGGCGCCCGCGATGAAGGAATTCGGGCAGCAGCACCTGTATTTTTATGAAACGGAGGGCGCCATCCCCCGGGAGGACGGTCTCGTTACCGACTCCGACGGGTACGGCGAACCCGTCGCCACGTACAATATGCGCTACATCACCACGGCGGATAAAGTGGTGATGCAGGACGACGGCTTGACCCCCCGGGACGAATACAAGCTTGTAGACGCCGGGGATCGAAGCGGTCAGTACAACGTGTTCCCCACGCCGGATTCCCCCGATGAGGTGTGGACCAGCATTGCCGGTATCGAGACGGACAGTCCCTACGCGTTCCCCTATGCCAAGTGGTACCTGCCCACCACCTATTCCGCCACGGCTTCCTACTATTTCTACAATCCCGAGACCCAGACCTTCACCTCTGCGCGCTTTGTTACGGCGGACAACTTTGACAACTATTACGCCATCAGCTCCACCACGCAGAAATATCATCTGCAGGACTGGGCGCCTTTGACGGAGAAGCCCAAGGATTGGGAGACCAATTTCCGCGATTACTTCACTAACAACGACAGGGGCTATACCAAGGTGGCGGAATCCCTCGTGCCCACCACCGCAGTCTATGACATGGCGCCGCCTTTTGACACGACGTATTATGAAGATTCCGATTATAGCGGATTCTCTTTTTACAACAGCAGCGGCTCCCTTGTGACCAGCGAACCCACCGGGTGGTCCTCTCCCGCCTGGCGTAACGCTTACATTAAGCGCACGGAAGCTCCCAAATGGGAAGAAAATACCTACTGGTCTTACAACTATACTACAAAGGACGTTTGGACTCTTACTGAAACTCAGCCGTCGGACTGGGAAACGAATTTCGCGTCCTATTTCAAGCACACTTCCACCGAAGGTTCTTACCCCACAGGCACGAAAAACGCCTATGACGTAAACGACGGAAGCTCAAGCTTTTACCTGGTCGAGTACCCCCGTATAGCGGAGGATCTCGGTATGAAGGAAGCGCCTGCCTATGAAACGAATACCTATTATTACAACAGCGGCGGACTCCGCACGTCAAAGCTTCCGCCTTCCAGCGCCGGAATCAAGGATTACTGGAATGACGTCGGTTGGAGAAACTATTATGAGCGCCGTGCTCCCCAATGGCAGGAGAATACCTACTATCAGCGTTCCTGGACGCCGGAGAGCGGCTACGTGTATACGTTGCTCACGGCGAAACCGGGTAATTGGGATACGTATTTCAAATCCGGTTCATCAACTTACTCCCTGGCAAACATTCAGTACAGGACGATCTACTTTACTAAAGACGGAGAAGGGTATGCCCCGGTAACGGGTCTTGTGAAACTGACGGATCTGTATGATAAGGCGCCGGAATACAAGCAATACACGTATTATAGTAAAAACACGACAGACTATCCTCTCCGCACCAGTGATTCTGGCTGGTACGATACCACCTGGCAGAATTATTATGTCAAAGCGGGGGATTGGAGTCCGTTCCGCTTCTATGAATTCAAAGACGGTGAGTACCGCCTGACCGGCTTCAAGCCCGCGGACTGGGAAACGAACCACCAGAATTACTTCATCCGTGTGGGTGGTACCTTTGAGGGCACGGTGAAAGGAGCGCAGAGCCTGTGGGAGGAAGGCTTGATTTACAGCCGCAGAGGTAATGCGCAGACCGGTTATTCTTTCACGTGTCTTTTGCCCAACCCCAATGACCCCTCCAAGCCTTTGTCAAATTGGGACAGCAATACGACCTACTATAAACTCACCGGCGCTACGTTCGTTCCCTATACCTTCTCCCCGCCTGAATGGGAACCGGGTCGGTATTACCTCCGCTCCGGCAATGAAGCGAGCGGCTTCACTTACACCCTGACCACCGCCAAACCGGCGGATTGGGAAACCTCTCAGAATTATTACTATTATTCCGCCGGACCCTATTCTATGCTGAGCAAACGCACCGCCCTTTCCGCCAAAACGGAGTTTGAACCCGGTAAGTACTATTCCAGCTCCACTGCGGCGAATCCTTTGATGGAAAAGCCCGAAGTTTGGGATTTCCATTACACCCAGTACTACAAAGATCGGGAAAAGGCGCCCGAATGGAAAGCGGGTTACTACTACCTGCGCTCCGGCGATCCCAATGCCGGCGGCTACGCCTACACCCTGACCTTGACAAAGCCAGCGGATTGGGACTGGAACTACACCGCCTATTGCTCTAAGAGCGAGATCCAGTGGTACCCCGTGACCGGGGACGTGGCGCCCGAGTTTGAAGCGGGCAGGTACTACAGCGGCACCCCCTTCCAGGATCTGACCTACGTGGTGCAGGACGTGAAGATGCTCACCCAGCAGCCTCAGGACTGGAATACCAACTGGAAGAACTACTATTACAAGCCCACCTCCACCGGAACCACCTACTACAACCTGTCCAATAAGACCGCGCCTGTTTTTGAGCCCGGTATCTACTATTCCGGCAAGAAGCTTCAGAGCAAGCTCTTCCTGTCCGGCGAAGGCAGTGCCAGCGGCGTTCCCGCCATCACCGTTCTGCGGAACAACCACGTGGTCCTGCCGGAGGAAGTGAAATTGTACGCCCGGTATGACGACCGGTATCTGTACGTGGCGATCGAAATGAAAGAGGCGGACCACCGCCGCGTCCGGTACGATAACAACGTGCGATTCGGCTCCACCATCAACTCCAGTATGGGTATCAGCGTCAACAACTACAGCTTCGGCTGCTTCTACCGGCAGGGGCTGGACGGCTCCGCGCCCACCGTGTTGAAGGACTCGACCGGTTCGCGCACCTCTTTCCATACGAACGTCAACCTCTCCACCGCCGGTTACCAGATGGGCGTTCTGAACAAGTACGGCAATCCCAACGTCACCAGTCTCGATCAGGCGCTGACCCCGGGGAGCTGGTTCAACGTAAAGCATTACACCAAAGCGCAGATGGATTCCATCCTGGGTCTGAATCAGCCTGCGGCGACCGAGGAGACCGCGGAGGGTCAAGCGGCGGAAAGTGATACTTGGATGGAAGAGGATTCTGAAACCGATGCCTCCGATTCCTCCGAGGAGGATCGCGACGCCTACAAGCGTTCCGATACCTACGGGACCACCGTGTACGAGTACAAGCAGCTCTGGTCCGTGATCAACGATAAGTACGACGGGACCGGCTCCGCCGTTCCGGAGGTCTTTTCCGCCTGGCACGAGATCAATCTGGAAAACAATCTCGCCACCGGCGCTTTCATGCTCGCGATCGAGGTGCCCCGTGATACCCGTCATCTGATCGGGTGCGGCTCGTCCTACGCTATGCGGACCAACAAGTTGGGCGACGTTGCCGTGACGAACTATCCCGCTGAGACCTACTCGATGCGGTTTACCAGCCACACCGGTCTCACCAAGGGCGAGGGATTCGGAAAAGTCCGCTTCCAGTGGGCGAACCTTTCCTCCACCTACGGGATCTTGTCTCAGGACTACATTCTGACGGATTACGACAACGTCAGCCAGAAAAAGTCTTTGTCCGCCGCTCACGTGCCTGCCTTCTGGTATCCTTCCGGGAGACAGCAGGACAGCAAGTACGCCGTACCGTATCTGGACGGCGCGCAGATCCGCACCGACGGAGCGGACGTGCAGGGGCTGCGGTTTATGGTGAACATTCCCAAGACCAATGAGGAGATCAGCGAGGCGGGCATCCTGATCGCTCCCACGGAAGCCTCCGCCAACAAGCAGCTGTTCCGGAATATGGGCGACCTGCGGTACAACAACGTTCAGTTCGCCACCTATTACGGCTTTGACCTGAATACAAGGCGCTTTGTCAACCTTACGGAAGACGTCTTTACCAACTTTGCCTCCAACGCCACCCCCGCGGATTCCGAATCCTTTGTCACCAATGACAACGTGGGCGGTCTGCCCGCCGCGATCTATCATGTGGAAGACAAGAAACTGGATCTGGAGAATCCCTACAACGAGGGCAACAAGGCGGACACCTACGCCGTGGAGTACACGGGGCTTCAGGATCAGGACGGCACCTACAACGACTGGTTCACCTTCTACACCATCCGTCCTTACGTGATCTATGAAGACGGCACCGTCGTTTACGGGGAACACGCCTACAGAAGTGTGTACTACGTGATGTGCTGGACCATCCAGAACCTGGTCACTTCCTACAATACCGCCCAGTCCCTGACTACTGCCAACAACCGTTACAATATGGATCAGATGGCGTTGACCGCTATGACTTACAGTGACGGCACCACCGTGAAGCAGGGCGAAGAGACGGTGTATACGGACGCGGAAAGCACCCCGTCCTCTCAGTCTCCCTACTTCGGCTCCATCAACTTCTCCCTGTACGAGAACACGGGCGAGGCGAGAATGGACGTGTTCCGCGCTTACGCGGTGAGTCTCTTCAACCGCGCCAACAAGGGATCCTCTCTCCGGGCGAAGGAGTACGACTCCTTCACCGATGAGCAGAAGGAAGTTATCGATCAGTACGTAGCGTACTTCGAGAATATCTGGCAGTGCATCCTTAAGTGTGAAAGTAAGCTCTACTACTACGAGAAGTAATCATCGCGCATAAGCCAACCGGGCGGAACCGTTCAGGTCCGCCCGGTTCTATTTATATTTCGGGACAGCGGGAAGATCCCTTCAAGCGAAGGCACAGAGCTTTCTAAAGCTATGCCCGCCCGGTGAAGAACAGGCGGAGCAAACGGCTGAAAACCCCGGCGAATCCCAGAGCGGGAACGGCTTCCTCGGCGGTGACGGGGATCTCGCAAAGAACCGTATCGCCGTTTTTATAGCGGATCACCCCCACGGTCTCGCCCTGCGCTACCGGAGCGGTCAATTCCGGAGACAGTTCCGTTTCCGCCCTGACCCCCACGGCATCGGCTTTGTTCAATAGGATCCCCGACCGGTCCGCGGCGACGCCCACGTCCGCCGCCGCGCCGCCCCACACGGGGATCCGGGGAAGATCCGTTTGTTCCGGACGGAAGAAGGCGTAGGAGGCGAAGCCGTGGTCCAAAAGGGTCTTCGCGGCGTTGAAGCGATCCTGGCTGGACTCTCCCGCCAGGACAACGGCGATCAACTTCAGCCCGTTCCGCTCCGCCGAGGCGGAAACGCAGTATTTCGCCTTGCCCGTGGAGCCGGTCTTAAGGCCGGTGGCGCCCGGGTAAAAACGAATCAGCTTGTTGGTGTTGGAAAGTCCGAAAGCGCCGTTCCGGATGCTGTCGATCCAGATGGTGGTATACTCATAAACCATACTGTGGGACAACAGCGCCCGGGACATTGTGGCAACGTCCCGCGCCGTGGACAGATTGGTGTCCCCGTCGTCCAGCCCTGTGGGATTAAAAAACACGGTATCGTGCATCCCCAGGGCGGCGGCGCGCTCGTTCATAGCGACCACAAAGCCCTCCACACTCCCGCTGACAAGCTCCGCCAGCGCCACGGCGCCGTCATTGGCACTGGAAACAAAGACGGCTTTCAGAACGTCTCGGAGCGTGATATCCTCCCCCGGCTCCAGATATACCTGACTGCCGCCCATAGAGGCGGCATTTTCGCTGACGGGCACCTTGTCCTCAAGGTGAAGGATCCCGCGTTCAATGGCTTCCACAGTGATGAGCAGGGTCATGATCTTGCTGACGCTGGCGATGGGACGCCGTTCGTCCGCGCCCTTTTCATACAGGATCTGTCCGGTCTCCTGTTCCATAAGGACGGCGCCCGCGCAGGGCAGGGGAAGCTCCGCCGCGATGGGCTCCACCACGGGGATCGTCCGATCTTCCTCCGAGGCAAAGCCGCGTCCAAAGGGGAGCAGGATCAGCGCCAGTAGCAAACAGAAAAGTCTTTGAATGGTTTTCTTTTTCATCTTGGTCGGTCTTTTCCTTTCCGGCGGGCACTTTCAGCGCCCGGTACGCGCAATAAACCTTATGAGGAATGCGGGCAAAATAGAACGGAATGAATATAAAATGAATATAATGGAATTAAAATGCAAATTATTCGGTATAATGCGGCGAACGACGGGACTTTTCTCATTTGAAAAATCGGAGAAAAGCGATTCTTTTCGCGTTCTTCAGTCGGAACAATAGAACCCGCGGACTTGAGAATTCATCATACAAAAGAGATCGGCTGCGAAAAGTGGATTCGCGAAAAAAAGTGAAAGCGCTTGACAAAGCGAGCGCAACGGTGTATATTATACGCAAGTTCCAATTATAATTGGAAAGAAAGGAAGAGACTGTTATGAAAAAGTTTTTAGCATTGTTTTTGGCAGTTATGATGCTTCTGGCGCTCGTCAGCTGCGGCACCACCACCGAGGTCAAGACCTCCGAGAGCCAGGCTGCGACCCAGGCGCAGACCGCCGGGACCGACAAGGCCGCTGACAGCAACAAGCTGGTCATGGGGACCAACGCCTCCTTCCCGCCCTATGAATTCACCGATGACGAAGGCGAAATCGTCGGGATCGACGCAGAGATCGCCGCCGCCATCGCTGAAAGGCTGGGCAAGGAACTGGAGATCAAGGATATGGAGTTTGACTCCCTTCTCACCGCGGTCGCGGGCGGCTCCATCGACTTTGTTATGGCGGGTCTGACCGTCACCGACGAGCGGAAGCAGCAGGTCAACTTCTCCGATACCTACGCCACCGGCGTTCAGGTGATCATCGTTCCTGAAGGCAGCGAGATCAAGACCGTTGACGATCTGGAAGGCAAGACCATCGGCGTTCAGTCCGGCACCACCGGCGACATTTACTGCACCGATGATTACGGCGAAGAGAACGTGAAGCAGTTTGCCAACGGCGCCCTTGCCGTGGCGGCGCTGAAGAACGGTCAGGTGGACTGCGTGGTCATCGACAACGAGCCTGCCAAGAACTTCGTGAAGGCAAATACCGGGCTTGAGATCCTGGAGACCGAATACGCTGTGGAAGATTACGCCATCGCCCTTGCCAAGGAAAGTACCGACTTGTTTGAAGACATCAACGGCGCTCTCAAGGAGCTGAAAGCGGACGGCACCATCGACGAGATCATCGCGAAATACATCAAGGCTGAGTGATCCATCGTTTCTTCCGTAAATAAATCAATGACCGGGGGCAGAGTTTCTCTGTCCCCGATTAGTTCAGAAAGAGGCTTTTTTGGATTTTTTATTTTTTGAGGACTGGATCCGGACAATGCCGCAGTGGATACAGGGCTCTCCTAAGTGGCTGCAGGATCTTTTCTATCAGGTTTATCAGACCCTGATCTACAACGACCGGTGGATGCTCTTTGTGAAGGGGTTGCAGATCACGTTCATCGTGACCCTGGGGGCTTTGGTCCTGGGTGTTCTGCTGGGGTTTATCGTGGCGCTGATCCGCACGGCGCACGATGACCTTTCCGCCGCGAAGAAGAGCAACCCCCTTTTGAATTTCTTCAACGCCATCTGCAAGATCTATCTCACCATCATCCGCGGTACGCCTATGATGGTACAGCTTCTGATCATGGGGTTCGTCATTATGACGCCCAAAACAGACACGGGGATGATCATTTGCGGCATTGTGACTTTGGGCATCAACTCCGGCGCCTACGTGGCGGAGATCGCCCGGTCCGGATTGATCTCCATTCCCTCCGGTCAGATGGAGGCGGGGCGCTCCCTGGGCTTCAATTACGTACAGACCATGTGGTACGTGGTGATCCCCCAGGCGTTCCGGAACATTCTGCCCGCTTTGGGCAATGAGATGATCACCCTTTTGAAGGATACCTCCCTGGTGTCCGTGATCGCCCTGCGGGACGTGACCAAGCAGGCACAGAACCTGGTGAACAAGACGTATCAGGCATTCGTGCCGTACATCACCCTGGCTTTGATCTACCTGACCCTGGTACTGATCCTGACCTGGCTCTTAGGGCGGTTGGAAAGGAGGTTGAGACGCAGTGACCACTGACGTTTTGATCCACGTGGAGGACCTTCATAAGAATTTCGGAGACAATCACGTGCTGCAAGGTATCACCACCGACATTCGCAAAGGGGAAGTGGTGGCGGTGATCGGCGCCAGCGGCTCCGGAAAGTCCA
>JAGDAA010000044.1 GCA_017959745.1 Clostridia bacterium
CTTTCATAGTTTACTAAAAAAGTGCTTGACTCAGCATCAAGCACTTTTTTTATACATAAGAATCAAGTGACTATGTGATCTCGTAGTAAAAGAAGAAATCGCTGAGCTGCTCCGTGTAGTAGGTAACGCCCGTACCGAAGCTGGTGTTTTTCGTATAGGAAAAGCCGGTCTTATCCGGGGTCAATTCCTGGGCGGGATCGCCTAAATACACGGGCTTCCCTTCGGAGCAGTAATAATAGCCGTAATCATAGCTTCTGCCGGGAATACAGAGGGAAAAGGAAATCAGTGTCATATCGTCCCGGTTTATCTTATCGATCAATTTGACACCGCCGGACAGGAGCGCTTTGATCGCGTGACCGTCATAGGGGAAAATGCTCTTATCTTCCATATTCTGCACAAAAATCCCCACGTAGTCCCCCGCTCCGTCCGGGCGGAAGAATTCGGTCTTGGAGATCAGGCAATCGTAGGAGACTTCCGAAAGCTCCGTGACCGCGTCCTCATACAGGGAAATCTGATCCGTAAAGGAAGATGCGCTTTCAGAGGGTTCGGGAAGGAGCGGCTCCATGCCGCAGGAGGATAAAGAAAGGGCGAGAAGGACGCAAAGCATAGCGCAAATCGCTTTTTTCATACGCTCCTCCTTACAAAAAATTCAACGCGATTATTCTACCATAAAATGAATGGGTTGACAAGAGAAAAGCGGCAGGAAAACTCCTGCCGCTTTATCATTAAGGTCTGATCAGATGCCTTTCTTGGACCGCTCCATCTTTTCGATGGTGGTAAAGTTGTTTTTGGCAACGTGTCCGGGCAAAGGCATAATTTTTTCGTGAATGGCATCGATGATCCACTCCGCCTGGGGGAAGAACATATGGTCAAGTTCGAAGCAGGGCGTGATCCAGTTACGGGAACCCACAACGGTCACGGGGCCGTCCAGATAATCAAACGCCATTTCGGTGATGTTGGAAGCCATATCCCGCATCACGGAGTTGCGCTCCACCGCGTCGCCCACGATCACGCACTTGCCGGTCTTTTTAACGCTTTCGATGACCTTGCTGTAATCGAAAGGAACGATGGAACGGGTGTCAATCACTTCAGCGGAGACGCCGTACTTCTCCTCCAGGATCTTGGCGGCTTCCAGCGCGCGGTACAACACGGCGCCGATGGTGAGGATGGTAACGTCCTTGCCTTTCTTCTTCACGTCGGGATCGCCGATGGTGATCTCATAGGGCTCCGCGGGAACGCCGCCTTCGTGGAACTCCTCGCCCTTATCGTAAATTCTCTGGGACTCAAAGAAGACCACGGGGTCGGTGCCGTTGAGCGCCGCCTGCATCAAGCCCTTGGCGTCGTAAGGCGTGGACGGAAAGACCACCTTCAGGCCGGGGATATGCGCTGTGAGAGCGGTCCAATCCTGTGAGTGCTGGGCGCCGTACTTGGAACCCACGGAAACACGGAGAATGATGGGCATCTTCAAAATGCCGGCGGACATGGACTGCCATTTCGCCATCTGGTTGAAGATCTCGTCACCGGCGCAGCCGATGAAGTCGGCATACATCAGTTCCACGATGGCTCTGCCGCCGCACATGGCGTAACCCACGGCGGAACCTACGATGGCGGATTCGGAGATGGGCGCGTTGAAGAAGCGGTGATAGGGGATCGCTTCGGTCATCTTCTTATAGACACCAAAGGCGCCGCCCCAGTCACGGTTATCTTCGCCGTAAGCGATGAGGGTGGGATCCTCATAGAACTTGTCGATGATCGGCTCAGCCAGACCGTCGCGGATGTTGAAGACCTTCATCTTGGAAACGGGCTTCCCTGCCGCGTCGTAGGCGGTACGAACCTTGGTCTTGAGCTCCTTGAACCGGGGACATTCCTCTTTGGGAAGGGTCATTTCAGGCTCACGGCCGGGATCCAGATTCGGCACGTGAAGGTTGGAGAACATCATGCCGGAAATGGCGTCGGGATTCTTTTCCAGATCCATGCGGGGGGAGATCTCGTCGTTGATCGCGAGCTTCATCACTTCGGTCATACGGCGGGTGACCTGCTCCTGGATAGCGTCAAACTCGGCTTCAGTGGCAACGCCGCCGGCGATGAGTTTGTTCTTGAAAGCGGGAATGGGATCCGCGTCCTTCCATGCCTGGATCTCTTCGGGGGTGCGGTAGGTGGAAGAGTCGGAGGGAGAGTGGCCGGATACACGGTAAGTAACCACGTCAAGCAAAGAGGGACCCTTGCCCTTGACAAGCAGTTTCTTCTGACGGGTCACGGCGTCGATGACGGCGAGAGGATCGTAGCCGTTGACGCGCTCCGCGTTCATCTGAGTGGGATTGAAGCCGGCGCCGAGACGGGCGACCATATCAAAGCCCATAGTCTCGCCCCGGGTCTGACCACCCATACCGTAGTGGTTATTGAATACGTTGAAGAGGATGGGCATACCCTCGCCCTTGCCGTCGTTCCAAAGCTTGGTGATCTGATCCATGGAAGCGAAGTTGAAGGATTCCAACGCGGGACCTCTGCCGCAGGCGCCGTCGCCGAAGTTGGCGACAACGATGCCCTTCTTATGATTGGACCTCTTATATAGAGCGGCGCCCAGCGCGACGGGAGCGGCGGCGCCCACGATGGCGTTGTTGGGCATAATGCCGAAGGGGATGAAGAAGGCGTGCATAGAGCCGCCCAGACCGCGGTTGAATCCGGTGGTCCGAGCAAAGATCTCCGCCAGAGCACCGTAGAGCAGGAAGTTAATGGCAAGCTCCTTGATGTCGCCGCCGGCGTTCATATGCTTCTCCACAACGTTCAGGACCGTACCGTCCAGGAACTCCTTCATAATGTCGTAGAGCTCTTTATCGTCCAGTTTCTGAATGGAGGAAAGGCCCTTCGCCAGGATCTCACCGTGGCTCCGGTGGGAACCGAAGGTCAGATCGTCGATATCCAGGCAGTAGGCTTCGCCCACGGCGCTGGCTTCCTGACCAATGGAAAGGTGGGCGGGACCGGGGTTGTTGTACTCCACGCCGTTGTAGCAGCTCTTGGTCTTAACGTCGTTGAGCATGGTCTCGAACTCGCGGATGATCGCCATATCGCGATAGATGCGCATAAAGTCCTTTTTGGTATAGATTTTCTTTTCCTGTTCCAGGGTCTTGTTATACTGGCAGACGGGAATATCTTTAAATTTGATATATCCTTTTTCAAAGGCTTTTTTCGGGTCTACGTATTGGCTTTTCGGCATTGTTTTATGCTCCTTTCAAATAATTCTTAAAAGATCCCCTCACGGAAGGCTTCGCCCACCGTGGGATGCGGGAAGACAAATTTCTGGATCTCGGACAGCCGCATTTCCTTGCCGACCATGATCCCCAAACCGTAGATGATCTCGGAAGCGTAGGTGCCGATCATATGGAAGCCGAGGATCTTGTTGTGATCCTTGTCAACAACCACCTTGATGATGCCGTTTCCGCGCTCGTTTTCGGCAAGATAGCGGCCTGAGAAGCTCAGGGGGATCTTGCGGATCTCCACGTTCAAGCCCTTTTCTTTGGCGGATTCCGTGGTCTCGCCGACCGCCGCGACCTCGGGATTGGTGTAGATGACGGAGGGGATGGAATTGTAATCCACTTTATCGGTGCCACCAAACATATTGGTGACAGCGACTTCCCCTTCCCGATAGGCGGTATGCGCCAGCATGATCTTGCCGTTGACGTCGCCCGCCGCCCAGACGCCGGGAACGCTGGTCTTGCAGAATTCATCAGTCACCACGGCGCCCCGGTTCAAAACGACCCCGATCTCCTCCAGGCCAAGGCCCTGGGTATTGGCGCGGCGTCCGATGGAAACAAGCGCCTTGTCGCCACAGATCTCCTGGACCTTGCCATCAAGCTCGTAGGTGATCTTACCGTTTTTGATGGAGGTGACCTTCGCGCCGAGGATGAACTCTACGCCGCGGCTCTCATACTCTTTCTTCAACATCTCGGAGATCTCACGATCCGTGGGTCCGGCGATGTGATCCATCATTTCCAGAACGACGACCTTGGAACCGATGGAATTGAAGTAGCTGACCATTTCAAGACCGATGACGCCGCCGCCCACAACGAGAAGAGTGGCGGGGACTTCCTTCATATCCAGGATCTCCCGGTTGGTCATAGCGAAGCCGTTTTCCAGGGACTCCTTCAAGCCGTCGATGGGCGGAAGGGTCGCCACAGAGCCGGAGCAGATGAGAAGGCGCTTGCCTTCCAGGGTCTTATCGTCCGCCTGTACGGTGAAGCCGTCCGCGGTTTTGCCGGTGACTTTCGCGGTGGCGCGGACAACTTCCACGCCGAGCTTTTTCAGCTTCATACCCACGCCGCCGACCAGCTTTTTGACGACCTTGTTCTTCCGGTCGATGATCTTGGCGTGGTCGATCGCCGCGCCGGTGAAGGTGACGCCGTAAACGTCGCTGTGCTTGGCGTAATCGTAGATCTTAGCGGAGTAAAGCAGGGTCTTGGTGGGGATACAGCCCTCGTTCAGGCAGGTACCGCCCAGTTCCCGGTTCTCCACCACGCAGGTTTTGAAACCTTTCGCGGCGGCTTTTTCAGCGGCGTTATACCCGCCGGGGCCGCCGCCTATTACGATCAGATCATACATACTTATTCCTCCTTATTTTGCGAGAAGCAAGTCAAA
>JAGDAA010000045.1 GCA_017959745.1 Clostridia bacterium
AATTTTGGATATAAAAAAGTATTTCGCGATCCGGATCAAGGTTTACCTGTTTTTTCGTCACTTTGTCGAAGGGCACATCTGAATGGAAAACGCGAACTGAAAAGTGACAAAATTCCTTGTGCCGCAAGGGTTTTCCGCGTCTTGACAATTTTCCGTCCCGGCGTATAATGCCTTCATACAACTTTGGAATGACAATGCGGGGGGCAAAATAATGAACAAAGAAATGCCGAAGGTTTCCCGGGATCTTTTATACAAATACACATCCCGGGCGGGAGAGGAAGAGATCGAAACCTCCCTGACGAAGGACGGGGCGGGGCGCCTGGATCTTGTCTGCGAAAGAAGCGCGGCGGAGAATCCGAGTCCGTGCGCCTGACCGACCTGGGACGCCGGGAGGAGGATTGCCTCCTGTTTGCCCGGACCGTGGCGGAGAGCCACACCTATCCCCGGATCCTGCCGGAATTGTGGGAAGAATTTGCCCGGTGACCCTTGACAAAAGTCTCTTTCGGCGGTAAGATGAATATACCCCCTGGGGGTATTGCTTCTGAAAGGAGATCCCGATGGAGAAGGAGAGCCGCTCCGCCTGCGTGGCGTGTGAAGCGAGAAAGAAAAAGCGGAGCGCGGAAGAGGAAAGCGCCCTGCTCCGCCGCCTGGGCAGAGTGGAGGGCCAGGTCCGCGCTTTGAAACGTATGGTGACCGAGGACGTGTACTGCCCGGACATCCTCATCCAGGCAGCGGCGGCGTCCGCGGCGCTGGACGCCTTCTCCCGCCAGCTTCTGGAGTCCCACCTGCGCTCCTGCGTGGTGGCGGATCTGGCGGCGGGCAGGGAAGGGACCGTGGAGGAGCTGATCGATCTTCTCCGGAAGATGCAGAGATAGATGATGAAAGATTACGATGTGACCGGTATGAGCTGCGCCGCCTGCAGCGCCCGGGTGGAACAGGCGGTGAAAAAGGTGGACGGGGTGGAGGACTGTGCCGTCAGCCTTCTGACCAATTCTATGCGGGTGGCGGGGAACGCCTCGCCCGAAGCGGTGTGCGCCGCGGTGAAGAAAGCGGGCTACGGCGCCTCTCTCAAGGGCGCCGGGGAACGGAAAGCCCCCGCGCCGGAAGGGAAGAGCCTTCTCCCTTCTCTCCTTTTTTCTCTGGTCCTACTGGCGGCGCTGATGGTGATCTCCATGGGGCATATGATCCATCTGCCTTTGCCCGGATATTTTACGGAGTATCCCCTTGCCGCCATCCTGACGGAGCTTCTTCTGTCCGCGGGCGTTCTGTTCATCCACCGGCGCTTCTTCCGGAACGGATTTCGCGGACTGGTTCACCTGTCGCCCAATATGGATACCCTGGTGTCCCTGGGCTCCGGCGCCTCCTTCCTCTACAGTCTGGTGATGACCTATGTCGCTATCGGCAGGGACACTATGGGACAGATGGAGATCCTGCACAACCTGTACTATGAATCCGCCGCTATGATCCTTGTCCTCATCACCCTGGGAAAGCACCTGGAGGACCGCGCCAAGGGCAAGACCACTTCCGCTGTGGAGGCGTTGAAGCGCCTGGCGCCCGCCGTGGTCACTGTAAAGCGTGACGGCGAAGAAACGGTGATCCCCCTGGATCAGGCGCGGGTCGGGGACGTTCTGATCGTTCGTCCCGGGGACAGCGTTCCCGTGGACGGCGTGATCCTGGAAGGGGAGAGCGCCGTGGACGAATCCTCCCTCACCGGGGAGAGCGTGCCCGTGGATAAGGCCCCCGGAAGCAAGCTCTTCGCCGGCACCGTCAACCTGTCCGGCGTTTTGATCTGCCGGGCGGAAAAGGTGGGCGGGGAAACCACCCTGTCCCGGGTCATCGACCGGGTTGTCTCCGCTTCCGCCTCCAAGGCGCCGGCGGCGCGGCTGGCGGATAAAGTCGCCGGGGTCTTTGTCCCCGTGGTGATGGGCATCGCCCTGATGACCTTCTCCCTGTGGATGGCGTTCGGCGCCCCCTTCGGACAGGCGCTGTCCTACGGCATCAGTGTCCTGGTGATCTCCTGCCCTTGCGCCCTGGGGCTTGCCACCCCCGTGGCGATTATGGTGGCAAACGGTGTGGCGGCGAAAAACGGCATCTTGTTCAAAACCGCCGCGTCCCTGGAGAGAGCGGGCGGGATCCGCACCGTGGCGCTGGATAAGACCGGCACCGTCACCACCGGGCGAATGGCGCTTTCCGACCTTTTGCCCGTCCCCGGCGTTTCCGAAGAAGAACTGCTTTCCCTGGCGGCGGGTCTGGAGACCGGCAGCCGCCCTCCCGTCGCCGCCGCGATCCTGGCGGAAGCCCGGGACCGGGGGATCGCCCTCGCCGCTCTGACGGACCTTGCCACCCGGGCGGGATACGGCGTCAGCGGCAGGCGGGACGGCGTTCTTTTCCGTGGCGGCAAGGCGGAGATCGTTCAGGAAATATCCGCTGTCCCCGCGCCGTTTTCCGCCCGGGCGGAGGAATGGGCGCGGCAGGGCAAAACGCCCCTGTTTTTCGCTGGTGAAACGGGCTTTCTGGGGTTGATCGCCGTATCGGACCCCGTAAAGCCCGACGCGGCGCAAGCGGTGGCGGCACTGAAGGAGCAGGGGAGAGAAGTGATCCTTCTCACCGGCGACCGGGAGGAGACCGCCCGGGAGATCGCCCGCGCCGCGGGGATCGAAACCGTCGTCGCCCGGGTCCTTCCGGAGGAAAAAGAAGAAAAGATACGCGCCCTGTCCGCGAAAGCGCCTACCGCCATGGTGGGCGACGGCATCAACGACGCCCCCGCTCTTGCCGCGGCGGACCTGGGCATTGCCGTGGGCGCCGGGACAGACGCCGCGCTGGATTCCGCGGAGGTGGTTTTGATGAAGAACAGCCTCTCCGACCTGCCCTTCCTGTTCCGCCTCAGCCGAAAGACCCTGAACAACATTCGGGAAAACCTCTTCTGGGCATTCTTTTACAATGTTATCGGCATCCCCCTGGCGGCAGGAGTCCTGGTCCCCTTTGGCGGCATCGCTCTGAATCCCATGATCGGCGCCGCCGCCATGAGCCTGTCCAGCGTCTGCGTGGTTTCCAACGCCCTGCGGCTGAATCTGATCAAACGGAAAAGAAACGCCCTCCCCAAAGAGCGCGTCGAAAGTATCGGAAAGGAAGAAAAACAAATGGAAAAAGTCATTCGGATCGAAGGTATGATGTGCCCCCACTGCGAGGCCCACGTGAAGGAAGCCCTGGAAAAAGTCCCCGGTGTGCTTTCCGCCGTTCCCAGCCACGAAAAAGGGGAGGCGGTCGTCACCCTCTCCCGGGACGTGCCTGACAGCGAGCTTGCCGCCGCCGTCACCGCCGCGGGCTATAAGGCGGTCGGCTGATCTCCCGCATAAGAAAAGGAGCGTTCCAAACGAGAACGCTCCTTTCATTATACTTTATATTCCCGCCGTTTCACACAACGCCGTGACCTCACTTAGGTCTTGTATCACGTGATCCACCAGCGGGCTGTGGGGGGCGCCCCCCTTCGGGCGATACAGACAGGTCACGATCCCCGCGTCCCTGCCGCCTTTCATATCCCCGGAGAGGGAATCTCCCACGATCATCACCCGCCTTCTGTCACAGGGGCCCAGACCGCGGAACACCGCCTCAAAAAACAGCGGCGATGGTTTTTCATAGCCGATATCCTCGGAAATAAAGGCGCCGTCCAAAAGTTCGCCCAAAGGGCAGATCCTCAATCGCGCCCGTTGAACGCCCGCCGTTCCGTTGGTCACGAGAAACTGGCGTTTTCCCCGTCTCTTCATTTCCGCCACCGTCTCAAACGCCCCGGGGAAGGGCACTGCCGCGTCCCCCAGCCGGGTTTGATAGTATTCGTTAAAGGCGTCCAGATCGGAAAAGGCCACGCCCATCAACCGGAAAAAGTCCACAAAGCGCCCGTCCAGCACCTGGGGCTTTGTCACCTTGCCCCGCTCCATCCGGGTCCACCAGGAGAAGTTGATCTCACTGTACCGCGCGATATCCGCGTCCGTCAGCTCCCCCAGACGGAAGTGCCGGAAGGTATCCCGGATGGCGTTCTTTTCCGATGCCCTGAAATCCAGGAGCGTTCCGTCCAGATCCCACAGGATCACGTCGATCATACCCCTTGTCTCCTCTTGCCTTTCTTTCTATTTATTTTAGCCTTATTTTAGCCGCCGCCGCCTTCCCTGTCAACCGCCCCTGCGTTGACAACCCTTTTGGGGGATGGTACAATAGCGACGGATGAGAACTGTCCTTGCGATCGAAAGGGGGACTTCCGTATGAACCAAAAGATGATCGCGCTGCTTCTGGCGGCGCTGCTGGTTTTGTCGGGCTGCTCCGGCACGAAACTTGTGCCCGGGGAGACCGCCGAAACGGAAACGCGGGAAACGCTGTCGGCGCCCGAAACGGATGCGCCCGACAAGGATGAGCAAAGCGACCTCATTCCCGCGATCACCCACCCCCTGACCCGCGCGGAAGTGGAGGCGATTCCCGTCGCCACCGCGGATATGACGGAGGAAGAACTGCGGCAGATCTGCATCGATTATATGGCGCTGCAAACGAGCGTTGTCTGGACGCCGGATCAGTCTCTTTTCTATGACTATCCAAGCTCCTACAGCGCTGATGACGAAGGCATGCTTCATCTGGAAAAAGGCAAACGCTACGGCGGCGTTCCCTATACCCAGGCGGCGATCGGACTGGAAGCGTTTCTCGATCTCTATGATGAGGAAAGCGGCGTCTTGGCGCTCTCCGAAGCCAAGAATATCCACCAGAAGGTGGGCAATAACTGCGGCACCGCCGTTTTCTGGGCGTGGCAGCGCGTCTCCTCTACCATCAGCTATTACGGGACGCGGCAGATGTGCCTGGCGCACGGCTGTATCCCGGTGGGGGAATGGACCTACGATCAGAGCCTTACCGACTTTTATACCTACACAACAAGGCAGGTGTGCGAGGATAACGGCGCGGACGTGATGATGCGTTCCTACGCCTGCCTCAAGCCCGGCGACGGTATGACCATGACCGTGAAGGTGAAAAGCGGCGTCAAAGGCCACGCCCGCATGGTAAAAGAAGTATCCGTTTCCTATACGACGGACGGCTCCGTCGATCCCGAAAAGAGCTTTGTGATCTGTCTGGAGCAGTCCTCCAAGGGACCGGACCGGCAAACGGAGGACGGCGTCGTCTTGGGGATCGGCAGTGAAAACAAGTATTCTTTCAAGGATCTGTATGACAAGGGATATCTGCCCGTGACCGTTGCGGAATTGATCGGCGCCGCTCCTGTCAAAGAAGCGTCGGTATCTCTGCCGGAAGTCACCAGCCTTAAAGAATTGTCCGAGGCTACCTTGACCGGCGCTTACTGCATTTCCCGGGTGGACGTGACCGTTGTCGATCAAAACGGGAAAGAAGCGTTTTCCGCTTGCAAGGTGGGCAGTTGTAAACCGGAGGATCAGTACAGCTTCTCCATGAGCAAAGTCCTGCCCGCCGCCACCATGTCCCGGAACCTGAAGAAAGGGGAGAGCTACCGGGTCACCGTCACGGCGCGCCTGGGCAACGGCGAGACCCTGACGGCGCTGACGCAGGACCTCTCCTACTGATCCGTATCCGTTTTTCACATGATCCCCGCTGTTCGGAAAGGGAACGGCGGGGATTTTTTTTGCCTTGAAAAAGCGTTTGCTTCCCTCCGTGAAAAAAGTCGAAAAAAGAGCAAATTTCCCCCTTGACAAGCCCGGAAATTTTTGCTATGATCATACACTGTACTAAAATGGAGGGGAAGGCGCGAATAGCCGGAAAAAGTATGAATTCGCCCCAAACAAATGGGAAATTTTTGTAAACTTTTTCCTGCGTTATTTGTAAAATTTCCTCCGGAGAGCGTTCTTTCCGCCGGGGCGGCGCCTTTGCGGAAAAATAAAAGTAAGGAGAGGTTTTTGCGTTATGTTGATGACAAAGCCCCAGAAGTGCGGGACCACTCTGCGGTACAGCTTCGCCAAGAGCGACGAGCCGCTGGAGCTTCCGAACCTCATCGAGATCCAAAAGGATTCCTACGACTGGTTCATCAAAGAAGGGCTGATGGACGTCCTGCGGGACGTTTCGCCCATTGAGGACTATTCGGGAAATCTGTTCATCGACTTTGTGGATTACACGGTGGAGGACACCCCCAAGTATTCCATCGAGGAGTGCAAGGAGCGGGACGTGAACTACGCCGTTCCGCTGAAGGTCCGCGTTCGCCTGACCAACAAACTCACCGGCGAGATCAAGGAGCAGGAAGTCTTTATGGGTGATTTCCCCATAATGACCGAAAAGGGTACCTTTATCTACAACGGCGCAGAGCGTGTTGTTGTAACACAGCTTGTAAGGAGCCC
>JAGDAA010000046.1 GCA_017959745.1 Clostridia bacterium
ATCATCGCAATCCTTGCACTTAGTGCCGGCTTCGTGACCGGGGTCCACACAGGTAGCAGCTTCCGCGGGAACCTGCTCGGTATTGGCGTGGACGCAGGAAACGACAGAGACGGTCACAGACGCATCAGAGATGGTAGCATCATTAAAGCCGGTATCATAGGCTTCACTGCATGACACAGTGATGGTTTGGTCACCCAATGTAGCACTATCACTGACACTGAAGGTAAGGGTGGCAAGTGTGCCGGTAGCGGTAATGTTTTCCGTACCGTGTAGCCAAGGCAACGTTACAGGGTTATTCTCCAAATTGGGACTGGTAAAGCCGGTGGCGCCAAACATCTTTTCCTCTGCTACAGCAGTCAGCGTCCAATCCGAAGGATAACCAACTGAAAGCGTCAAGCCGGTAAGCCCGGGGTTTTGGGTCAGGGAAATCGTCACCGAGACAGTTCCCCCCTTCGTTACGGATGAGGGGCTACTCGTCAAGGCGATCGTCCCAATCGCATCCGCGTTTGCCGGAACGACGAGCAGAGTGCTCAAGAGCGCTACGATGAGCAGCATGGACAGAATGCGTTTCATATTATTTCTCCTTTTTTATTATTCAAATCTTGTTTTCAAGATTTTACTGACTTCAACCCATCAGGGGGCATTTGTTTGCTTCGCGGCAAATCACTGACCGACCGGGAATGCCACTTCCCATCCCGCAATGTACTGTAAGATAACGGCGGCGTCTTTGGTGGTAACGTTCTTATCGCCGGTGACATCCGCAAGATCCAAACGAATACCTTTAACATCCCAACCTGCAACGTACTGTCTGATAAAGGCAGCGTCTTTGGTGGAAATCACACCATCGCCGCTGGCGTCACCAAGCAAGCCCTCCTTGACGGTGACGGTGGCTGTGGTAATGATGCCGTTGACATCCACTTCATCCGCGTCGCAAGCGCCGGCCAGGAACTTAAAGCCGACTTCATAGGTCGTACCCTCCTCCGCTTCGGGCAAGGTCACCGTGAAGCTGACGAGGTTCGTGGTGGTGCCGGTGTAATTCGCGGCAGCAGCGGTATCATCGGACGTGTAGTTGAGAAGGGCGTTCGTACCAAGATCATATCCCATGCCCGTCACGCTACCCGCTTTCCATTCCCCGAAGGTCAAGCCCTCGCCGAGGACAGGAAGAATCGTAATAGAGGAAAACCCTTCATTGGCGGTAACGGAGGCGGTGACCGTGATGGTGGAGCCGGAGGTCGCCGCTGTCGGCGCCAAAGTCTGTATTGTCACGTTCTTGGCAGGTTCCGCAAAAGCCGCCGGAGAGACGACAAGAAGCGCCAGCATCAATACGGACAGGATAAGCGCAACTGTTTTTTTCATTGTTTTTCTCCTTACTGTTTATTACTCCTTTCGGAGTCCGGGGGACACAGAAACTACCCCCATACGGAAGTTTTTCACCTAACTATACCATAGTTTATTTTGAAATGCAAGAGTTTTTTTGGTTTTTTTGTGAAGAAAATTTATCCAATCTCCGAAAAGGGGGAATCGATGCGATTCTATAAAAGGAAGAGGAAGGGGATCGCCTATTTGCGCTTGGAGGCGGACTTTTTTTGTTTGGGCGTCTTTTTTAAGACGGTGAGGACTATGGCGGCGGCGACAGCCAGGATGATCGCGGCGGAAACGCCCAGGACGACGGGCAGAGAGGAGGATCCGCCGGGATCGGCGGGCGCGCCGGGATCGGCAGGGGAAGCGGGCGTGCCGGGGTCGGCGGGAGAAGCCGGAGAGACATCGCCGCCGGAAGAGGCGGGGGCGTCGGGAGAGGCGGGGGACGATGGAGTATCGGGCGCAGCCGGGTCCGGCGCGGCGGAGGCGGGGGGCGTTTTTTCCACGGTTTTTACGGTTTCACCCGCATCGTTTTGGAAGGTAACGGTATAGGCGCTGTCGGGATGTTCCTTTATAAAGGACTCGGAGAGGGAGACTTTTCCCGCGGCGGGGTCATAGTCCACATCGTCGAAGGTGAAGGGGACGTTCTTGCCGTCTTTATCCGTGATCTCAAGGGTTTGTCCCCAGGTTTCCGCCGCCGGGTCCAGGACGGTGACAGTAACCGTATTGGCGGTGGCGGGCACATCTTCCTCGGTGATGCTGACGATGAAGCCGTCCCGGATGGTCAAGCCCAGGACGGTATCGCCCAGGCTGGCGTCCTCCCGGACATTGAGGGTATAGCTGAACAGGACGCCGGTGGCGGTGGTATTCTTCATACCGGCGTCGATGGTGGCGTTGGTGCCGGGAACGCCGGAGCCGATGGATCCGTAGCGGATGCGCTCCAGGGACATAATGCTTTTATCAAAGCGGGGGGTCGCGCCGAACATATTCCAACCGGGATTTTCGGTGGCTTCCACGGTGACGGTGACCTTGCCCCCCGGGGCGACGGAGATCCGGTCCGCCGTGAGGCGCAGGGTCAACGTGTCCCCCGCCGCCAGAACGGGGAGCAGCAGCAGGGACAGAAGCAGGGCAGATAAAAGAATAGATACTGCTTTTTTCATACGATCGCTCCGTTTTCTCAAAACCGCCTGTGCGGATCGCACAGGCGGTTTTCAATTGGTAAAAAACAGTTTCTCTCTGTTTCAATCAATGGGCTTCGGGCCCTAAAACGACCTCGGTTTCGCCGTCCATAGATTTCCCGGTGAGCTCGTCAAAGAACATCAGATATCTCTTCAGGCGGACGACGTCTGTGTTGTCTTTCGTCCCGGATCCGTTGACGTCAGCGCCGGCGAAGATCTCCTTGTTAGAGTTACCGGTCTCGGCATCGTAGTTCGCCAGGTAGTTCTTCAAGCGGACGATGTCCTTGTTATTGACAGAGCCGTCTCCGTTGGCGTCGCCGTAGAGAACCTCAGTGGACACGCGTTCGGTCTGCTCCGCAAACGCCTGGTTGGTGAAGGTGGCGGTATATTCTGTTTCCCCGCTCTTCCCGACCTCGGGCTCGGAAATGACATTGGAGGAGGATTCTACCGTTTCGGTTTCCGTGTGGGCAGGATCTCTTTTGCAGACGCGGGTGGCGGTGCAGGTGCTGTAATCCTCCGCCCAGACGTAAGTGGGTTCGTCCCAGTCGTGGCCAAGGCCCTCACCTTCCTCAATCACCTGGATCTGGGTCTCAAAATGCTCCTCATCGGCAAACGTCGCGGTGTAGGTGGTGACGGTGTCGGCGGTACAGGTGGGTCCCCCGGTTGTAGAATCGACAGTCCCGTCTTCCTCGAAGATCACGTTGCCGTTCTGGTCTTTGTAGGTCGCTTTACATGTCGTGTAGTCATCGGACCACACATAAGAATCGGGCTGGTCAAACAGCACAACAGGAAGCTCATCGCCTTTGGCAAACGCCTGCAGGGACAGAGACGCGGCGATCATCATTAAAGCCAGAGCCAAAGCAAATACTTTTTTCATGGTTTTTATCCTTCCTACACGTTATCAAGAGACAATTCGCCTCTTATACATCGTGATTATTATAGCAGAGACGGGCGGACTTGTCAATCCCGCGCGGGAGAGTTTCATTTGGGAGAAATGGAAAAAATCGGCTCTTGTTTTCGGTCAAAATTGACAAAGGAGAGGCGGAGATGCCCTAAAGGCAATGAAATCGCCTGACAGGCGGTGAAATCCCGCTGCGCGGGGTTATGGAAGAAACCGGGAACGGACAAGTCCGTTCCCGGTTTCATTTTATAATATAGGGATGTGTCGGGGGTTTGAAGCGGGGACGAGGGGGCTTCAATTCTGTTATCCTGTGATCCCGATGGCTGCTCTGCCTCGGGGGTACCCCTCATCCGTCAGCTACGCTGACACCTTCCCCCCAGGGGGAAGGACTTTCCGCTTCGGCGCCGTGGGATCAACCACAACGGCGAGGCGGCAGGGCGGGGTTGCAAAGGCGGGCGGGGATGTGGTAGAATAGGGCGCTGATCTGATACAGAGAGGAAATGAGCGACATGAAGAACGTGATATTCGATCTGGACGGGACCCTGCTGGATACCCTGCCGGATCTGATGGACTGCGTGAACCGGAGCCTGCGGGCATTCAGCCTGCCGGAGCGGACAAAAGAGCAGATCAAGGCGTCTTTGGGGAACGGGTCTGCGCACCTGATCCGGACCAGCTTGCCGGGGCATGAGGCGATGACGGAGAAGGTGCTGGCGTATTACAAAACGATCTATCCCCCGAAGGAGGGGGCGAACACGGCGCCGTACCCGGGGATCCCGGCGCTGATCGAAAAGCTCTCAGGCGCGGGGTGGCGCTTGGGGATCCTCTCCAACAAGCCCCACGGCGCGGTGCTTTCCCTGCGGGACGAATTTTTCCCGGCGATCGCCCACGCGGCGGGGGACCGGGAGGGGACGCCCCGGAAGCCGGACCCGACCGGGCTTTTCGCCCTGATGAGGGAAATGGGGGCGAAACCGGAAGAAACGGTCTACGTGGGGGATTCCGAAGTGGACGTGGCGCTGGCAAAAAACGCTTCCCTGCCCTGCGCGGCGGTAGCATGGGGCTACCGGGATGAGGCGCAGTTGAGGGAAGCGGGGGCGGAGGTCATCGTCCGGGACGCAAAGGCGCTGTACGAGGCGCTGGCGGACATTATAGGAAATGAAAAATGAAGAATTATGGAAGAAAACCGCCCGGATGGTCCGGGCGGTTTTCTACATTATTGTTTTCCGTTTCAGCCGCAAGCGCGGATGAGGTTCGCCATAGCGTCGGTCTGATCCGCCGCGGGGCCGGTGGACACCGCGAAGATCATATAGCTATCCAGAAACCGGGCGTAGTAGTCCTGAAAGATGGTCTTGCCGTTGATGATGAGGCGAAAGCTCGCCTTGACGTACTTGTTTCCGCCGAGATTGATGAAATGGTATACCTCCGGCGCGACGACCGCCATCTTATCGCTTTTCACCGCCGCTTCCTGGAGGTCGTGGCTTACCTTGTTCAGATAATCCTCCTCCCGGACGGTTGTCGGGAGCTTTTGAAACCCGATGAAAAACCGGCGGGAGCCGCTTTCGTCAATCAGATACAGACCGCATTCGGTGTCTTTTTCAGCCTCCACGGAGTCGTAATCCTCTTTCGTCCCCGTGGAAAAATCCCCCGGGATACTGATCCGGATGTCTGCCCACTTATTGACGTAAGTAGAGCCGCCATCCTCCAGCACGCCCCTGGCGTACTGACCGACTTCGCCGGCGGAAAAAGGGCTGGCGGCGGCGGAAGCCTCTCCGGCTTCCGTCTCCGGCAACGCATTGTTTTTCGCCCCCCCGCAGCCGGTGAAAAGCAGCGGGAAAATCAGGCATACCACCGCAAGGCAGGCAAACGCCTGTTTGCTTTTCGTCCGTTTTTTTCGCATAACGCTGTTTTCTCCTGTGATCAGTTGGCGGGTCCTAAAATCTCACTGGATTGGTTGGTACTCTCGTCGAAGTTCACCAGGTAGTTCTTCAGCCGGACGATGTCCTTGTTGTTCACAGGGCCGTCGCCGTTGGCGTCCGCGCCGTCAGCGAGGGTATAGACGGTGTTCCCGTTTTGGGAGATACCGGTCTGGTCGTCGTAATTGGCAAGGTAGTTCTTCAAGCGGACGATGTCCTTATTGTTGATCACGCCGTCGCCGTTGGCGTCGCCCCAGAGGAAGGCTATAACCGTGAATTCCTCATTGACGCCCTTGTCGCCCACCTGGAAGGTGATGGTGTACTTGCCATCCTCCAGGTTCTTCAGGAAGGATTCCTTCAGGGTGAAGACGCCGTCCTCATAGGTGTAATCGTCTGCGGTGATCGCAATGGGATTACCGTCTTTATCAGTGATGACAATGGACGCATCCACCAGGGCGCCGACGGCGTCCTTCATGGTGAAGTTGATCGCCTTCCCGCCTTGCCTGATAAAGGAAACGGTTTTTCCTTCCGCGGTCTCTTCCACTTCCGCAGCTTCCAACATGGGGATATTCGCCAGGGTCACGGACTGGGTGGTAAACGCCTCGTTGGCGAAGGTGAAGGTATAGGTGGTCTCGCCCTTGGCGGTGCAGGTGGGATACTTTGTCACCTCTTCGCTCTGCAGTTCGCCGCCTTCCCAGTCTTCCTCGCCGCAGGCGCAAGTGCGGTGGGCGGTGATCCCCACGTGGATGGCTTCCGCGGGAACTTCCTCCGCCGCCTGAAGGGTATCGTAAAAGATGTAGCCCCCGTCGGCGACCGATATGAACTCCCACTCGTAGCTGGGTTCGCCGAATTCATGCTCGGGCACCACTTCCACCCGGAAGGTGGCGGTGGCGAGATACTCCAACTCCTCCTCCGGGACGGGCTCGTCACCGAAGGCATCGGCGTAGCGCACCCAGAAGACGGTGATCTCACCGGAGTCGCCGGCTTTCAGATCCCCCGCGCCCAGACGGACGTAGGGCATATTCTCCTGATCGAAGAAGGGGTGGAAAACGGGTTCATCGCCCACCGTGAAGCCGGCGTCTTTCAGGGCGTCGTCCGCGGTGATGAAGCAGTAATCCTCATCGTAATCCCACAGGGCGAAGTAAACGTCGATCTCCTTGCCTTCCTCGATGCGAATGGTATCGCCGGGGGTCACGCCGCCGTTCTTGCCGTAGATATTGGCTTCGATCCAGTAGGGATTTTCCGTCACTTCCACAGTGAAGGTGCAAGTGTAGACGGGCACGGCGTCCTTCCAGCCCACGGCGCGGGGTCCGAAGATATCATCATATTTGTACCAGGAAACGGTGAGGGTCCCCGTAGAGCCCGCCTCAAGGTCGCCCGCGCCGATACGGGCGAACGTCTCGCCGTTTTCAATGACGGGATTCGCGGGGCAGTCGAAGCCCTGATCCGTCAGCAGATCGTTGCGCCAGCCCGCCACCAGGTCGAACTCACGGTACATCTGCCTGAAGGAGAGAAGCACGCTCTGCCGCTCGGGGATGCGGATGGTGCCGCCCGCCTCGATGACCGTGCCGGGCAGACCCTTCTGCTCCGCCACGCCCAGAAGCGTGGGCTCCACCAGGGCGAATTCGCCCAGGACGGGGGTTTCAAAGAGGAAATAATCGTCATCGGTGGTCGTGCCTTCCAGGATGAAGGGATCGCCGGTCTCGGGCAGGTAGACCGCCGCCAGATACTTCCCTTGCAGATGCCGTGGAACGGGGATGCCCACGGTGACCATGCCGTCGATGGCAAGAGGCTGGTGATCCAGATCCAGCAGAGCGCGGACGCCCCAAACGGAGCCGGTCTCAAGGCCGTCAAGATCTCCCAGCACGTCCCCGGACAGCTCGCCCATCAGGTCGTTCACCAGGGCGGTACCCCGGGGGGCGACGCCGTTGGGAGCGATGATGGAAACGTTTTCACCGATGAAACGCTTTTCAATGAACGTCACGTTTTCCAGTTCTTCGTTACCGGCGCCCTTTTCCATGGCGTTCCAGTCCTCGGGGGACCCGTTGTAATAGATCTCCTCCAGAGACTCACAGTTGTCAAAGGCACAGTCGCCGATACGAGTCACGCCGTCGGACAGGACCACCTGATTGACGGCGCTGCCGGCGAACGCATAGTTGCCGAGATCTTCCACGCCCTCGGGGACAAATACGAACCCCTCCAGAGCGGAGAGAGCGCCGTCGCCGATGTGACGGGCGACGGGCAGATCGCTCGTGCCCTTCACAGCCGCCACCAGCACGTCCCGGTTGTTGATGAGACAGCCCTCCACCAGGCGATTTTCGGTATTCGCCGGGTCAAGGGTGACGCTTTGCAGACCGGAGCAGCCGAAGAAGGCGTCGTGCTGGATGTCCGTCACAGAAGCGGGGATGGAGACGGAGGTCATGTTGGAGCGATACAGGAACGCTCTGTTGGCGACGCCCACCACGGGCTTTCCGTCGATCTCGGCGGGGATGACCACGTCGGTCTCGGTCTCGTTCAGGTAGCGGATGATGATGACCTTATCGTCCACTACGTCGTAGTTCCAGTCGCCACTTTCATAAAGGTCGGGATTATAGGGATCCTGGGGGACGTAGAAGCCGTCAGGCCCGGGGCCGGGATCGTCGGGACTGTCGTTGTAGTGCTCCGGCAGGGCGTCCACAGTGCCGTATTCCACCAGCTCGAAGTCGCCGCCCGCGGGGCGGAGCACCACCTTCACGCCGGGAGCGGGGCTCCAATTTCCGACAGCACCAAACCAGAAAATATCGCAGCCTTCTTCATGGGTCCAGCCGCTGTAGTAATAATTGGGCACATCGCCCCATCCGCCTCCATCCGACCACAGGGAAAAAGAATTGGTGCTTTCATCATAGCTGATGTGATCAGGAAGATAATTGTATCTATCCGTCTTAGCATCCGGAATGATCGCATTCTCGATAAAGCCGACCGGAGCGTCTTGATAAATCCTGCCGCAAAGCGCCGCGAGCTCCTGCGCGGAAAGCGTTACAAGATCGCCAAAAGTATAGGAGGGATCGTCTTTCTCAATTTGTTTCAAAACTCTGGAAATCAGGAACAAACCGTCGATCTCATAGTAATACTCTTCCACAAAATCCGCAACGCGGCGCTCGGATGCATAATCAAATTCACCGGAGCCGGGATCGTCGTTGAAATGCTCGGGCAGGGATTCCACAGTGCCGTATTCCACCAGCTCGAAGTCGCCGCCCGCGGGGCGGAGCAGGACGCGGTAGCCGCTGCCGTCCTCGTTAGGTTTGGGCCAGCCCTGCTCATTGACGCCGTCCACACGGAAGAACCAGAAGGCGTCGCAGCCCTCTTCCTCATTGGTCCAGCCCACGTAGCAGTACGAGCGTTCGCCTTCGCCGCCGCCGTTTTCAACGGTGTAGGAATCCGTGCCCTCGTCGTAAGTAACGCCGTTCAAATCGTCTCCCCGGGCTTCGGGCAGGACGTGTTCCTCCAGGAAGTTTACGGGCATATTGCCCCAAACGCAGGTCACGGCGGCCGCAAAGTCCTGCGCGGAGATCGTCACGGTGTCGTTTACAACCTTGTCGGGCATAACTTCTTCGTACCACCGGATGATCTCGCCGCAGAGGGCGTCCCGAAGATACTCTTCAAAATACTCCTCCACGAACATCGCCACGTCGAATTCGCTTCTTTCGTCGGGGTCAACGGGAACGGGATCAAAGCTTTCGGGCAGGGCGTCCACGTACTCGTAGGCGTCGCAGATCATTCTGCCGTCTTCCACGTGAAGATCGATGCGGACGCCTTTTTCACCCGTGACGGGATCCCATTCTTCCGTCCAGCCGGTGATCTCGGCGAAGTAGAAGGAACCGCTGTTGTGGTCCTCGCCCTCGATCCAGCCCACGTAGGTGAACCTGGTCACCGCGGCGGAGCCCTGGTCGCCACGGACGGTAAAGGTCTCCGTCTGCCCGTCGAAGGTCAGGCCGGCGACGGCGCCGTTTTCGATATCGGGCAGGACGACTTCTTCATAGTAGCCGTCGGGCGCGGCGTAGAACCGGCGGCTGAAAAGCTCCCGGAACTGCTCCCGCGTCAGGGTGATCGCGCCGTTCTGCGGTTCCAGATCCAAATTGTATTGGGCGTCCTCGAAGATGCCGGACGCCATAGTGGATTTCGTAAATTCATCCACGTAGCCCTCCAGGAAGAGCGCGGCGTCACAAGCCCACCAGTAGTCGAAGGGGCGGGGTCCTTCGGGCTCGGGATCGAAGTTTTCGGGCAGAGCGTCAATATAATCATACGCCATTTCGGTCATTCTGCCGTCGATAACAAGCAGATCGACGCGGATGCCGCCCTCGCCGAAGGTCAATTCGTGGGTCCCGGGATCGGCGCCGGTCACTTTCGCGAAGTAGTAGGAACCGCCGTCGCGGTTCTCATTTTCGATCCAGCCCTTGTACTGATAGCGAGGAGTATCGTTTACGGGCTCGCCGTTTTCAAGGGTGAAGCGGTCGTTCTCGGGCGCGCCGAAATCCGTCTGATAGGTGATGCCGGGGATATTGCCCGCCGCCACGTCCATGACGAAGGTGCCGTCGAAGTATTCCTTATGGATCTCCGGATCGAAGGGAGAGCAGTGCCCGAAGCATTCGTCGTACACCCGGACAAGCTGATCCAGGGTCAGGGTGGCGACGCCGTCCGCCAGAGTTTCATACTGCTCCTTGAATACCGCGCAGTCATAGAGAATGCGGGCGATATTCTGTTTCAGACACTCTTCCCGGTAGTCCTCCAGAAAGTCCGCGGTCTGGTAGCCCCATTCGTAATCGAAGGGTCGGGGCTCCGGACCGGGCTCAGGTCCGGGCTCGTCGCTGCGGTCCACGGTCTCGGGCAAGGGCTCCGCCAGCTCGCAAGATACCAGCTCCACGCCCTGTTCGGTGGGACGGAGGGTGATCCGGGTGCCGTTGGCGCCGGGAACGGGGGTCCCGCCCTCTTCGCCGGTGATCTCCGCAAAGTAGAAGGAGCCGGTGCCGTCGTGGTTATCGATAAAGCCGTGGTAGAGATAGCCGTTGTTCCACTGCTCTTCCAGGCTGATCGCCTTTACGAGGTACGCGCCGGTCTCCGCGTTGTACGCGGGGATAACGCCCATACCCTCTCCCGCTTTCAGCGCGGGCAGGACGTATTCATCCAAAAAATCCAGAGGCGCGGGGAAGAACTCGCTGAACACCATCTGAAGGAGAGGTTCCTCCGCCAGGATGAAGTACGTTCCGCCCTCCTCCTGAACCATGGCGTTGGCTTCCTCATCGCCGTACGCCGCCTGGACGACGTAGGTCTGCCAGTAGCCGTCAAAGCCGCCGTAAAAATATCCGTTGGAAAACTCCGCTGCGTCGTACATAGCGGCGTACGCCTCATCCGTGATGACGCCGGTCTCGGGGTCAAAAAGGACCATCGGCAATTCGTTTGCCATCGCGGAGAGGGGCAGCGTCGTCAACAGCAGGATCGCCGCCAACAGCGCCGCGAGGACGGACTGCATATGTTTTTTCATGGTCTTGCTCCTTTCGTTTGTGAGGATGAACAAGAAATGAGAATACTACATCTGTATTGTATAGTAAAAAACAACAAAAGTCAACGCTTTTCTTCCGGGGATGCCGTTCCAAATCCTTCCGGAGACGCAAAAGCGCGGCGGTCTGAATACCGCCGCGCTTTGATGGTGAAAACCGGGTTATTCGGAGAGATAACGGTGGATCGCCGCCGCCGCCGTTTTGCCGGCGCCCATGGCGGAAATGACCGTTGCCGCGCCGGTGACCGCGTCGCCGCCGGCATAGACGCCCGCCCGGTGGGTCGCGCCCTCCTCGGTGACCACGATGCCGCCCCGGCGGTTGAGCTGAACGCCGCCCACGATGGAGCGGATCAGGGGGTTGGGGGAGGTGCCGATGGCGATGACCACGGTATCTACGGGCACGTGAAACTCACTGCCGGCGATGGGCCGGGGCACGCGGCGCCCCCGCTCATCCGGCTCGCCCAGTTCCATACGGGTACAGCGGATACCGGTGACGGCGCCGTTTTTCGGATCCCGGGGATCCTCGAAATTGCGGTAGCCCAGGATCTCCACGGGGTTGGCAAGGTAGAGAAATTCCACCCCCTCCTCCCGGGCGTGCTCCGCCTCTTCCCGGCGGGCGGGCAATTCCGCTTCGGAGCGGCGATAGATGATGGTGACTTTTTCCGCCCCTAAACGCAGGGCGGTGCGCGCCGCGTCCATGGCAACGTTGCCGCCGCCCACCACGGCGACCCTGCCGCCCTTGCGGATGGGGGTGTCGCTGTCCTCCCGGTATGCCTTCATCAGATTGGAGCGGGTGAGGTACTCATTGGCGGAGTAGACTCCCACCAGATTTTCCCCGGGGATATTCATAAACATGGGCAAACCCGCGCCGGTCCCCAAAAAGACCGCCCGGAAGCCCTCCTCAAAAAGCTCGTCCACGGTGACGGTTTTGCCAACCACCACGTTGGTTTCCACAGTGACGCCCAGAGCTTTGAGGTTTTCCACCTCCCGCGCCACGATGGACTTGGGGAGACGGAACTCCGGGATGCCGTAGACCAGAACGCCGCCGGCGGCGTGGAGCGCCTCGAACACGGTGACGTCGTAGCCCAGCTTCGCCAGGTCCCCGGCGCAGGTGAGAGAGGAAGGCCCGGAGCCGACCACGGCGACCTTGCACCCGTTGGAGGAGGCTTTCCGCGGGGGAACGGAGGCGGCGTTGTGATGATCCGCCACATAGCGCTCCAGGCGTCCGATGCCCACCGGCTCGAATTTGATGCCCATGGCGCACTTGGCTTCGCACTGGTTCTCCTGGGGGCAGACCCTGCCGCAGACGGCGGGGAGGGAGGACGTGGCGGCGATGACTTCATAGGCGCCGTCCAGATCTCCTTCCCGGATCTTCTGAATGAAGCCGGGGATATTCACGTTTACGGGACAGCCCTCCACACAGGGACGGTTCTTGCAGTTCAGGCAGCGCAGGGCTTCCCGACGCGCGTCTTCGGGGGTATAGCCCAGGGCGACCTCCCGGAAATTGGTGATCCGCTCCCGGGGGTCCTGGGTGGGCATCGGTGTTTTCTTCGGTTCCATCGCCATGTCAGCACCCCTCCTTTTTCGCCTGATCCGCCGCGCGGAACAAATTGCAGGTCTTTTCGTACGAATGCCGCTCGAAGTCGGCGTACATCCTGCCCCGGGTCATCACTTCGTCGAAATCCACCTGGTAGCCGTCAAACTCCGGACCGTCCACGCAGGCGAAGACCGTAGCGGGTCTGCCGTACTCGTCCTTCAGGGTCATACGGCAGCCGCCGCACATCCCGGTGCCGTCGATCATAATGGGGTTCATGGAAACGGAAACGGGCACGCCCCAGGGTCGGGCGGTCTCGGTGACGAAGCGCATCATTACAAGAGGTCCGATGGCGATGATCCGGTCGAAATCCTCGCCCTTTTCCAGCATTTCCTTCAAGGGCATGCACACGTTGCCGGTACTGCCGTAGGAGCCGTCGTCGGTCATGACGAAGACCCGGCGGGAGAAGGAGCGGAACTCATCCTCCAGGATCACCATATTCTTGCTGCGGAACCCGATGATGCAGGTCACATCCGCGCCCACGGAGGCATATTCCCGGGCGATGGGAAGGGCGATGGCACATCCCACGCCGCCGCCGATGACGCAGATTTTCTGCCCCCGGATCTCCGTGGGCTTGCCCAGGGGTCCCACAAAATCCGCGATCTCGTCCCCCGCCTCTTTTTCACAGAGCTTTTTCGTGGTGGTGCCGTACGCCTGGAAAATGATGTCCACGATGCCTTTTTCGGGATCGGTCCCCGCGATGGTGAGAGGGATGCGCTCCCCTGCCTCATCTACCCGCAGCATAATGAACTGACCGGGGCGGGCTTTCTTCGCCACCCGGGGACTGACGATCCCCATCCGGTAAATGGTATCATTCAGCACTTCCTTTGTTTCGATGCGAAACATGTGGAAATCCTCCTTTTTTAACACGTTTTTTCGCGATATTAGCCGGATTTTTCGATTCCTTAACCTGATGAAGGGCTCAGATCCGGTTTTGTACCGAATAAAAGCCGATCCCGTGATCGGCTTTTATTCAGTTTTTGATTGAAATCAGCTCAGGTGGAGCAGATCCTTGAGGTAGGGCACCAAAATCTCCACATTCTTCTCGTGGTCCGCCGCGGAAGGATGGCGGTTGTCGGCGCCGGAGCCGGAACCGTTCTGCCCGTACTTCAACTGGAGCAGGTAGATGCCGTTCTCCTCGCCGCCCATCGCCTTCTGGATCATTTCCAGCTCGGTGTGGAAGTGGAGCCGGTTCATCATACCGTAGGTCCAGACGATGGGAACGTCCTTGCCGTAGACCTCCCGGATCTCCCGGATAAACGTCTTGCCGTCCCGGACGAAATCGCCGGCGGCACTCTTGGGATCGTTGGTCCCCAGGCAGATGATCACCGCGTCGGGGGTGCGCCGGGGCGTGTAAGGGGTATCATCCCGGTAGCCGTTCAGGAGAGGGAACAGCTCCAGCATATTCTTGCCGTTTTCAGTGGGAAATCTGGAGAAAACGCCGATGCTGCCGCGGGCGGTGACGTTGTAGTCCGCATTCATCGCCTGCGCCGTCAGATAGGGGACAGCCGCGGAGCCGCTGGTCTCATTGGCAAAGGTGGAGGAGTTGGCGGTGTTGCCCAAAGCGCCGCCGCCGCACCAGATGGAGTCGCCGATGAATTCCAGATAGAGGGGCTTGGGATCATTTTCCGTGTGGAGGATCGTGCCTTCCAGATGCACGGCGGTAAACTTGCAGTAATTACCGGCGGCGGTGCCGATCTGCCCGTCCTTGAGGACGCGGATCACGTGGACCCCCGGCTCCAGCCCCCTCGCCACAGTCTTTTTCTCCGTTTTGGAGCTGATGGCGAAGCGGTTGTTGATGGGCGTGCCGTCTACGATGACCTTGATATAGTTCTGATAGTTGGTATCCAGTGAGAAGGCAAAGTCCGTTCCCTCCGGCGACTCAAACTTGATCTCGAAGCCGGAGCAGGGCCAGTTGACCGTCAGGGCGCCGTCCTCAATATAGGTTCTTTCCCCCAGGATGAGGATGTCGCCGGCGATCTCGCCCATGGTATGCTCTACCAGCTCGAACTTTTTCTTCTTCGCCTTCGTGACCTCGGGCTGTTCCTCCGTGGTGGTCTCCTCAGAGGTGGGTACTTCAATGTCTCCGCCCTGAGAGGAACACGCGATCAGCGGCAGAATCATCGCCAGCGTCAGAAGGAGCGCCGTCACACGCCAGAATCGTTTCATCATCGTTTTCTCCTATCGTTGTATGAATCTTTTTCGTTATCAGGAAAGACCGAGGATCTCCCGCAGGAAAGGGATCAAAAGCTCCGCGTTCTTTTCGTGGTCCGAGGCGGAAGGATGCCGGTTTGAATCTTTGGAGCCGCTTCCGTTCTGTCCGTAGATCATTTGCAGGTAATACAGTCCCGCTTCCTCGCCGCCGCTTTCCGCCAGGATGGTTTGGATCTCGTCGATAAACTTCGTTTTACTGAACATTCCGTTGGTCCAGATGATCTTTGTCCCATCCCCGTAGGTGTCCCGGATCTGCCGGATCAGCGCCTTGCCCCCCTCCACGAAGGCGGAGGCTTCGGCGATGGGATCGTTGGCGCCCAGGCAGATGATCACCGCGTCGGGGGCGCGCCTCGGCTCATAGGGCGTCTCATCCCTAAAGCCGTTTAGTCTGCTAAACAGTTGGGACGCCACCAGATCCCCGACAGGCCGGGTCACGCCGATGCTGCCCCGGGCGGTGATGTTATAGTCCGCGTCCAGGGCGGTCACCGCGCGGTAGGGGGTGGCGACGGTGGCGGAGATCTCACTGCCGTAGTTGGGGGAGCTTCCCTGATTGCCCAGGGCGCCCACGCCCGCCCAGATGGAATCTCCGAAAAATTCCAGATACAGGCTCTTTTCCTGTTTCGGGTGGGGCAGAACCGTTCCGTTGAAGGAAACGCTCGTCAAGGTCATACCGCCGTGCAGATCGGGCTGGCTGTCCTTGATCACCCGGACGACGTGAGTACCGGGGGCAAGGTCCCGCACCGCGGTCACTTCGCTGTTTCCGGTCACGGTGAGCCGCGCCGGGCTTTCCTCTCCGTCCACAATGACCTTGAAGTAGTTGACGTGGTTCCCCGCGAAACGAAGCGCCAGATCGGTGCCTTCCGTCTCCAGGGCCATTTCAAAGCCGGAGCAAGCCCATTCCAGCGCCAATCCTTCTTCCGTCACATTGGTGCGCTCGCCAAGTAGCGTCACGCTGCCGGCGATGTCGGGAAAGGGGTATTCCGTCATATCCACATCTCTTTTCCGAGTAGTCGGCGCCGGCTTCTCCGCCGCCTTCTTTGTCTGGCGCTCCGGTTCCTCCGTCCGGGTCTCCCCGACAAAGTCGGCAAGCCGGGGCGCGGCGCAGGAAACGAGAGCGGGAAGCAGGAGCGAAACCGTCAAAACCAGAAGGGCAATCCTTCTCACACGGCGTCTGACCATAGTCAACAATACTCCTTTTATGATACCACGTTATTATAGCATAGCGTTTTTTTTCTGTAAAGGGGAAACGGCGATCTTTTTTCACGGGATTTTTCAAAAACGCCGGCGGGATCGGGAAAAAGGCGGGAAGGATCCGGACAAACACGGGGAGGCGGGGACACGGAACGGCGCGGACGGACATATAGTGACAGCGGGGGCAAAAAAGGAGGAAACCCATGCAAATTTTGTCTCTGAGCTGCCCGTCCGTGACCTACGCGCAGAAAGGACGGCGGATCCTTGCCCAGGCGGGAATCAAAGCCCGAATCATCCGGCGTTCCCGCTTCGGCTGTTCCTACGGTCTGGAATGCGCAAGCGCGGACCCGGAGGAGGTCCTGTCCCTGCTCCGGGGAAAGGGCGTACCCTGTGAAGTGATCCCCCGGTCATGATCTATCTGGATAACGCCGCCACCAGCTTTCCCAAGCCCCGGGCGGTGACAGGTGCCTGTGAGCGCCTGCTCCGTCTGCCTCTGGGCAATCCGGGCAGAGGGGGGCATTCGCCCGCCGCGCGGAGCGCGGAAGCGGTCTTTCGCGCCCGGGAAAACGCGGCGCGGCTCCTGGGGACGGAGGCGGCGGAGCGGGTGGCTTTTTTCGGCGGCGCCACGGCGGCGCTGAACACCGCGATCATCGGAACGGTCACCGCTCTGGGAAGGGCGGGGTCACCGCTTTCCGTTTATACCACGGTATTTGAACACAACGCGGTCCTGCGGCCGCTGTATGCCCTGGAGAAGCAGGGCAAGATCACACTCTCCGTCCTGACGCCGGAGGGCCTTCTCCCGGCGCTGGCGAAAGCGCCGCCCCGCGTCCTTGTTTTGACCCTGTGCGGCAACGTCACCGGGCGCGCTTTTCCTTTGAAGGAGATCTCGCGCCTGTGCAAAAAGAACGGAACGGTTTTGATCGCGGACGCCGCCCAGGCGGCGGGGCATATGCCCCTGGAGGACGCCTTCAGCCGGGTGGATATGCTCTGCGCCCCGGGTCACAAGGGGCTTTTCGGCTGGATGGGCGCCGGGTTCCTGGCGGTCAATCCCGCTTCCCCGGTGATCCCGGAGGCGGTTTTTTCCGGGGGGAGCGGGTCAGAGCCGCAAAGCCCCGGCATGCCGCTCCTTTTGCCGGAACGGTTGGAGGCGGGCACCCTGCCCGTCCTCCCCATCGCTTCCCTTTCCTACGGGATCGAATTTCTCCTGGATCGGGGGGTGGCCTCCGTTCAGGAGCAGGAGCGGGCGCACCGAAAGGCGCTGATCGAGGGACTATCCGTGATCCGGGGCGTGACCCTGTACGAGCCGGAAAATCCGGACGGTCCCGTTTTGTATAACAGGATTGGCGTCAATCCCGAGGCGGAGGCGCGTGAGCTGGAAGACGCCGGCATCTGCGTAAGAGCCGGTTTTCACTGCGCCCCCCTTGCCCACGCGTACCTCGGCACCGGGGATCAGGGCGCCGTCCGGCTCTCGCCGGGGCTTTTCAACACCCCGCGCCAGATCGGGGAAGCGTTGCACTGTATTGAGAGGATCGTCCCGGGAGCGCTGTGACGCGCTCCCGGACGCGGTGAAAAGGTCCTGCCTACCGCGGCGCGGCAGGCAGGACCTGTGTTCTTTCATTCAGTTTTTCAACGGTCTCCGGCTTTCATTTCGTTTAAGACGGAAAGGACGTTTTCCACGTATTCCTGGCCGCCCTGCGGGTCAGCCATATTGCAGAAGATGGAGGCGGAGTAGCCCTTATTGGCGGCGCCGCGGACGGTGGCAAGATAATTGCCGCCCTCGTCCCCCGCCAGTTCCACTACGAAGGTCTGGAGGAAGGGGCTGCGCGCCTGAATGCGGTGCATAAAGTCCATATACAATTCAAAGCGGATGGTGGAGAACGCCACGTCCCCGATGCGCAGGATATGGGCGCGCATAGGCATGGTGGGGTGGATCTTTAAGTCCTCGTAACGCTCCAGGGCGCGGGTGTTGCGACCCTTGACGGCGTTGTAGGTGGTGGTGGCGATGCGGATCTCCTCCGGGGTGGCGGCGCCGTCGTCCGGGATCTCGTTTTTCATCCGCTCGATGTTATCCCGAAGCCAGTCGGCTTCCTCATCCGTGATCTTCCGGCGGGTGAGGTCCATATCCAGGACCCGGTGCTGAACGGGCGCTTCACGGAAGATCTCCTTCTTCGCCCAGGCGTACACGTCCACCAGGGACACCAGGATGCGTTCGGCAATGTCAAAGCGTTCGCCCATGACCAGGTTCTGCTCGTCGGCGTTGCCGAGCTTGCAGTTTTTCAGATCGTATTCCAGACCGTATTTCAAGCGGAAGCGGCGCTGCTGCGCCTCTTTATAGTGGAGGATGCGGGGGGAGAGGTCCCCCGCCGCCGCCGCCTGGGGCAGAACGTACACGTTCTCGCCGAAGGTCCTTCTCACGCCCTCCCGGACCTCGTTCCAGAAGTCGGCGGACATGGAATTGAAGCGTTCGGAAAGCTGGCTGGGGCAGGGCACGTTGACGAGGATGCCGGTGAGCTCGTCCCTTTCGTCGAAGGTGAACAGGGCGTTGAGAAAATGGTCCGCGCCCGCCTCGTAGTGGGAGAATTCGGGGCGGTCGGTCTTGCCGTACATAATGGCGTGGCCGTTGGGCGCGATCTTGCTGGGAACGACCTGGGACATATCCTCAAAATACACGGTGCGGCGGGAATGGGCTACCACGGCGTAGCCGTAACCGAAGGCGAAGCCGCCCGGCTTGCGGTTTTGCCACGCCTCCACCGCCGCCTGCGCCGCCTGATCGGTGAAGAACGCCCGGTATTCCTGTCCCCGCATGATCTTTTGCCCGTCCGGGGAATGATCCGAGGCGTTATCGGTGATACAGCCGCCCGCGTGGGTATGGGTGGCGTTCATCACGATCTTGTCCGCCGGGATCGCGGGGTCCAAAGCAAGCGCCTTCTCCCGGGTCATTTGAATGACACCGCCCCGGAGGACCACCACGTCGCAGGACAGGAAAATGACCGCGTCCTGGCCCTCTCCGCCGTCCACGCAGAGCGCGGTGACGCACACCGGGTCGTGGATCCCCTCGGAGATCCGCATATACATTTGTCCGGGGAGCGTGACGGGCTCCGTGGTGGAAACGTCCTTCATACTCCAGCCGATTTTGACGCGATCCATATTCTTCCTCCCATTCGGTTGATACAGGTATTATAGCAGGCGCCCGGGGCGCAAACAAGCGAATGCGGTCTCAATTTCAATGATTAATTGCTGTGATGCTTGTGGGGGGCTTTTTCATTAGCCGTCACAGACGGCGTCTTCATTCGCGTTTCACGCGGAGCGCGCGCGCCGCGTTGAGCACGGCGAGGAGACAGACGCCCACATCGGCGAAGACGGCGAGCCACAGGGGCACGGATTCCTCTCCCAGCAGGACGTTGGGGATCAGGACCGCCAGCTTTACGGCGATGGCGAAGACGATATTCTGCCAGACGATTGCGAGAGTCTTTTTGGCGTGGCGGACGGCGGCGGCGACCTTGGAGGGCTTGTCGTCCATCAGCACCACGTCCGCGGCTTCGATGGCGGCGTCCGCGCCGATGCCGCCCATGGCGACACCCACGTCCGCTTTCGCCAAAACGGGCGCGTCGTTGATGCCGTCGCCCACGAAGATGACGGGGGTTTTCTCCGGGCGCGCTTTTAATTCGTCCATCAGGCGGAACTTATCCGCGGGATCCATTTCCGCTTCCACCCGGTCCACGGCGAGGGTCTCGCCCACCTCCCGGGCGATTTCCTTCTCGTCCCCGGAGAAGATGCAGACCTCCGAAAGCCCCAGTTTTTTCAGGGAGGCGACCGCCCGGGCGGCGTCGGGCTTCAATTCATCGGAAATGACGATGTGCCCCAGGTATTCCCCGCCCCGGGACAGGTGGACCACGGTGCCGGTATGGTGGCAGTGGGGGCAGGGATGGACGGACGCGCCCGCCCGCGCCATCAGACGGGTATTGCCCACAAAGATCTCCTCCCCGTCGATCTCGGCGCGGACGCCCTCGCCGGCGATCTCCTCCACCCGACCGATGCGGCCCTTGTCGATCTCCCGGTCAAAGGCGGCCTTGAGGGACTGGGAAATGGGATGATCGGAATAGTTCTCGCAGGTCGCCGCCAGCTCCAGGAGCTGATCCTCGGAGACCTGGTCCGGATGGATGGCGGTGACTTTGAAGACGCCCCGGGTGAGGGTGCCAGTCTTGTCGAAGACGCAGGTTTTCGCCTTTGCCAGTTTTTCCACGGAGTCGGCGCCCTTGATGAGGATGCCCCGGCTCCCGGCGCCGCCGATGCCGCCGAAGAAGGAGAGAGGGACAGAAATGACCAGGGCTCAGGGACAGGAGATGACAAGGCAGGTGACGGCTTTATGGAGCCAGAAGCTCCAGTCCCCGCCGAAGAGGGGCGGCAGCACCGCCAGAAGCAGGGCGCCGATGACCACCACGGGGGTATACCATTTGGCGAAGCGGGAAATGAACTTTTCCGCGTGGCTCTTGTTGTCCGTACCGTCCTCGATGAGGGCGAGAATCCGGGAGACGCTGCTCTCCCCGAAGGTCTTTTCGGTCTTCACCGTCAAAACGCCGCGCATATTCACGCAGCCGCTGGTGATCCCGTCCCCGGGGTTGATCTCCCGGGGCACGCTCTCCCCGGTGAGGGCGGCGGTGTCCAGAAAACTGTGTCCCTCCACGACGATCCCGTCCAGGGGCACTTTTTCCCCGGGATGGATGAGGATGAGGCTACCCACGGGCACGTCCTCGGGCTTGACCACCTCTTCCTTGCCGTCGGTCAGCAGGCGGGCGCTGTCGGGGCGGATATCCATCAATTCGGAGACGCTCCGGCGGGACTTGGCCACCGCCAGATCCTGGAGGAATTCCCCGATCTGGTACAGCACCATCACCGCCACCGCCTCGGAGTATTCCCCGGCGGCGACGGCTCCCACGGTTGCCAGGGTCATGAGGAAATTCTCATCGAAGATCCGTCCTCGGAAGATGCCGCGAAGAGCTTTCCACACCACTTCATACCCCGCCAGAACGTAGGCGGGCAGGTAAGCCAGAAGGGTGATCCAGTTGCCTTCCTCCAGGACCCCGGCGATCTCCAGCGCCTTGGCGGCGATAAAGAGGACCGCCGCGATGAGGATGCGGATCAACTCTTTTTTCTCTTCCCCGCCCAGGCGGTTCTTTTTCGTGAGGATCTTACAGTCCGGCTCCACCCCGCGGCAGGTCTTCACCACCTCCCGGAAGACCCGGTCGTAGCTTTCATCGGGGGCTTCCAGGGTTATTTTCATCGTCAGGAAATTGACGTTGACGTATTCCACACCGGGGACCTTCGCCGCCGCCTCTTCCATTTCCCGGGCGCAGTTGGCGCAGTCCAGATCCTCCAAAACGTATTGCTTTCTCATTCTCTCACGTGCTCCAATCCGATTTCCATAATGCTGTGGACGTGTTCGTCCGCCAGGGCGTAAAAGAGGGTCTTGCCCTCCCGGCGGTACTTCACCAGTTTCGCGCTTTTCAGCATTTTCAGCTGATGGGAGATGGCGGAGGGGGTCATATCCAAAAGCGCGGCAATATCCCCCACGCAAAGCTCCTTATCCCGCAGGGCGCCCAAGATCCGCACCCGGGTGGCGTCGCCGAAGATCTTTAAGAATTCGGAGAGCGCCATCACCTCCCGCTCCGCCGGGATGCTCTGCCGTGCGTCGACGGCTTCCGCTTCCGTCAGGAACTGATACGGGGTGATCGTTTCGTTCTGATCCACGGTTTTCACTCCTTTTTATATTTGAACAGTTGTTCATCTGTTTGTATTATAGGCGGCAAAAGCGGGGTTGTCAAGGGGAGAAAAGAAAAAACACCGCCGATGGCGGTGTTTTTTCAATGAAATCCCGCGGAAGCGGGGTGAAATCGCTGCTCGATGAAATCCGCCTGAGGGCGGATGAACGCCGCTTACGTTGTAAGCGGCTACCCCTCATCCGTCAACTCCGTTGACACCTTCCCCCAAGGGGGAAGGACTTACACCCGACGGCGCAACGGCGGGGGTCAGAAGTCGGAGGGGAGTTGGGCGATGATATTTTCGTAGTCGGCGGGGGTGGAGGCGGCGGAGACGGCGCCCCGGAGGGCGGCGGCGCCCCGGAAGCCCCGGAGGTAGTGCGCCATATGGGTGCGCAGTTCCCCGGCGGCGGCGACGGGTTTATACTGAAACGCCAGCGCCACGTGGCGGCGCATCACGCTCCGTTTATCCACCTCTGGTGGCGCTTCCCCGGCGAGGGCGGCGCGGATCTCGGCAAAGACCCAGGGGCGGCCCAGGGCGCCTCTGCCGATGGCAAGGCCGGCTGCGCCGGTGGCGGTCAGCAGTTCCCGGGCGCTGTTTCCGTCCCGCACGTCGCCGTTGGCGATGACGGGGATGCTCACGGCTTTGACTACCTTTCGGATCTCCTCGGGGCGGACGGTGCCATCCCGGTACAGGTCCGCCTTGGTCCTGCCGTGGACGGTGAGGCGATCGGCGCCGCCCGCCTGGCAGGCGAGGGCGACTTTCACGACGTTGAGGGAAGACGCGTCCCAGCCCACCCGCGTTTTCACGGTGACGGGCAGGGGGATCGCCTCTTTCACCGCGGCGACAATGGCGCGGCATTTTTCCGGGTCCCGCATCAGGGCGCTGCCCTCGCCGTTTTTGGTGATCTTGGGGACGGGACAGCCGAAATTCAGGTCGATCCCGTCGCAGGGCACGCGGGCGATGAGCGCCCGGGCGGCGCGGGCGACGGTCTCCGGCTCCGAACCGAACAACTGGATCAAAAAGGGCGCTTCTCCGTCCCCGTGCTCCGCCAGGGCAAAGCTGTTCCGATCACCGAAGGTGACCGCTTTGGCAGAGATCATTTCCGAGGTGAAGCCGTCAACGCCGAAGGGGGCGCAGACCTCCCGGAACGCCCGGTCCCCCGCCCCTGCCATGGGCGCGAGGAAGAGCGGAACGCAAGTCTGTTTCATGGGGACAGTGTATCACGACAAAGGAAAAAAGTAAAGAAAAAGAGAGACATACGGGGGTGGTATATGTATAATGGAGGATAGAAACGGAGGGGCTATGAAAGCGATCAGGATCATCTTTATCTGCCACGGCAACATCTGCCGGAGCACCATGGCGGAATACATCTTCCGGGATATGGCGGAAAAAGCGGGCTGTGGGGCGCGCTTTTCCGTGGAGAGCCGCGCCACCAGCACGGAGGAATTGGGCAATCCCGTGCATCCCGGGACGAGGCGAGTGCTGAACCGGCTGGGGATCGACTGCCGGGGGAAATACGCCGAGCAGATCACCAAAAGCGACTGCGACCGGGCGGATCTTCTCATCATTATGGACGAGCGGAACCGCCGGGGGCTGACCCCCTTCATCGGAAACAATCAGGGCAAGGTGAAAAAGCTGTTGGAATACGCCGGGGAGGACCGGGACGTGGCGGATCCCTGGTACACCGGGGATTTTGAAACCACCTACCGGGACGTGGACAAGGGCTGCCGGGCGATGCTGAAAGCATTGGCGGAGTAAGAACTATCCGTTTTATGGGACATATTTTGCGGTAAACTCTCCTTGTAAAAGAAAGGAGAGCTGCTATGAAAGCAAACTATGACGCCCTGGTAAACGAACTTGTCGCCGGTCTGGGAAAACTGCCGGAGGGGACGGAAATCACCCTGTGCCGCCTGATGACCTTCCGCGGCATCGACCCCAAGCCCTATGAGAAGAACGGGGATCTGTTCGACGTATGCGAGGTGTTCCGGAAAGCGGCACGGAAGGCGGGATTTAAGCTGGATAATTCCCGATACAGAAATCTGATCATAGGTCTGCCCTGGAATATCCCCTTTACGGCGCGGAAAAAGGGGTGATTGGGATGATCGCTTTTATCATCACCTACTTCGTCCTTGCGATCATCGGCTTATTTATCACCGTCACGGTGCTCGCGGCGCGGGAACTGGACAAAAAGGGACTGAAGGTCGAAAAGCGCACCCGGCAAAGGTGGGTCACCCTCGACGATGGTCTGGGAAAAAACACGACGCTCGTCACCGAAGAGGAGTACGTCACCGTGCCGAAGGAAGAGTCCCGGCAGGCGGGATCAAAGCCGGCGCAAATCAAATAATGCCGCAAATACAGACGAAAAGCCCCCGGCTTCGAAAAACGAAGCCGGGGGCTTTCTTTTTCTAAAAGACCGGATCAGAGAAGGGTCTGATCGTAGACGGCGCGGGCGCCGCCGATGAATTTGGGGCGGGTCCTTGCCGCCACCACCCGCGCCGCGCCGATGGTGCTGCGGGTCAGGCGCACCGGGACCGCCACCTCCTTCAGATGCATCCCGATGAGGGTATCGCCGATATCCAGCCCGGCGTCCGCCCGGATCCCCTCCAGGGCGACGGGGTCGATAAACGCCCGGTAAGCGGCGGCGGCAAAGGAGCCGCCCGCCTTGGGCTGGGGCACCGCGTTCACAGGTTCGGCGCCGGGGACAGCCGCCCGCTCCGTGATGATCGCCCGGTTCAGATGTTCACAGCACTGGGCGGCGAGGAACACGCCCCGCTCCCCCAGGGCGGCGAGGATCCCCTCCAGGACCGCCGCCGCCGCTTCGGGATTGGAATTGCTCCCGATGCGGTCGCCTAAGATCTCCGAGGTGGAACAGCCCACCACCAGGATCTGCCCCTGTTTCAGCGCCGCCTTCTCGCAAAGCTCCGACGCGGCTTCATACGCCTGCCGCTTTTCGGTCTCAAACATGGTTACGCCTCCGTTCCCAGAAGCTCGATCTCCGCCGCGAAGGGGCGCATCCCCTCGATGCAGATCCCGGCGACTTCCGATACTTCCAGCCCCAGCATTTCGCAGCCCTTCCGGATCAAGTCCCGGTCGCATTTGGCGGCGAATTTTTTATCCTTGAACTTTTTCATAAAGCTCTTAACTTCCAGGTCCGTGATGCCCCGGGGGCGCATCCGGGCGCACGCCTGGATGATCCCGGTGAGCTCGTCCACGGTGAACAGACTCTTCTCCAGATTGGTTTCCGGCTCCACGTCGGTGCAGATCCCGTAGCCGTGGCTGAGGATCGCCCGGACGTCCGCCGCGTCCACGCCCTCGGCGAGAAGCTCCTTTTCCGTATGCTTCAGATGCTCCTCGGGAAACTTTTCATAATCGTAATCGTGGAGGTATCCCACCGCCATCCAGTGTTCCCGGTCCTCCCCGAAATGGTCCGCCATGGCGCCCATGGCGTACATGACGTTTTTGGCATGAAGGGTCAGGTGCGCCTGGGTCACCTGGGCGTCGTTTAATTCTTTGGCTCTTGCGAGAGTAAGCATAGCGTCTCCTTTCGTCGCGTTTGTTCCTATTGGATAGGATAGCACAAGTCGGCGGATCGCGCAACAAGAGTTTACACCGAAGGTGTAACATCGTTTAGTGTCTATGGGTACGATTCGGGCTGACGACCGAATGATGTTGACCTGGCAGAAGCCCGGTCAAATGATGTTTTCGCTGACGCGGAAAACGATGTTGTGCCCCTTGGTCCATTCCCCATAAACCTCGGCGGGCTCGGTTAACGGGGGCCCCGGACAGGACACAAACACAAAAAAAGAACTGCTCTCGCAGTTCTTTTTTTGGTGCCGGTGGCGGGGGTCGCCTGTCTGCGGACAGCGCGCGGAACGGCTCTGGCTGTCCTCTTGCGGTTCCCGAAAAACGGTGCGGGGATACTACCGCATCCTGTCCTTCCGTTTTTCGACCGCAGCGACTCGCTCACCTCGCTATCTCCGCCTCGCGGCGCTCGGATCGCTCCCCACCCCCGGCACGCCATTCACTCCCGTTCCGTTCGACCCCCTCCGTTGATCATATGAAAACAACCACCCCCGCGGTGCGGGGGTGGTTGTTTGCTGTCTAAGAGCGCCCAAATGATACAAAATCAAGGTAAAAGCGCCTAAATGATACACGCCCGCCGCGCCTGCGGATCAAAACTTATAGGAATGGTTAAAAGAAAAAAAGAACAACTCAAAGTCCGCTTTTCGGCGCGGTCACTTAGGGATTTACGTCCGCAAAGGGCGCCTTTCGGCCCGCAGCTTCGTTGATCCCCCTCGAAATATGCTACGGCTATTCCTTCGGGGGAACGCCTCGCCGCGAACAAAGATCCATCTTTTTTCGACGCTGCGCGATCTCGGACTTGAAACCGTAGGCGCCGTATAGCAAGAGAAGCAAGTGCAGTTGCACTTGCTTCTCTTGCTTGTTGTGTCCGAGATCCGATCATCTCTGATCCGCCCCGCCGTATGGCCGCTTTTCGTTTTTTACCTATCTTTTGCGCCTGTCTTTGCCGCGCTCCTCATAGTACCGCGCCTTCGCGGCGTACATTTCCATGTCCGACTCCCGGAGCATATCTTCGATCGGCTTCTTCCCGTCGGCGGAATAGCTGGAACCCAGGGCGCAGAAGTATTTCGTTTCTCCGACAAAGCGCTCGATCCGGCCCACCAGCTCCGCCAGCTCGTCCCGGGAGGTCCTGCGGCACAGGACGACGAATTCGTCCCCGCCGATCCGGTAGCCGTACTGCCTGCTCTTCAGCGCCCGGCGGAAGCAGAGCGCCAGCGTGACCAGCGCCTCGTCTCCGGCGGCGTGTCCCTGCGTGTCGTTGAGGACCTTCAGCCCGTTCATATCGATGGAGATCAGCGCCGTGATCTCCTCCGGCTTCTTGCATATATCGGCGTGGTAGGCGTGGCGGTTGAGAAGCCCCGTCAAAGAATCCTTCTTCGTCTGCTGCAGGATCTCGAAAACGTAGTAGATGAACAGGGCGGAGCCGATGGTCGAGCAGAAGATCCGGGCAAAGTCACCGCCGAAAACGAAGGGGAAGACCAGCCCCGAAAGCAGTGCGAAGCTGAGAAAGGCGATGGGGACGATCTCCATCCATTTTTTGTTGCTCCGCTTGATCAGAAGGTAGACCAGGGCAACGCAGTACAGCCCCGCCACGATGAAGGGCAGATAGCCGAGGGCGCCCCGGGAGAAAACGTTGTTCTCGTCGATCCGGAAAACGATGCCCGTAAAGATCGAAACGAAGTCGATCACGGCGAGGATGATGGAAGGGATGAAGATGTACCAGGTCTGCTTTTTCACCAGCGTATAGATGAGCTGGGAGATGACGAAGGGCGTCGCGCTGTAGCGGATCGCCATCAAAACGGCGCGCAGGACTCTGTGCTCGACCCCGGCGGCGTATTCGAATTCCACGAATACGACGATAGAAAGCAAAAACACCCCGGCGATCAAAACGTAGATGCGCCGGATCGTTTTTTTGTCCAGAAACACCGTGATGTGGAGCGCGATCGCAAACGCCGACAAGATCAGCATCAGCGTCCAGTTCTGCAGCAAATACTCTTTTAGCATGGTCCATCCCTTCCCGGTACCGTTCTCCCAACAGTGTAGCATAAACAGCTCCGGATTGGAAGCGGTTTGCGCCAATTTCTCCGATCTTATTTGTAAATTTATCCGTCATCCGCCCGCACGCAGTGCGGATTTCACCACGAAGTGATTTCACCGCCCGATAGGGCGATTTCTCCCGTCCGGAACGGACGGATTTAGTTGAAAGAAACCTGATTTGTCTGGTAGACAAATCAGGTTTCTTTCATGGTGCCGGTGGCGGGAGTCGCCTGTCTGCGGACAGCGCGCGGAACGGCTCTGGCGTGCCATTCAAGGCACGCCATTCACTCCCGTTCCGTTCGACCCCCTCCGTTGATCATATGCAAACAACCACCCCCGCGGTGCGGGGGTGGTTGTTTGCTGGTGCCGGTGGCGGGGGTCGAACCCGCACGTCCTCGCGGACACAAGATTTTGAGTCTTGCACGTCTGCCAATTCCATCACACCGGCGTGGAA
>JAGDAA010000047.1 GCA_017959745.1 Clostridia bacterium
GAGGGGCTGGCGCAGAAGATCGTCCAGGGGGACGTGCCGGAGATGCTTCTGGACAAGCGGGTGGTCACTCTGGATCTCGCCGCTATGGTGGCGGGGAGCAAGTACCGGGGCGAATTTGAGGAGCGGATCAAGAATGTCATCGACGAGGTGACGGAGGACGGAAGTATCATTCTCTTTATCGACGAGATCCACACCCTGGTGGGCGCCGGCGCCACGGAGGGCAGTATGGACGCCTCCAACATCTTAAAACCCGCCCTTGCCCGGGGCAATCTCCAGGTCATCGGCGCCACCACGCTCAACGAATACCGCACCATCGAGAAGGACGCCGCCCTGGAGCGGCGGTTCCAGTCCGTTGTGGTGGGCGAGCCCAGCGAGGATGAGGCGATCCTGATCCTCAAAGGCTTGCGGGAAAAATATGAAACGCACCACAAGCTCTCCATTCCCGACGACGCCATCGAAGCCGCCGTGAAGCTCTCGGGGCGCTATATTTCCGACCGGTTTCTGCCGGATAAAGCCATCGACCTCATCGACGAGGCGGCTTCCCGGAAGCGGATCCAGAGTATGACTCCCTCCCCGGAACAGAAGGAAAAGGCGGAGGAGATCGCCCGCCTGGAGGCGGAGAAGCAGAAGGCCGTGGAGGAGGAAGCCTACGAAAAGGCAGGCGAGCTTTTGACAAAGATCCGGGAGAAACAGGCCGCCCTGGACAAGGAGAAGAAACAGGGTCAGTCGGACCGGAGCCTTGTCATCACCCCCGAGGACGTGGCGGCGGTGGTCACCCAGTGGACGGGCATTCCCGTGTCCCGGCTGCTGGAGGAGGAGGCGAAGCGCCTCTGCGATCTGGAAGAGATCCTGAAAAACAGAGTAGTGGGGCAGGACGAGGCGGTGAGCGCCATCGCCCGCGCCATCCGGCGGAGCCGTACGGGGCTGAAGGATCCCCGCCGCCCCGCGGGTTCCTTCCTCTTCACCGGACCCACCGGCGTGGGCAAAACGGAGCTGTCGAAGGCCATTGCCCAGGTGATGTTCGGCGCGGAGAGCAAGATGATCCGGGTGGATATGTCCGAATTTATGGAGAAGCACGCCGTTTCCAAGCTCATCGGGTCCCCGCCGGGCTATGTGGGCTTTGACGACGGGGGACAGCTGACGGAGAAGATCCGCCGGAATCCCTACTCCGTGATCCTGTTCGACGAGATCGAAAAGGCACACCCGGATGTGTTCAACATCCTTCTGCAGATCCTGGAGGACGGCGTTCTCACCGATTCCCACGGACGCCACGTGGACTTCAAGAACACCATCATCATTATGACCTCCAACTGCGGCGCCTCTCAACTGGCGGTGAAGAAAGCCATGGGCTTTGAGACGGGCTCTCAGGAGGACGCTCAGGACAAGGACGACGAGGAAAAGATCCGCCGCGCCCTGAAGGAGACCTTCCGTCCGGAGTTCCTCAACCGCCTGGACGAGATCATCGTGTTCCACCGCTTGAGCCGGGAGAACATCTGCGCCATCTGCCGGAAGATGCTTTCGGAAGTGGCGGGCAGAGTCGCCGCCCAGGAGATCGCTCTTTCCTTTGACGACAGCGTGGTGGAGAAGCTGGCGGAGGAGGGATTCGATCCCGTCTACGGCGCCAGACCCCTGCGCCGCGCGGTGCAGCGCAGTGTGGAGGATTCCCTTTCCACCCGTCTGCTGGACGGCAGTGTGAAAGCGGGCGATTCGATCATGGCGAAGCTGGACGCGTCCGGCAAGATTGAATATGTCGCCGCGTAAGGGAGGACAGGAAAACAGGCGGGGCGCGAAAGCGCTCTGCCTCATCCTGGTTTTCTGTCTGACTTTGCCCCTCTTCGCCTGCGCCGCGCCGGCACAGGATCCGGAGGACTACGCGTTCGGTGAGGAATTCCAAGGCTTTCCCGAAGGGCATCCCCCCGTGGGGATCTATCTGCAGGTCTCCGGGGCGGGCGCTTATATGGAAGGTCGGGAGACCATGTTGCCCCCGGACGCCCCGGCGCTGGTGGACATCATCTACCTGGCATTCGCCCGCTTTGACGGGGAGGAGATCCTTTTCCCGGACGTCCCGGCGGAATTGAGAGAATACCAAAAAGCCGGCGTTTCCCTGATTTTGAGTTTTTCCGCCAATGCCGGGGATTCCTCCGCCCGCTTAAGGGAGATCGCCCGGGACCCGGACCGGACCCGGGATTTTGCGGAAAAACTGGCGGAGGGCGCCAAAGCGGCGGGACTGGACGGGATCGACCTGGACTGGGAAGCTATCCCCGGGGGCGCGTCGCCCGATCCCGCCGGGATGAACGCCCTCACCGCCGCCCTGAGGCAGGCGGGGGGCGAGGACTTCCTGTTGAGCTGCGCCGTACCTTGCTCCCCTTGGGGATTGGGGACGGATCGCTACGATTTTCCCGCCCTGGCGGAAACGGTGGATTACTTCAATCTGATGAGCTACGATCTGGGAAAAGAAAACCGCGCCACCCACCTGGCGCCCCTCTGGTCCTCCAAGGAGGACGGAGGCTGGGAGCTGGGCGCCGCCGCCGGCGCGGGGACGCTTCTGAAAGCCGGGGTAAAGCCCTCGCAGATCCTGTTGGGCTGCGCCGCCTACGGCAGGGCGTACCGGTGTGAGGAAGACGCCGTCCCGGGCGCTGCCGGACATCCGGTGAAGCTGGATCTCCCCGGCGCCTATGACAGCGGCGTCGTCCAGGGCAAGGGGCTGGAGGCGCTTCTTGCCGATCCCGCCTGGACGGAGAAATCGGAGCGGAACGACAGGGGCTTTGTGGCGTCGTACCTCACCAACGGAAAGCTCTTCGTCAGCTACGATTCCACGGCATCCTACCGGGAGAAGTACGATTTCGCCTGCCGCGCCGGGTGCGGGCTGATGCTGTGGAGCCTCACCCAGGACACCGGGGACCGGTTTCTGTCCGTTTTGCGGGAGAAGAACAACGCGTAGGTTCCAGCCGTCAGCCGTCAGCTACTCGTTCCTTATACGCCGCAAGGCGTATATCATACCCGCAGGGTATATCATCCGTTCCGGCAGGAACGGATATCATTGAAAAAAGGCAAGCACATAGTGCTTGCCTTTTTTCAAAACCCACCCAGCCGTGTGACGGTTTCTGAAAACCCTGCCGCAGCAAGGCGGTGCCCTCTCCCTGGCTTGTGTGCAACCAACGTCCGGCAAAGCCGGGAGGCCTGCAGCCGCTTCGGGAAGCCGGGCTCCAATGATTTCGTGTAGGTTCCATAGTCGCCGCCATCACGAGAAGGGCAGGAAAGTATCGGAGTGCCCCGGAGAAGCGCTTACTTGTTTTCCGGTTCCCCGCCTTCCTCGGCGTCCAGGTCGTACTCTTCCATCAGTTCGTCGTCAAAAGCGTCCGCGACCCGGTCGAATTCATCATCGTCGTCGATGGTGATGAGGACTTCCTCCCCGTCTTCCTCCACCGCTTTCAAAATGATATATTCGTCCGTGTTGCCTTCTACCGCCACCAGGGCAAAGTAGTCGTTGCCGTCGATCTGCATGGTGCCGATGATGTCAAAATCCCGTTCCACGCCCTCTTCATCAGTCAGGGTAACGCGGTCGGGTTCCAGCTCGTCCGGGATATTGTCGATCCTCTCAGCCATTGTAGTTACTCCTTTCAGTGATCTACTATATATTGTACCCGCAATAAAGCATTTCGTCAAGATGTATTTACGGGAATTGTTTTCTCCCAAAGAAAAAAACGGATATTCACTGACAAAAAACGAAACCGGGGAACGGACAAATCCGTTCCCCGGTTTCTTTCTCAATCCCGCGTCAGCGCTCAATCGTCGTCGCCCGCGATGACCGTGGCGCCGTACACGTCCCGGCGCAGGGGCAATACCTTCCAGTCGGCAAGCTCTCCCGTCAGCTGTTCCTCCACCCGGGCGGGGGTGCCCTCCTCGTCGGAGATCAACAGCAGGGAGGGACCCGCCCCGCTGAGGCAGAAGGCGGCGCCCAATTCATCGGCGATCTTTTCCAGCTTCTCACAACCGGGGATCTGCCCCCGGCGGTAATCCTGATGGAGCTTATCCTGAATGGCGAGGCGGATCAGGGGGATATCCCCCGTTTCCAGACCCCGCGCCAACAGGGCGATGCGGGAGAGATTGAACACCGCGTCCTTGAAGGGGACCGTCTCCGGCAGAAGGGCGCGGGCTTTCACCGTGGGCACGGAAAAGGGCGGCACCACGGCGGTGAAATACAGGTTGTCGCAGGGCAGGGCGGCGGAGACCACCTTCTCCCCCACCATCATGGAGGCGCGAAAGCCCCCCAAAAGGGCGGGCGCCACGTTGTCCGGGTGGCGCTCCAGCTTCGCGGCGATGGACAGCATTTCCTCCCGGGTCAAAGGGGACTCGTGCAGGGTGTTCGCCGCCAGGACCCCCGCCACAATAGCGGCGGCGCTGGAGCCCAGACCCCGGGACAGGGGGATGGCGGGATGCTCCGAGACCCACAGGCCGCCCCGGGGCAGTCCCATATGCTCCATAGCGAGGGTATACGCCTGGACGAACAGGTTTTCCTCATTTTTGGGGAAGAGGTCGCATGGTCCGAAGGAAAGCCCCTCGGCGCGGACCTCCACTTCCACCTCATTATACAATCCCAAGGCGATGCCCAGGGAGTCGAAGCCGGGGCCCAGGTTCGCCGAGGAAGCCGGGGTCCGGATCACACAGCTTTTCATAGCTTCTTTTCGATTTGCCGCAGGACGAACTGCTCCATCTCTTCCTTTTCGATCACGTCCTTGTGGCGCTCCTCTTTGTTTTTCAGGGAGGCGAGCCCCGCCGGTACGGGAACGCCCGTGAAGCGGGCCAGGCGCCCGATCAGCTCAAATTCATCCCCCTCGGCATTTTCTCCCAGGGCGGCGAGCACCGGGCGGGAGAACTTGTAGGGGGAAGCGGTGGCGAGGACCGCTATGGGCCGGTCGCTCTCCGTTTCCGCCCGGTAGACACCGGCGGCGTGCAGCGCCACGGCGGTGTGGGGGTCGGCGACGTAGCCGCTCTTCCGGTAGGTATCCGCCAGGGCGGCGGCGGCTTCCTCATCCGTGGCGCGGGCGCCGTAGAACAGCGCCTGCATCCGGGCGGTGAGATCCCGGGGGAGCTGATAGACGCCCTTGTCCGCCAGATTTTCCATCAGCTTTTTCAGCATGGTGGCTTCTTCCGACAAAAAGTAGATCATTCGCTCCAGGTTGCTGGAGACCAGGATGTCCATGGAGGGGGAGTTGGTGCGGATGAAGGGACGGCGCCGGTCGTAGGTGCCGGTGCGGATAAAGTCGTACAAAACGTCATTGGCGTTGGAGGCGCAGATGAGCCTGCCCACCGGCAGTCCCATACAGTGCGCCAGGTGCCCCGCCAGGATATTGCCGAAGTTGCCCGTGGGCACGGCGAAATCCACCTTGTCCCCGGCTTGGACGGCGCCCTGCTTCACCAGGTCCCCGTACGCCTTGAAGTAGTAGCTCATCTGGGGAACCAGCCGCCCGATATTGATGGAATTGGCGCTGGACAGGCGGACGCCCGAATCCGGCCCGTAGCGGCGGAAAATGGCTTTCACCCCGCTCTGGGCGTCGTCAAAATTGCCCCGGATGCCGGCGACGGCTACATTTTCCCCGGTCTGGGTCACCATCTGCGTCCGCTGGATGGCGCTCACCCCGCCCTCGGGGTAGAACACCACGATCCGGGTGCCGGGCACGTTCCGGAACCCCTCCAGCGCCGCCTTGCCCGTGTCTCCGCTGGTGGCGGTGAGAACGGTGATATCCTCACCGATCCCCACTTTATCCTTGGAGGCGGCGAGCAGGTGGGGCAAAAGGCTCAGCGCCACGTCTTTGAAGGCGCTGGTGGGCCCGTGGAAAAGCTCCGTGACAAAGAGATTATCCCCCAAAGGGACGGTGGGGGTATAGGCGGGATCGTCAAAGCGGCCCTCGTAGGCGCGGCGCGCCATAGAGCGGCTCAGGGGCGCCAGCTCCGGGAAGAAGGCGGCGATCAGGTCCGAGACGATCTCCGGCAGTTCCTTTTTCGTCAGCGCCTCCCAGGGGAGCATCGGGAAGTCGACGCGGGCGGGCACGAAGAGCCCGCCGTCCGGGGCAAGGCCCATAAGGATCGCCTCCGGCGATGTGGCGGTGAAGTTTGTTCGGGTGGAACGGTACAGCATATTGTTGTCCTCCATGAATGTGTCGAAATGCTTGACAAATCTGTGAAAGTATGCTATATCTTATACATCAAAAAAGCTTGCGCGGCAAGGGCTTTCAGTGCTTTTTGTACATTTTTCAATATTTTTATTTTGTGGACAGGTGTTTTTCGTACAAAAACACAATAGCGCGTGCCGGAAAGGTGAGGAAGCTATGAAAATCGGGCTTTTGGGCTTCGGCACCGTGGGAAAAGGGTGCTATGATATTTTGTCCCCTCACGAGGGTTTTCACTTTACGAAAGTGGCGTCTCTGCCGCCGCTTCCGGAGTTGCCCGGCGCCGTTGTGACCTCCGATCCGCTCTCCGCGGCGACTTCGCCCGATGTGGACCTGGTGGTGGAACTGATGGGGGGGCTTCACCCCGCCTACGAGTGCGTGAAGGCGGCGCTTTCCGCCGGCAAGCACGTGGTCACCGCCAACAAGCATCTGGTGGCGCAGTTCTATGAGGAACTGGTCTCCCTGGCGCGGGAAAAGGGGGTATGCTTCCGGTACAGCGCCGCCGTGGGCGGCGGCATCCCCTGGCTGCCCGCTCTGTCCCGCGCCCGCCGTCTGGGGCGGGTGGAGAAGGTCTGGGGCATCTTCAACGGGACCACCAATCTGATTTTGGATGAAATGACCCGGGACGGCGTTTCCTACGCCGACGCCCTGCGCCACGCCAAGGAGCTGGGCTTTGCCGAGGCGAATCCCGCCGCGGACGTGGAGGGCTGGGACGCCCGCCGGAAGATCTGTATCTCCGCCAATATCGCCTTTGACGCGGCGATCCGGGAGGAGGAGGTGCCCACCTTCGGCATCACCCTCGCCGCCCCCGCGGACGTTCAGGCGGCAAGGCGTATGGACTGCGTGATCAAGCTCATCGGCAGAGCGGCGCGCACCCCGGACGGGGTCGCCGCCTGGGTGGAGCCCGCCTTTGTACCCGCCGCCTCCCGGGAGGGCGTGGTACACGGGGGCGACAACGTGATCACCTACGTGGCCGAGCACGTGGGAGAGGAGAGCTTCTTCGGACCCGGCGCCGGGCGCTATCCCACCGGCTTTGCCGTGGCGCAGGATATCCTGGATATTAAGGCCGTCCTGCCGGGGCCATACACGGACAAGGTGGCGCGCCTGCCCGTCCGTACGGACGAGGTGAAGGGGCGGTATTACTGCCGACCCCTGGATCCCTCCGGCAAGTGGGACGACCTGCGTGAGAAGGACCTGGGGGAGGGCTTTATCACCCGTCCCGTCGATCCCGCGACCCTGCATACCCGCTGCCGGGAAAAGGCGTTTCTCGCCGCGCTCCCGGAAGCGTAAAACTGTGTTATTCGGTCTTTGAAACGCCCGCATCGCGGGCGTTTTTTCTATACCCCGAGTATATGCCAATCCGCCGCTTTTGTCAAGACGACCCGGCGGCGTCCTTCCCCCTTGCCCACGTCAAGGCTTTGCCCTTAGAATGACAATCTGGAACGCTGACGGCTGACGCTTGACCTGTCATCCTGAGCGGAGCGAAGGATCCCCGTTGTGGCTGCTCCCTCCCGCGGGACGGGAACCGCGCGCGGCGCATTGACTTTTCCCCGGTGTGTGCTATAATGGATTTGTAATTTTTGATCCCAATTCACAGGGTCTCCCTTGTGAGGGAACGGAGGAACTATGAAATACGACGTGGTCATCGCGGGCTGCGGCGTCGTGGGCGCTATGACGGCGCGGGAGTTTTCCCGCTACGACCTGAAGGTATGTGTCCTGGAAAAGGAAAATGACGTTTCCATGGGCGCCAGCCGCGCCAACAGCGGCATCATCCACGGGGGCTATGACCCCGTGCCCGGCACGCTGAAAGCCGAAATGAATATCCTTGGCGTACCGCTTCTGTACGAGGCGGCGAAGGATCTTTCCGTGCCCTTCAAACAAAACGGATCCATGGTCTGCGCCTTCGGCAAAGAGGAGGAGGGCGCCATCCGCGCCCTGTACGAACGGGGGCTCGCCAACGGCGTGGAGGGCCTGCGGGTGCTGACCGGGGACGAGGCGCGGGAGCTGGAGCCGAACCTGTCCAAGGCCTTGACCCTGGCGCTCCTGGTGCCCACCGGGGGCATCATTTCCCCTTATGAACTCACCGTCGCCGCCATGGGTAACGCCATGGACAACGGGGCGGATCTGAAATTGAATTTTGAGGTCGCCGCCGTCGCCCGGACAGAGGAGGGCTTTACCGTTTCCTCCGCGGCGGGGGAGACGGTGACGGGCAGGATCTTCATCAACGCGGCGGGCGGTTTCTCCGACCGGGTCGCCGAAATGGCGGGGGACTGTGATTTCGCCATCATTCCCCGCGCCGGGGAGTATATGATTTTAGATAAAGAGGCGGGGGACACGGTTTCCCGCACCATCTTCCAGGTGCCCACCAAGGACGGGAAGGGCATTTTGGTCTGTCCCACCGTTCACGGGAACTTGCTCACCGGGCCCACCGCCCTTCCCGTGGGGGATCCCGAGAGCCGGGAGACCACCCCCGCCGGACTGGAGAAGGTGGCGTTTCTCGCCAAAAAGAGCGTGCCGGGTGTAGATTTTTCCAAGGTCATCACCTCCTTTTCCGGGGTACGTTCCTCCGTGGCGTCGGGGGATTTCATCATCCGCGCCTCCGAAACGGTGCCGGGGCTGATCCACTTGGCAGCCATCGATTCCCCCGGTCTCACCTCCTGCGTCGCCATCGCCCGGCGGGCGGTGGAGCTGGCGGCGGACTGCGGCATTGCCCTGACCCCGAAAGCAAACTGGGACGGGACGCGTCCCGATCCGGACGCCTTCCGGCGTATGACGGACGAGGAGAAGGACGCCTGTATCAAAGAGCGTCCCGATTACGGACATATTATCTGCCGCTGTGAAGGGGTGAGCGAGGGCGAGATCCGGGACGCCATCCGCCGGAATCCCGGCGCCCGGGACGTGGACGGGGTGAAGCGCCGCGTCCGAGCCGGTATGGGACGCTGTCAAGGCGGCTTCTGCGCCCCCTACGTGATGCGCCTCATCAGCGAGGAAACGGGCATTCCCATGGTGGAAGTGACCAAATCCGGCAAAGGCTCCCGTATGATCACCGGGGGCAGGATCGGAGAGGAGGCGGACCAATGAGGACAAGTGATATCGTCATCGTCGGCGGCGGACCCGCCGGACTGGCGGCGGCGGTCGCCGCCTTTGACCGGGGGGTGAAGGATCTTCTGATCCTGGACCGGGAGGATACTCCCGGAGGCATTCTGCGCCAGTGCATCCACAACGGTTTCGGGCTCCATAAGCTGGGGCAGGAATTGACCGGTCCCGAATACGCCGCTCACTATGTGGAGGAAGTGAAAAACAGGGGCATCCCCGTGATGAGTGAAACCATGGTCACGGGCATTTCCCCGGAGCTTGTCGTCACCGCCGCCAACAAAAGCGGCATTCTGAAAATTCAGGCGAAGGCCGTTATCCTCGCCATGGGATGCCGGGAGCGTCCCCGGGGCGCTTTGAACATCTGCGGCACCCGCCCCGCCGGGATCTACAGCGCCGGCACCGCCCAGAAGCTGGTGAACTGCGAAGGGTATCTGGTGGGCAAAAAAGTTGTGATCTTAGGCTCCGGCGACATCGGGCTGATCATGGCGCGGCGTATGACCTTAGAGGGCGCCAAGGTGGAGGCGGTGTGCGAGATCCTGCCCTATTCCGGCGGGCTCAAGCGGAACATCGTTCAGTGCCTGGAGGATTACGACATTCCCCTGTATCTCTCCACCACCGTGCGGGAGATCCACGGCAGGGAGCGCCTGGAGGGCGTCACCATCGCGCAAGTGGACGAGAAACGTCAAAGCGTTCCCGGAACGGAGCGCTTCATCCCCTGTGATACCCTGCTTCTCTCCTGCGGGCTCATTCCCGAAAACGAATTGACCCGGGGCGCGGGGGTCGCTATGGACCGCCGCACCGGCGGCGCCTGTGTGGATCAGTTCCGCCAGACGAGCCTTCCCGGCATCTACGCCTGCGGCAACGTGTTGCAGGTCCACGACCTGGTGGACTACGTTTCCGACGAGGCGGAGATCGCGGGGCGCGCCGCCGCGGACCGGGTGCTGGGGAAAGCCCCCGCCGGGGAAACCGTGGAGACTGTGCCCGGCAACGGGGTGCGCTACGTTCTGCCCCAACGGGTGGTGAAGACCGGGGACGAGGTGGATCTCTTCCTCCGGGTCACCCGCCCCTTCGGAAAATCGCGCTTTACGGTGAAGGCCGGGGAGGAAGTTTTGGCGAGCGCCGTCCGGCCCGCCGTGTCCCCCGGAGAAATGGAAAAGATCCGCGTCCCCGCCGGGAAGCTGAATGCCGCCGGGGGGCCGATCACCGTGTCACTGGAGGAAATGGTATGAAAAAAGAGCTTGTCTGCATCATCTGTCCCCGGGACTGCGCCCTCACCGTTTCCGGGGAAAACGGGGTTTACAATGTGACCGGCAACAGCTGTCCCCGGGGCGAAAGGTACGGCATCGACGAGACTACCCATCC
>JAGDAA010000048.1 GCA_017959745.1 Clostridia bacterium
GTCCGTCAAAAGACGCTTTTTCAATTCCCTTGTGAGGTTCATGGCGAAATGGGTCATACCCAGGTCATTGGGGTGCAGAAAACCGTCGAAATAGCAGGCGGGATCCCAGGGGATGAACTTCGTTCCGTCCAAAAGGGTGATATTGGGGTACTGCCCGCAGACCTTCGTGATGTGCGCCCGCGCCTCGGGCAGGGGCAGTTTATCCGTTTCCGTTTCCTCCCCCATCCGGTGGATGGGCAGGATGACGAACACGGGCTTTTTCGGGAACTCTTTGTGCAGATTGGCGAAAAAATCCTCCGCCCATTTTTTGTAATTCTTGCTGACCCTGCCGTTGGTGCCGTAAGCCACCAGGATGAAATCCGCCTCGGGGTAGCTGCCGGGAACGATCTTATTGGCGGAAAAGTGCTCCCCGCCCACGCCGTAATTGACAAGGCGGGCGGAAAGGTTCCGGGCGGTGCGGGTGACGTAGCCGAAGGAGGGGTGACGGCTGGCCTCGGCGGCGGTGATGGAATCCCCGAAGGCGAGGAAGCTCCGCTCGTAGCGCGTCGGCTCAAAGGAAGCGCCGTCGGAAAGCGAAACTTCCTTTATTTTATAATGGATATTCCGGGGAAAATGAAATTCCACCCGCTTTTTCCCGGGGAGCAGGTCATAACAAAGCTCCAGGTCGGGAAGGAACAGCTCCTCCTTGACCTCCTCCGGCGAAAAGTCCCACGCCTTGTGATGGGTGAGGACGCCGTTCTGCCAGAGATCCACGGCGAAATACACTTCCTCCAGGGTGGAGCATTCGCCGAGGGTGATTCTGAGGGTATCGGAATCCGTGGTGAAATCCAGCTTGCCGGAGGGGGTGACGAAGCTCTCCCACCAAAACAGCTTCTCCCACCGGGTCTCCCCGTTGGGGATGTATTGATACAGACGCTGTTCCTCGGTGAAGGTGCGCAGGCGGAAAAGCCCGTTTTCCTCCACCGAGTCGGTGACGCCGTTGACGCAGGCGTTCAGTTGTTCTAAAGTCAGTTTCATTTCGAGCCTCTCTGAAAAGTATTGTCCACAGGGTCATTTTATCACGAAGAAACGGGAAAAACAAGGGCGAACAAGAAAAGAATCCGCCTCCTGCCGTAGGAGTGAGTTTTTTCTTCCAACAGAAAAGGTCCTGCCAAAAGGCAGGACCTTTTCTGTTGGGGATAAGCGATCAGTCTACTTTGGGGAGGTTGGCGCGGAATTTTGCCAGATCCTCGTCGGTGGGGATATAGTCATTCATTTCGCCGTTGTGGTACTTCTCATAGGCGACCAGATCGAAATAGCCGGTGCCGGTGAGCCCGAAGACGATGGTCTTCTCTTCCCCGGTCTCCTTGCACTTGAGGGCTTCGTCGATGGCGACGCGGATGGCGTGGGAGCTTTCGGGGGCGGGCAGGAGGCCCTCCACACGGGCGAAGGTCTCCGCCGCTTCAAAGACCCGGGTCTGCTCCACGCTGACGGCTTCCATCAAGCCCTGATCGTACAATTCGGACAGGATGGAGCTCATACCGTGGTAGCGCAGACCGCCGGCGTGGTTGGCGGAGGGGATGAAGTCGCTGCCCAGAGTATACATCTTCGCCAGGGGGCAGACCATTCCGGTATCGCAGAAGTCATAGGCGTAGACGCCGCGGGTGAGACTGGGACAGGAGGCGGGCTCCACGGCGATGATGCGGTAATCCGCTTCGCCCCGGAGCTTTGCGCCCATGAAGGGTGCGATGAGGCCGCCCAGGTTGGAGCCTCCGCCGGCGCAGCCGA
>JAGDAA010000049.1 GCA_017959745.1 Clostridia bacterium
ACCTTTACCGTCGCGTATTCGTTCTCGTCTATCCTGTAGCCTTCCACATATCTGGCGGGTATGCCTTCCGCCCTCGCCATGAGGACGAAAGCCGTGGCATAATAACTGCAGTATCCGGATGTGTTTTCGATAAGGAATCTGTCCATGAATCTTTCGGGCGATCCGAGATCCTCTGCGCTTATATCTATTTCGGTACTGTATTCGTGCTCGCTGAGCCATCTTTCAATGCGCATCAGTTTAACATATTCGCTATCTGAATCACCCGCGATTTCCTCTGTCAGATTCATCACCTCTTCGCTCAGAAGCGGCTTTTTTCCGTTCGTTATTCGTTTAGCTGTTCAAAGATTTCATTCATGTCACCCCGGAGCACCAGAGTGGCTTTGCCATCGGCAGGTGTTGGATCCCGATTGATGACCACCAGATTCTTTCCGCAATTGGGGCAGATCTCGTCCGTCACCTCGTCGGGAACTTTTATACGGACGCCCTGCAGGCTGGTCTCCGCATCCGCAAGGGTCCTGCTGAAGTCCCCGTAGAAATCGGAGAGCACGTCTTTCCAGGGCTTGGCGCCCTCCTCGACCCGGTCGAGCTGGGCTTCCATATTGGCGGTGAACTGCACGTCCACGATGTCGGAGAAGCGTTCCTCCATAAATTTGGTCACGGTCTCGCCAAGTGCCGTGGGGCGCAGGAGCTTGCCCTCCTTCACCACGTATTCCCTGTCAAGAATGGTAGACACAGTAGGCGCATAGGTGCTGGGACGGCCGATCCCCTTCTCCTCCAGTGCACGGATCAAGGTATCCTCCGTGTAACGAGACGGGGGCTGGGTAAACTTCTGCTCGTCGGAAAGCTTGCGCAGGTCGAGCGGGTCGCCCTCAGAGAGCGGCGGCAGCGCGGGTCCCTTTTCCTCCTCATCCTTCTGGACGTCGTAGAGCTTTGTGAAGCCCGGGAACTTCAACTGGGAAGCGGAGGCTTTAAACAGGTGTCCCGCGCTTTCGATATCCGCGGACACGCTGTCGTAGACCGCGTTGGCCATCTGGGAGGCGACGAAGCGCCGCCATATCAGTCGGTACAGCCGATACTGTTCCTCCGTGAGATCCTTCCGGATCAGTTCGGGGGTCAACTCCACGTTGGAGGGGCGGATCGCCTCGTGGGCATCCTGGGCGTTCTTGCCGGAGCGGAAGACCCTGGATTGATTAGGATAGTATTCCCTGCCGTACTCCCGGAGGATAAACTCCCTGGCGGCGGCCACCGCTTCGGCGGAAATGCGGAGAGAATCGGTACGCATATAGGTGATGAGACCGACGCTGTCCTGCCCGGCAACGGGAAGACCTTCATAGAGCGCCTGGGCGACGGCCATGGTGCGCCGCGGCGTCATGTTCAGGCGGCGGGAGGCTTCCTGCTGCAGGGTCGACGTGATAAAGGGCGCTGCCGGGCCCCGGGATTTGTCCGCCCGCTTGACGGATCTCACCGAGAATGGCGCATCCTTCACGGCGGCGATGATTGCGTCCACTTCTTCCCGGCTGTGAAGCTCCTGCTTTTTTCTGAGCGTGCCGTGGTAGTGGGCGGTGAAGGTCTCTTCGTCGCCTTTTTTGCTGAGAATGGCGTCCAGCAGCCAGTATTCCTGCGGGACAAAGGCGCGGATCTCCTCTTCCCTGTCCACTACGAGCCGGGCGGCCACGGACTGTACCCTGCCCGCGGAT
>JAGDAA010000050.1 GCA_017959745.1 Clostridia bacterium
CAGGAAACGGAATACTTCTGACTGGAGGACGCGTGGACCAGCATGGCGAGATCCACCCCCTCCAGAATGCCCCGGTAGATCAGTTCCACCTTCCCGCCAAGATAGCGGATCTTCCCCTGGCGGCGCAGATCTTCCCGGAATTCCACGTCGATGAATTCCTCGGCGGGAACGGCGATCAGGCGGATGGAGCCGCAGAGCGCGTCCAGAGCGCCCTCACCCTTCAGGGCGATGGCGACCCCCAAAAGCCCCGCCGCCTGGCAGTTGTGACCGCAGGCGTGAACGCAGCCGTTTTCCGGGTCCGCCTCCGGGTGACTGGGAATGATCAGCGCGTCCAGTTCGCCGAATACGGCAACCTTCGGACCGGGCCGCCCGGTCTCCACGTCGGTATAAAAGCCGGGGATATTGCCGAATTCCGTCAGCTTGTATCCCAGTTTTTCAAACTGCTCTTTTAGATAGGCGTGGGTCTTCCACTCCTTGTACCCCGCCTCCGGGTGCTTCCAGATATATCGTTCCGCGTCCAGGATCATCTGTTTTCGATCCTCGACGGCGTCGCAGAATTTCTGATAGATCGCCTCCATCGCGCGTCCCTCCCGCAAAAGCTCTTTATTTGTCAATATTGTAGCACCGGATGATACCATCGTCAAGCTGATGCGAGCAAAAGGCGGCGGTTCTTGGTTATTATTTTATTTCATAAATGTAAACAATTATGATCGAATCTCAAAACCGCTCTTTGAAAGCGGTTTATTTTATTTATCGCACCTTTCATTTTACTTTATTTATTATCCAGCGTATTTGGAAACGTTGCTTTGGAAAGAAAGTGAGAGAGTCTATCTATCAAATGATAGTTTTCTACTATTTTGTATCAAAAGTCCGAAATCCGGAGAAAAACGGCGATACGGGGAGAAAAACAAAGAAAATCGCGTGGATCAGGGTCGAAGGTGCAAGGAAACTGTCGTAACTTGACAAACGGCAAAGGAATTGCTACAATAATCAAACAAAGTCGAAGGGAGTTGACATCATGAAGAAAGACTACAGTATCAGAACCATCGACAGTGTCGGGCGGATCGTTATCCCTATGGATCTTCGTAAAATGCTGGATATTCAGGAATGGGACGAGCTTCGTATTTTTCGTGATCATGATCGGATCATCGTTGAAAAGAATAATCCCACCTGTGCTTTCTGCCATTCCGCCAAGGATCTAATTTCCTTCAAGGAAAAATACATCTGCAAAAAATGCCTGGACGAGGCGAAGGGCTGATCTGTCTTTCCAAGTAAAGGTTCGCGGACCGTTTTCGCGGACCTTTTTTTGTTGAAAGCTTGACTTTTTCATATCACATACAGTACAATAGTGCGGCATCGAGGTGTGGCGCAGTTGGGGAGCGATCCGAGCGCCGCGAAGCGGAGAAAACGAGGTGAGCGAGTCGCCGCGGTCGAAAAACGGAAGGATAGGATGCGGTAGCATCCCCGCACCGTTTTTCGGGCACCGCAAGAAGAAGCGCACTCTTCTCTCTCCTATTAAGGTTTTCTATAACAATTCCTTTATTTCGAGGTGTGGCGCAGTTGGTAGCGCACTTGCTTTGGGAGCAAGATGCCGCAGGTTCGAATCCTGTCACCTCGACCAAACAAACACAGTGCCCGTTCATCGGGTACTGTGTTTGTTTATACGAATGGAAAGATCC
>JAGDAA010000051.1 GCA_017959745.1 Clostridia bacterium
AATCCCCCATCCAGGATGAATACATCGAGCGTTTTCTCGACGAAGCAAAGAGTGGGACGCGCAATCTGGATCTCAAAGCGACCCTGGACGGCAAAAGCGCCTATGCCAAAGCGGACGTGATCATCGTCGCCGCGCCCACCAACTACGATCCCCAAAAGAACTACTTTGATACCGGCGCGGTGGAGGCTGTTCTGACGCTCATTCGGGAAGCCACCGCCAAGAGCGAAAAGAAGCCCGCCGTGGTGATCAAATCCACGGTACCCGTGGGATATACCGCCCGGATCCGGAAGGAAACGGGGATGAAGAACCTTCTGTTCAGCCCGGAGTTTCTGCGGGAATCCAAGGCGTTGTACGATAACCTCTACCCTTCCCGCATCATCGTGGGCTGTGACGCCTCCACCAAAAAGCAGGCGGAGCTTTTCGCCGCCCTCCTGCGGCAGGGCGCGCTGAAGGAAGATGTTCCCACGCTCTTTGTGGGCTTTACCGAGGCGGAGGCGACCAAGCTCTTTGTCAACACCTATCTCGCACTGCGGGTGAGCTTCTTCAATGAGCTGGATACCTACGCGGAGCTCAAGGCGCTGAACACGTCGGACATCATCAAGGGCGTTTGCCTGGATCCCCGGGTGGGGGACTTCTACAACAACCCCTCCTTCGGCTACGGCGGCTACTGTCTGCCCAAGGACACCAAGCAGCTTCTTGCCAACTACGCGGACGTGCCGGAGAACCTCATCGAAGCCATCGTGGCGTCCAACCGCACCCGGAAGGACTTTATCGCGGACCGGGTCCTGCAAATGGCGCACTACTATAATTACACGGACACCGGGTTTGATAAGAAACGGGAAAAAGGCGTGACCGTGGGAGTGTATCGGCTGACCATGAAGACCGGGTCGGACAACTTCCGGCAGTCCTCCATCCAAGGCGTTATGAAGCGCATCAAGGCGAAGGGCGCCCGGGTCATCATCTTCGAGCCTACCCTGGAGGACGGTTCCACCTTCTTCGGAAGCCGGGTCGTGGGAGATCTGAAGAAGTTTAAGAAAATGAGCGACTGTATTGTCGCCAACCGCTACGACCCCGCCTTGGACGACGTGCAGGAAAAAGTCTATACAAGGGACCTCTTCCGCAGGGACTAAAAGCCGTATCAAAAAAATCACCGAGCCTGAGGCTCGGTGATTTTTTGTTGAAATCTCATTGTACGCGGGTCTCCATTTCGGCGCGGATGGTCTCTTCCGCCGCTTTCGCTCGCGCCTCGTCGGGGGCGGTGACGGTGATATAGACCTTGATCTTCGGCTCGGTGCCGGAGGGCCGGACGATGACGGAGTAATCCTTCGTCACGAACTTCAACACCTCGGCGGGGGGCAAACCGTCGAGCCCGGAGGCGTAGTCCAGGGTCTGTTCCACCTTCTGCCCGCCCAGCGCCGGAATGCCGCGGCGAAGGGCAGTCATAATCTCCGCCATCTTCTGCATCCCGGCGGAGCCGTCGAACTGATAGGCGGTGACCTTGTTCAGGCAAAAGCCGTACTCCCTGTAGATCGCCGCCAGACGATCCGGAAGAGATATGCCCCGGGTCTTGTAGTAAGCGAACATTTCGCAGATCATAAAGGCGGCGTCCACCGCGTCCTTGTCCCGGACGTAGGGACCCGTCAGGTATCCGTAGGATTCCTCGTAGCCGAAAATATAGGCATCCGCCCTGCCCTGCTCCTCCAGACCGGCGATCACGTCGCCGATGTACTTGAAGCCGGTGAGGACGTTTCTGGTGGCAACGCCGTATTTGGCGGCGATCTTCTGCCCCAGGTCCGTGGTGACAATGGTCTTGACGAATACCGGATCAGCGGGCATCTTTCCGTGTTTGGCTCTCTGGGCGCAGATGAAGTCCAGAAGCAAAACGCCCACGTTGTTGCCGCTGATAAGCTCATACCCGTTTTTGCCCCGGACAGCGATGCCGCAGCGGTCGCAGTCCGGATCGGTGGCGATGAGGATATCCGCGCCTGTCTTTTCGCAGTAGGAGAGCCCTAATTCCATGGCCTCCCGGATCTCGGGGTTGGGATAGGGACAGGTGGGGAAGCGGCCGTCCGGCTCCTCCTGCTCCTTCACCACGGTGACGTTGGTAAAGCCGGTCTCCCGCAAAATGCGGGTCACGGGGACGCGTCCCGCGCCGTTCAGGGGGGAATACACGATCGCCACGTCCCGATCCACCTCGTCCCCGAAAAGGACGGACTCCCGCTTCACCCGCTCGATAAAGGCGGTGAGAACGGAATCGTCGATCATCTTCACCTTGCCCGTTTTCACGGCTTCCTCGAACGGCACGGACTTTACGTCCCTGAAGGGATCGGTCTTATCGATATTCGCCTGGATCTCCACGGCGGCGTCGGAGGTGATCTGACAACCGTCGGGTCCGTAGGCCTTGTAGCCGTTGTATTGAGAGGGATTATGGGAGGCGGTGACCATAACGCCGCCGGAGGTACCCAGCGCACGCACGGCAAAGGAGACCAGAGGCACCGGCATCAGGGCGGGGTACAGATGGACCGCAACACCGTTGGCGGCAAAGACCGCCGCCGCCGTTTCGGCGAACAGATCGCTCTTGATCCGGGAATCGTAGCCGATGGCGACGCTGGGCTCGGCGAAGTGGTCCGCGAGATATGACGCCATACCCTGGCTCGCTCTGCCTACGGTGTAAACGTTCATACGGTTGGTGCCGGCGCCCAGGGTACCCCGGATCCCGGCGGTACCGAAGGCGAGATCACGATAAAAGGCGTCCTCCTTCGTCTTATCATCCATGGCGGCAAGCTCCGCAGCAAGATCCTCTTCTCTGACGTTTCGGAGCCAGTATTCATATTTCTTTTGAATCTCCATTTAGGTCCTCCTCGTGCTTCCCTGGAATCTTATTATTTTACCCGGTGATGATTCAGGAAATGCTTGAGATCGTTCATCGCCTTGGCAAGGACGCCCGCTTCGGGAAGCATCACGATGCGGAAGCGCAGATCCTCATGCCAGTCAAAGCCGTTCCCGGGGATCACCAGGATGTGCTCTTCATGGAGGAACTTCATAGCGAAGTCCCGCGCGTTTTCAAAGTCAAACATCTCCTTCCGGATGCGTGGGAAGAGGTAAAAGGCGGCTTTGTTGGCCACGTAATCCACCCCTTCGATCTTATCCAGCCCCTCACAGGTGGCTTTTCGCTGTTCATAGAGCCGCCCGCCGGGAATGAGCATCTCATGGGTGCTTTCACTGTCCACCAGCGCCGCGGGGATGACCAGCTGGGTCAAAGCGTTGCCGCAGAGGCGCATAGCCGCCAGTTTCATCACGCCGCCCTGAACGGCGTCCAGCTCTCCTTTGGGTCCGGAGAAGACCATCCAGCCGCAGCGGAAGCCGCAGATGATATGGCTCTTGGAAAGTCCGTTGAAGGTCACGCAGGGCACATCCGGGGCGATGGCGCCCATGGATTCGTGGTGCAGCTCATCCATAACGAGCCGGTCGTAGATCTCATCCGCCAGGATGACCAGGTGATGCTGCCGGGCGACGTCCGCCAGCGCTAAAAGGGTCTCGTGGCTGTATACCGCGCCGGTGGGGTTGTTGGGGTTGATGACGAGGATCGCCTTGGTGCGCTCGGTCACCTTTGCCTTTACGTCGTCGATATCCGGGTTCCACCCGTTGTCCGGGTCACAACGATAGAACACCGCCTTTCCGCCGGAAAGGTAGGTGGTATTGCTCCACAGGGAGTAGCAGGGGGAGGGCAAAAGCACCTCGTCCCCGGTGCCGACCAGGGCGCTCATAATCATACTCGCCGCCTCACTGACCCCGTTGCAGATGAAGACGTCGTTGGGCAAAATACCCTGCAGGCCCCGCCCGATGTGATAGGTGCAGATCACGTTTCGGGCATCCTTCATACCGCGCACGTCGCAGTAGGGGACCGCCTCGTCGATGTGAAGCGCCAGCGCCTGGCGCACGGAATTGGGCAGCGTAAAGCCGAAGCGGCCGGGGTTGCCCGTGTTCAGTTTCAAAATGTTCGTCCCTTCCGATTCCAAACGCAGCGCCTCTTCATACAAGGGCCCGCGGATATCGGAGTGGACATGTTCCAGTCGGTCGGATGATTTGATCATAGCAGTATCCTCTTTATTGTAGAAATGAGCGGAAACGGGCGATCACCCGTAGTATTGTTTATACCATTCACAGAAACGGCGCAGGCCTTCCCGGATGCCCACACGGGGAGTAAAGCCATAGTCCCGCTCCAGGCCTTGGGCGTCGGCAAAGGTCACGGGGACGTCACCGGGCTGCATGGGCACCAGCTCCTTGTGGGCTTCAAAGTCGAAGTCCGCGGGCAAAACGCCTGCCCGGACCAACTCCTCCTGCAGAACGTTGATGAAATCCAGAAGGTTTTCCGGCTGGCCGCCGCCGATGTTGTAGACCGCGTAGGGCGGAACGGGCAAGCCGTCCTCTCCCTTCTCCCGGGCGGGGGCGCCCCCCATCACACGGAGAACACCCTCCACAATATCGTCCACGTAAGTGAAATCCCGCTTGCAGTTCCCGTAGTTGAAGATCTTGATGATCTCCCCGCGCAGAAGCTTCTGGGTGGCGGAAAAATAAAACATATCGGGACGGCCCGCTTCGCCGTATACGGTAAAAAAGCGCAGACCGGTGGAGGGAATATCGTACAGCTTGCTGTAAGCGTGCGCCAGAAGCTCATTGGATTTTTTGGTGGCGGCGTACAGGGAGACGGGATTGTCCACCCGGTCCTCGGTGCTGAAGGGCACCTTTTTGTTGCCGCCGTAAACGGAAGAGGAGGAGGCGTAAACCAGATGCGCCACACCCTTCGCGCCGCCGTCGTAGGAGTGGCGGCACGCCTCCAGGATATTGTAAAAGCCGATGAGGTTGGACTCGATATACACGTCCGGGTGGTCGATGCTGTAACGCACGCCCGCCTGCGCCGCCAGGTTGACGACGACGTCGAAGCGGTATTTTGCGAACAGCCCGTCGATGAGCTTTTTATCCGCGATACTGCCCCGGTAAAAGGCGTAGTCGCTCACACTCCCGGCGGAAAGCATCTCCAGGCGGGCGAGCCGGTACTCCTTGAGCGCCGTATCGTAGTAATCATTGACGTTGTCCACGCCCACCACGGTCATAGCGGCGTCCATCGCCAAAAGGCGCTCCGTCAAACGGGCGCCGATGAAGCCGGCGTTCCCGGTGACCAGGATCGTCTTCCCCGCGAGGTCGATTTTTGTCTTATTCATACTTACACACTCTCTCCGAAGGTGTCGGGCTTATTGGGGTTGAAGATCTCATTCGCCCACATAAGGGTGACGAGGTTTTCGGTATCGCTCAGGTTGATGATATTGTGCGTGTAGCCGGGGAGCATATGGACCGCCTGGATCCTCTCGCCGGAAACCTCAAACTCCAAGATCTCATCGCTGCCGATCCGGCGCTCCTGAATGAGCCCGTGCCCGGACACGACGATGAAGAATTCCCACTTGGAATTGTGCCAATGCTGCCCCTTGGTGATGCCGGGTTTGCTGACGTTCACGGAGAACTGCCCGTGATCCACGGTCTTCAGCAGTTCGGTGAAGGAGCCCCGGTCGTCGCAGTTCATTTTCAGATCAAAAGCCACCTTCTCCTTGGGCAGGTAGGACAGATACATAGAATACAGTTTCTTTTCAAAGCTGCCGTCGGGGATCGCCGGCATAACGAGGGTCTTCGGCTGATCGCGGAAGGTGTGGAGGCATTCCACGATATAGCCCAGGGTCGCCTTGTGGGTGGCGGGGCAGGCGCAGTATTTGCCATTCTCGGTCAGAACGGTGTCGATCCCGTCAAACTCGCAGTGATGCTCCTTCCCCTCCAGCGCGTCGAACATTTCCTCCACCAGATCATCGATGAAGAGCAATTCCAACTCCACCGACGGATCGTTGACGGTGATGGGCAGATCGTTGGCGATGTTGTTGCAGAAGGTGCCTACGGCGCTGTTGTAATTGGGGCGCACCCATTTGCCCACCAGATTCGGGAAACGGTAGACCAGGACCCTGGCGCCGGTCTCCCCGGCGTAGTTGAAAAACAGATCCTCCCCGGCCTTTTTGGAAAGGCCGTATTCACTGGTGCCGAAGCGGCCCTGCAGGGTCGCCTGGATGGACGAGGAAAGCATAATCGGGCAGGTGTTGCCGTGTTTTTTCAAGGTCTCCAGCAGAACGGAGGCAAAGCCGAAGTTGCCCGCGCGAAACTCCGCCGGATCCTTGGGGCGATTGACGCCCGCCAGGTTGAATACAAAATCTGCGTCCCGGCAGTAGGCGTCCAGTTCCTCCGGCGTGGAATCCAGGTCGTATTCAAAGATCTTGTCAATGGAAAGACCCGGGCGGGTGCGGTTCTTGCCGTCCCGGATGTTTTTCAGGTTCTCCACCAGATTGCGCCCGACAAAGCCCGCCGAGCCGGTCACGAGTATGTTCATTCTTCTTCCCCTTCATATAGTTTCAATTCCCGGTACAGGTCCCGACGCCGGGACGCGTCCTTCAGGGTGCGCCCGATCTCGGTTTTCGTCCGTTTTCCGGTCCATTCGCGAAACAGTCTCCGACAGCCGAAGTACACCCAGCCCGCGGGAAGCAGGATCCCGTGGCGGCGGGCGGGCGCCCACTGACTGCGGATCACCTCGTTCACCGAGCGGAAGAACTGAGTGCCCATACCGGTCTTCCCCACGCCGCTCTTGCCGCGGTCGGAGATCAGGTGGCTTTCCATGGCGCGGGCGCTGTCCTTCTTGCCGAAGTTCCCGCCGAATAAAATATCCTCCGCCAGGGCGTCCGCCAAAGCCGCATCGCACGTTGCCCACGCCCGTTCCGGCGCGGCGAGGTACCGGATGCAGACCCTTGTCAGGACCCGGGCGAAGGTCCAGAGGCCCACCGCCCGGAGTTTTTCCTCAAACGTCTCCCGGAAGGCTTCTTCCGACAGGGAGCTTTCAAAGACCGCCCAGTCACAGAGGTGCCTCAGTCCGATCCCCTCTCCCGTCAGGTGATGACAGCTGTGGAGCAGGAGGATCAAGCCGTGGTGGAAAAGGGAGGGCAAGATCACCTCTCCCTGGTCCGCCTTGACGGTCACGGCCTTTTCGTAGATATCCGAAAAATATGTCCGAATCACTTTCCCGGGCCTGCCCTTGGGCATCCCCGGCAGATCAAAATGCATTTCGTAGCTCACGCCGGATCGCCGGTAGACGATATGAGTGCCGTGCTCCTCTTTCCACGCCTCAAAGCCGTTTTTTCCCAACAGCGCGCCCGCCGCCGGGAGGCATTCCTTCGGGACCAGAAAGTCCACGTCCCCCATGGCGCGCAGGAGCGGCTCCGGATAGTAATGGGCGGAAGAGCAGCCCTTCAGAACCACGTAAGGGATCTCGCTTTCGGTGAGCCAGGTGTGGAGCGCCTCGTGCTGACAGGTGACGCGGATGCTGTTCCCGACAGCGGCGACGGCTTTCTGCTCCCAGCGCGCCGCCTCGTCCCCGGAAAGCAGATCCTTCGGGATGGCGCTGTGCGCCAGGGCGATCACCGTCTGCGCCGACGCTTCGGAGAGTACCACCTCCCAATCCGTTTCGGGAAGCTCTGTCTCCCCGCCGAAGAGCGCCCTGGACAAAAGGCCCAATAAAACGCTCTGCGGGTTGGTCATCCGTCTTTTCTCCAGACCATCTTGTTCACAACGCCCACGTAGGATTGAATGATCTTGACCACCTTGTCGGAAACGTTTTCATCCACGTAATCGGGCACGGGAATCCCGTCGTCGCCGTTCTTCACCATCTCTACGGCGGTATCCACAGCCTGAAGCAATCCCTTCGTGTCGATCCCGGAAAGGATGAAGCAACCCTTGTCCAGCGCCTCCGGGCGCTCGGTGGAGGTGCGGATGCACACCGCCGGGAAGGGATGGCCCACGGAGGTGAAGAAGCTGCTTTCCTCCGGCAGGGTGCCGCTGTCCGAAACCCCGGCAAAGGCGTTCATCTGCAAGCAGTTATAGTCGTGGAAGCCGAGCGGTTCGTGCTGAATGACCCGGGGATCCAGCTTGAAGCCGGACGCCTCCAGGCGCTTTCTGCTCCGGGGATGGCAGGAGTAGAGGATGGGCAGATCGTACTTCTGCGCCATTTGATTGATGGCGGTAAAGAGGGACAAAAAGTTTTTTTCCGTGTCGATGTTCTCCTCCCGGTGGGCGGAGAGCAGGATGTATTCGCCCTTCTTTAGCCCTAAGCGGGCGTGGATATCGGATTTTTGGATCTTCTCCAGGTTCATCCGCAGGACCTCCGCCATGGGCGAGCCGGTGACGTAGGTGCGCTCCTTGGGCAATCCGCAGTCCGCCAGGTACCGGCGGGCGTGCTCGGAATACGCCAGGTTCACATCGGAAATGATGTCCACGATGCGGCGGTTGGTTTCCTCCGGCAGGCATTCATCCTTGCAGCGGTTGCCCGCTTCCATATGGAAAATGGGGATGTGAAGGCGTTTCGCGCCGATGACGGAAAGGCAGGAGTTCGTGTCTCCAAGAACGAGAACGGCGTCGGGCTTGAGCGCGACCATCAGCTGATAGGACTTGGCGATGATATTGCCCATGGTCTCGCCCAGGTCCTGCCCCACGGCCTCCATATACACCTCGGGATCGGCAAGTTCCAGATCCTTGAAGAAAACGCCGTTCAGGTTGTAATCGTAATTCTGACCGGTGTGCGCCAGGATGGTGTCAAAATACCGGCGGCACTTTTTGATGACCGCGGCGAGCCGGATGATCTCCGGGCGAGTCCCCACAATGATGAGGAGTTTCAATTTTCCGTTGTTTTTCCATTCAGCGTTCATATTCTCTTCCCTCTGTATATCGTTATTGTATCAAAGTGAGGCTTTCCACTCTTGTCAACGCTTCCACACGCGCCTTGTTTCGCACCACGGCGCCCGGGAGAACGTGGCATCCGTCCCCCAGAACCACGTGGTGGTCGATCAGGGCGCCCGCGTTGATGATCACGGCTTCGCCGAGCCGGGCGAAGCGGCTGACCACCGCTTTGGCACGGACGATGCAGCCCGGGGAAAGCACAGCGTCCGGACTGACGTAGGACGCGGGATGCACAAGGATCGGGACCGTATAGCCGCAGCGTTTCAGTTCCCGGTGCAGTCTCAGCCTGTCTCGATTGTCCCCCAAAGCGACGATCCCTTCCCCGCACCGGTCCCGAAACGATCCCATATCGGCAATGGCGCCGATCACTCTCTGGCAGCAGGCGCTTTCGGGATGATCGTCCAGGAAGGCGATATCGTCATAGCCGGCGAGACGCGCCAGTTCCTCCGCCTCGACGGAGAAGGACCCGGCGCCCACCACAAGCAGGGACCGCATTTATTTCCCCAGAGCCTCCCGCACGTAGTCCGTGGTGAGGATCTTGTTCACCACGCCGTCCACGTCCAAAAGGGTGGTGTTGTGGCTGGTGTAGCTCTCCTCCGCCTCGGTCATAACCTGACCTTTGACGAAAAACTTGTCGTAATTGAGGTCGCGGTTGTCGGCGGCGACGCGGAAATAATGTCCCATATCCTCGGAGCGAAGCCGCTCTTCCCGGGTCATAAGGGTCTCGTACAGTTTTTCTCCGTGGCGGGTGCCGATGATGTTGGTGCCGGTATCGCCGAAGAGCTTTTGCACGCCCTTCGCCAGATCGCCGATGGTGGAGGCGTCCGCTTTCTGAATGAACAGATCGCCGGGATTGGCGTGGTTGAAGGCAAAGCGCACCAGGTCCACCGCCTCGTCCAGGTTCATAAGGAACCGGGTCATGGCGGGGTTGGTAATGGTGATGGGCGCACCGGCGCGAATCTGATCGATGAACAGCGGGATGACCGAGCCGCGGCTGCACATAACGTTGCCGTAGCGGGTGCAGCAGATGACGGTGCCGCCCCGTTCCGCGGCGACCCGGGCGTTGGCGTAGATCACGTGCTCCATCATAGCTTTGGAGATGCCCATGGCGTTGATGGGGTAAGCGGCTTTATCCGTGGAGAGGCACACCACCCGCTTGACGCCGGCGTCGATGGCGGCATGGAGGACGTTGTCCGTCCCTTCCACGTTGGTCTTCACCGCCTGCATGGGGAAAAACTCGCAGGAGGGGACCTGCTTCAGCGCCGCCGCGTGGAAGATGTAGTCCACGCCGGGCATAGCGTCCGCCACGCTGCGGGGATCCCGCACATCGCCGATGTAGAACTGGACCTTGCCCGCGTGCTCGGGGTAGCGCGCCTGCAGATCGTGGCGCATATCGTCCTGCTTCTTTTCATCCCGGCTGAAAATGCGGATCTCTCCGATATCGGATGTTAAAAAGTGCTTTAAGACCGTGGAACCGAACGAGCCGGTGCCGCCGGTGATCAAAAGGGTTGCTCCGTTGAATTCTGACATGACCTTGTCCTCCGTTGCGTTTTATCGGTTTCCGTACATTTTTTCGTAGTAATTCTGGTATTCGCCGGAGATGATCTCCTCCCACCAGTCCCGGTTATCCAGGTACCACCGGATGGTCTTTTTGATGCCGTCGGCGAATTTGGTCTCCGGCAGCCAGCCCAGTTCCCGGTGGATCTTGGTGGGGTCGATGGCGTAGCGCATATCGTGTCCCTTCCGATCGGTGACGTGGGTGATGAGACTTTCCGGCTTGCCCAGTTCCTTACAGATGAGCTTGACGATGTCAATGTTGCGCATCTCATTGTGACCGCCCACGTTGTAGACCTCGCCCACGCTGCCCTTGTGGATGATCAAATCGATGGCGCGGCAGTGATCCTCCACGTAGAGCCAGTCCCGCACATTGATCCCCTCGCCGTACACAGGCAGAGGCTTATCCGCCAGGGCGTTGGCGATCATTAAGGGAATGAGCTTCTCCGGGAAATGATAGGGCCCGTAGTTGTTGGAACAGCGGGAGATGGTCACCGGCAGGCCGAAGGTGCGGTGATACGCCATCACCAATAGATCCGCCCCCGCCTTGGAGGAGGAATAGGGGCTGGAGGTGTGGATGGGCGTTTCCTCCGTAAAGAACAGATCCGGACGGTCCAGGG
>JAGDAA010000052.1 GCA_017959745.1 Clostridia bacterium
GCGGGGGTGGTTGTTTGCTGGTGCCGGTGGCGGGGGTCGAACCCGCACGTCCTCGCGGACACAAGATTTTGAGTCTTGCACGTCTGCCAATTCCATCACACCGGCGTGGAAGGTATTGTAACATACTTTTTGCCCGAGCGCAAGTTTTTTTTCAAAAAAAGAGAATCGGGGCGGAACAGTTGCAAATCGGCGGCGGTATGGTATAATATCATGCGTGAAACGCTCCGCGTTCCGGGGTCTTGCCCCACTGCGGCTTTCGTCGCAGACTTAAGGTATAATGGATGTGGTTTCTCAGGGAAAATTCTTGTCCTTACACAAATGGAATATTGGAGTAACTATGACGAAGATCGAACTGACCATTTATGTTCTGGCGCTGGTGGGCGTGGGCGCCTGCGGGATCTCCGGCGCGGCCGCCGCCATCAGGAAGAAGCTGGATCTCTTCGGGGTGATGTTCGTGGCGGCGGTCACGGGCCTGGGGGGCGGTATCATCCGGGATATCCTCCTGTCCAATCTGCCTCCGTCCATGTTCCAGGACCCCGCTTTCATCATCGTTTCCGCGCTCTCGTCCCTGGTCATCTTCCTCATCGCGCACTTTTTTCAGCACTTTTTCCAACAGAAACACCGCCATTGGGACTTCATTTTGAACTTCATCGACGCCGTGGGATTGGGCGCCTTTACGGTACTGGGGATCAACACCGCCCTCTCCAAGGGCTTTCAGGACAACGCCTTTTTTCTGGTGTTCATCGGGATGACCACGGGGATCGGCGGGGGCATTCTCCGGGATATCCTCCTGGACGAGATCCCCTCCATTTTCACCAAGCACGTGTACGCCATCGCCACCATCGCGGGGGCGGTCCTTTACGTGACGCTGTACCTGTACGCGAGGGTGGAGGAGTTCTGGTGCGTCCTGCTCACGGTCGTGACCGTAACGGTCCTGCGGGTGCTGGCGGCGATCTTCCACTGGAACTTCCCCAAGGCGTACAAATGAGAGATCTGCCTCGTCTCATTCTGCCCTGGTACCGGGCGAACCGGCGGGCGCTCCCCTTCCGGGAGGGACGGGACCCTTACCGGATCTGGGTGAGCGAGATCATGCTCCAGCAGACCCGGATCGAGGCGGTGATCCCCTACTACTACCGCTTTGTGAAAGAATTGCCCACGGTGAACGCCCTTGCCGCCTGTCCGGAGGAAAAGCTCCTGAAGCTCTGGGAGGGGCTGGGCTATTACTCCCGGGCGCGGAACCTGAAAAAAGCGGCTGGGATTATGGTAGAGCGCCACGGGGGCAAGGTGCCGGGCGACTATGAGGCGCTTCTGTCCCTGCCGGGGATCGGGGCATATACCGCCGGCGCCATCGCCTCCATTGCCTTCGGACTGCCGGAACCGGCGGTGGACGGGAACGTGCTTCGGGTGATCGCCCGGATCACCGGGGATGAACGGGACGTGCTGGACCCCAAAACCAGAAAAGACGTTGCGGAAAAGCTGAAGGCGGTCTATCCCGCCGGCACGGACGCGGGGGACTTAACGGAAGGGCTGATGGAGCTGGGAGAGGTCCTTTGCCTCCCGGGGGGCGCGCCCAAATGCGGCGACTGCCCCGCGCGGGAAAGCTGCCGTGCCTGCCGGGACGGCTCCTGGGACCGCATCCCCTACCGCGCCCCGGCAAAGGAAAAGAGGGTTTGTCCCAAAACGGTGTTTCTTCTGCGCTGCGGCGGAAAATACGCCGTGCGGCAAAGAACGGAGTCCGGGCTTTTGCACGGGCTGTTTGAATTTCCGGGCATTGATGGGCATTTGACGAAAAAAGAAGCCCTCGCTTTTTTGGAAAAGCAGGGGCTTACGGTCCTTTCCTTCTCTCCGGGGAAAAAAGCGAAACACGTTTTCACCCACCTGATCTGGGACATGACAAGCTACCGGGCGGAAGCGGAAACAGAAGCCCCCGGTTTTTTGTGGAAAACGCCTGAGGAATTGAGAAACGAGATCGCCCTGCCCACGGCGTTCAAGGCGTTTTGGAAGGAGATCTCGGAATAACGACGAAAAAAACGCGACTTGTCTTGATTTATCCGGAAGCGTATGTTATAATACAGAATAGTATAAAAAAAATACTAAAAATGAAACGGAGAACAAGCTATGCCAAATAAACCGAATAAGATCCAGGCCATCATGAAACGCATCCGGGACGAAGACATCAAAATGGTCGACTTCAAAATGGTGGACATCAACGGACAATTCCGCCACGTGACCATTCCCGCGGGCGCATTTTCCGAAGAAACCATGAAGAAGGGCATCGGCTTTGACGCTTCCAACTACGGCTACGCCGTGGTGGAGAAGAGCGACATGGTCTTTATCCCCGATCCCGACACCGCTATGATCGACCCCTTCTGCGAGGTGAAGACCCTGACTATGAGCGGCAACGCCATGATCATCGACAACCCGGAGAACCGTCCCCTGGCGCAGTATCCCCGGAACATCACCCTCGCCGCGGAAGCGTATATGAGAAAGACCGGCATCGCGGACACCATGCTCATCCTGCCGGAATTCGAGTTTTATCTGTTCGACAACGTGGGCTGGGAAGTGGGCGCCAACACCAACGCCTACACCCTGGACGCGGAGCAGTCCTACTGGAACAGTATGAACCAGGGGCTGGGGCACATCGTGCCGAAGCAGAAGGCGTATCACATCGCCAAGCCCTACGACGCCTCCTACGAGATCCGCTCCGAGATGTGTATGCTTATGGAGGAAGCGGGCATTCCCGTGAAGTACCATCATCCGGAGGTCGCCGCCTCCGGTCAGTTTGAGATCGAGCCGCTTCTGGGCGAGATGAGCAAGATGGCGGACGCCACCATGACGGTAAAATACATCATCAAGAACACCGCCGCCAAATACGGCAAGAGCGCGACCTTGATGCCCAAGCCCATTTACGGGGAGGCGGGCAGCGGGATGCACGTACATATGCTGTTGCTGAAAAAGGGCGAGCCGGTCTTTGCCGACGACAAGGGCTATGCCCGGCTCAGCAAGAAAGCCCACTACTTTATGGGCGGTCTTTTGAAGCACATCGGCGCCCTCTGCGCCATCACCAACCCCAGCACCAACTCCTTCAAGCGCCTGGTGCCGGGATACGAGGCGCCGGTCACCGTGGGCTACGCCACCTCCAACCGCTCCGCGGTCATCCGCATCCCCGCCTACGCCAAGGATCCCAAGGAACGCCGCTTTGAGCTGCGGAATCCCGACGCCACCTGCAACCCCTACTTCTGCTACGCCGCCATCCTTATGGCGGGTCTGGACGGGATCAAGAACAAGATCGACCCCCACGCCAACGGCTGGGGTCCCTACGACGTGAACCTGTACAACCTCCCCGAGGAGGAGAAGAAGAAGCTGAAGGGTCTGCCCGTCTCTCTGGACGAGGCGCTGAACGCCCTGGAGGCGGATCACGCTTTCCTGACGGAGGGCGGCGTCTTCCCCGAGGAGCTGATCGCCAACTTCATCAAGACCAAGCGGGCGGAGACCGCCGAGCTGGCGAAGATCCCCACCCCCGCGGAATTCGAGAAATATTACAACCTGTAAGAACAAAACAAAAAGCGGAGACAAGCAACAGCTTGTCTCCGCTTTTTTCTATGACCGGGGGACCTTCGCCGACCCGGGGCGGCAGGCTTATTCCAGTTCGTCCGCTAAGCGAAGGATGAGATCATAGCTCTTATCCCAGCCCAGGCAGGGGTCGGTGATGGACTTGCCGAAGACGTTTTCTCCGATTCTCTGGGCGCCGTCCTCGACGTAGCTTTCGATCATAAGACCCTTCACCATACGGCGGATGTGGTCGTTGTGATTCCGGCTGTAAACCACGTCCCGGGCGATGCGGATCTGCTCCAGGTACTGCTTGCCGGAATTGGCGTGGTTCACGTCCACCAGCGCCAGGGGCGGCATTTGCGCTTCCTCAAACAGATAGTACAGCTCCGTCAGGTTTTCATAGTGGTAGTTTGGCTCACAGCGTCCCCGGGAATCCACATAGCCCCGGAGGATGGCGTGGGCGAGGGGGTTGCCCTTGCTGGTACATTCCCAGCCCCGGTAGATGAAGGTATGGGAGGATCGGGCGGCGTGAATGGCGTTGAGCATCACATCCCACTGGCCGCCGGTGGGATTTTTCATGCCCACCGGCTCCTCCAGACCGGAGGCGGTGAGGCGGTGCTGTTGATCCTCTACGCTCCGGGCGCCCACTGCCACATACGCCAAAAGATCCGACAGATAGCCGTGGTTTTCGGGGTAAAGCATTTCATCCGCGCAGGTGAAGCCCAGATCCCGCAGGGCGGCGAGGTGCAGTTCCCGGATGGCAACGATCCCCTTATACATATCGGGCTTGGACTTCGGGTCGGGCTGATGGAGCATTCCCTTGTAGCCGTCTCCGGTGGTCCGGGGTTTGTTGGTATAGACCCGGGGGATAATGAGGATCCTGTCCTCTACCTCGTCGGCGACACGGCGCAGCCGTCCCATATAATCCAGTACCGCTTCGCTGTTGTCGGCGCTGCAGGGACCGATGACCAACAGAAACTTATCCGATTCCCCGGTGAAGATCTTCCGAATCTCTTCCGCCCGTTTGTCCCGGACCTCCTCCATTTCCAGTGTCAGGGGTAATTCCCGTTTTACCTCCTGCGGGACGGGAAGCTGCCGCAGGAAATCCAAATTCATCATACCGCTACCTCTTATCAAATAATGCCCGGCGCCGGGTGGACTCTTTCATCATATCCTTCATACGCGCCGTATCGCCGGACTCTATGGCGTGATACAATTCCTCAAAACGATCCCGGAAAGCGTCCATTTCCCTCAAAAGGGCGGGGCGGTTCAGCAGGAACAGCTCCGACCACATCTCCTCGTTGATCCGGGCGATGCGGGTGAGATCCCGGAAGGAGTCGCCGGTGTAGTCCGCCAGGTCCGGATCGTCGTTGGCGCACATAAGGGAAACGGCGATGCAGTGAGTGAGCTGGGAGAGAAAGGCGATCATTTCATCGTGCTTTTCCGGCGTCAGCTCCGAAACGCGCTCAAAGCCAAGCGTTTTTCCAAGATCCCGGCACAACTCAACGGCGCCGGGCGTGTTTTTCTCCGTTGGCACCACGATGTAGTTGGCGCCGCGGAAGATGGCGTCGGTGCTGTTCTCCACGCCGCAGACCTCCCTGCCCGCCATAGGGTGGGCGGCGATGAACTCCACCCCCTCGGGGAGCATTTCCCGCACCTTCTCTATCACCGCGCCCTTGACGCCGGTGACGTCGGTGAGGATCGTTCCGGGACGGAAGAAGGCGCCGAAGCGTTCGATCCATTCCAGAAACACGTGGGGATAGAGGGCGAAGACAGCCAGGTCCGCTTCCCGGATGAGCGCTTCGTCGGGGCTGGCGCTGCCCGCCGCGATGATGCCCTCCTTCAGCGCGTAGTCGATGGAGCTTTGGGAACGGGTGATGGCGGTGACGCGATATCCCCGCCGGGTGAGCGCCCGGGCGTAGCTGCCGCCCAGAAGCCCCAGTCCCACAATGAGGATGGTTTTATCCTTGGTCAGTTTCAACGGTTTTCACTCCTATTTCATCCAGCACGTCAAAAAAATCGGGCCAGCTTTTCGCCACCGCCTCACAGTCCGTGATCTCTCCGCCCAGAACGGTGAGCAGGACGGTGAGCGCCATAACCACCCGGTGGTCGTTGTGTCCGCAAAGGGGCGTTTGCGGCGGGTGGAGGGGCGCGGGAGAAATGAGGATCCGGTCCGCCTCCACCGTGACGTCGGCTCCGCACTTGGCAAGCTCCTTCGCCATGACCGCGCCCCGGTCGCTCTCCTTGATCTTCAGCCGCGCCGTGCCCGTGAGGACCGCACCGTGACGAAGAGCGGCGCAAGTCATCAAAACGGGGGCGAGATCGGGGCAATCGGAAACGTCAAGGAGCGGCGCGCCCTTCCGCAGGGCTTCCAGATACGCCCGGCAGACCCTGTCCCCCTGAGCGCTGTTTTCCTCCAGCCCGGTGACGGTGACGGCGCCCCCGAGACTGTCCAGCGCCAAAAGGAAGGCGGCGTTGGACCAGTCCCCCTCCACCGGAAGATCCCGGGGGGTATACCGCTGATTGCCGGGGACGAGGAAGATTTTTTCATCGGGACGATGGATCCGGACCCCGAAGGCGGTCAAGGCGGCGAGGGTCAGGTCCAGATAGGGTCCGCTTTGCAGGGCGGTGGTGAGCCGGATCTCGCTGTCCCCCGCCAGCAGAGGCAGGGCGAAGAGAAGCCCGGTGACGAACTGGCTGGAAACGTCCCCCGGCAGGGCGTAGACACCGGGGGCAAGCCGTCCCTTCACGGTGACGCGGTCCTTTTCCTGCCGGAAGAGAATGCCCTTTTCCCGGCAGAGATCCTCATAGACGGACAAGCCCCGGGCAAAGAGGCGCTCCGTGCCCGTCAGGGTCATTTTCTCTCCCCGCGTAAGGCAGAGGGGCAAAAGAAACCGCAGGGTCCTGCCGCTCTCCCCGCAGGGCAGGATTCCTGCGCGCGCCGGTACGGCAAAGTCGACGCCGCGGACTTCAGCCGCGCCCTTTTCCAAACGGATGTCAGCGCCCAGGGCGGCAAGCCCCGCCAGGGTGGCTTCCACGTCCCGGGACAGTGCCACGCCCTCGATCCGGCTTTTGCCCTTCGCCAGGGCGGCGCCGATGAGGAGCCGGTGGGCGGCGGATTTGGAGGGAGGCGCCGGAACGATCCCCCCCGCCGCGCCGGGGTAGACGCGGCGGATCATCCGTATTTCTCCACCAGGTAATCCATAGCTTCCAGATAGCCTTCAATCCCTTTGCCCATAACGGTTTTTTCCGCGTAGAGCCGCACGTAGCTCACCTGCCGGAAATCCTCCCTTTTCGTCACGTCGGACAGGTGGACCTCCACCGTAGGGATCCCCACCGCCTTCAGGGCGTCCAGGATGGCGACGCTGGTGTGGGTGTAGGCGGCGGGATTGATGACGATGCCGTCCGCTTTGCCGTACGCCGCCTGGATCTGATCCACCAGCTCCCCTTCGTGGTTGGACTGGAAGATCTCAATGTCCGCGCCGCGCCTCTCGGCGTGTTCCGTGACGCGGCGGCAGAGCTCGGCATAGCTGTCGGAGCCGTAGATCTCCGGCTCCCGCACGCCCAGCATATTCAGATTGGGGCCGTTCAGGATCAATAGTTTCATGCGTTCCATACCTCAAGAATGGCTTTCACGTTCGCGTCTGTATCCGTCCCGCAGGGAAGGATCGCGTCCGCCGCGCCCCGGTACAGAGGCAGGCGGGTCTCATACAGCGCCAACAGCTTCTCCCGGTCACAGGACAGGGGCCTGTCGAGGGTGACGGGCAGGGAATCGGGACTTCGATCCAGAAAGACAAGCTTCCCGTTTCCCTTCAGATTCAAAACGTTTTCTTCCCGGAGGACGGCGCCGCCGCCGGTGGCGATGACGCAGCCGGTTTCGGCGGACAGGGTCCGAAGGACCGCCTCCTCCTCATCCCGGAACGCCTCTTCCCCCCGCTCGCGGATGAAGGCGGCGGGGGTCATCCCCGTTTTTTCCGTCAGGACCGCGTCGGCGTCGTAAAAGGCCCTGCCCAGTTTTTCGGCGCAAAGCCTGCCCAGGGTGGATTTGCCGCTGCCGGGCATCCCGATCAGGACCAGGTTTTCCTTTTGCCGGACCAGGTCCCGGTAGGTTTTCTCCACCGCGCTTTCGGGAACGGCTTTTCCGGTGAAGCGCTCCACCGCCCGCGCCGCCTGAGCGACCAGCATAAAAAGTCCGCCCGCGGCGGGGATCCCTTGTTTTTTCGCCCGCAAAACGAAGCGGGTGCGCAGGGGGTTGTAGACCGCGTCCACGACGCCGGACAAATGGGGATACGCCGACAGATCCACGGGGCTGACCCCGGCGTTGGGGTACATCCCGCAGGGGGTGGCGTTGATCCAGACTCCGGCGTCCCCGTGCTCCCGGCTCGCCTGTTCATAAGTGATCAGTCCGTCCGCGCCCGACCGGGAGACCCGGTACACCGCCCGGGCGCCCAGGGAACGGACTGCCGCCTCGGCGGTTTTGGAGGTGCCGCCGGAGCCGGCGATGAGGACCTTCTTGTCCGCGGGATCGATCCCGGCGAAGGACAGCAGGTCCCGCATCCCGTCAAAATCCGTATTATAGCCGCACAGTCTGCCGCCCCGGTTCACCACGGTGTTCACCGCGCCGATGGCGCGGGCGGCGCCGTCCACCTCGTCCAGTAGGGGAATGACCTCCTCTTTGTAAGGGATGGTGACATTGATCCCCGCAAAAGCCCGCGCGGCGAAAAAGGCGGGAAGCTCCTCCCGGGTCAATTCCCGCAGCTCGTAGTCGTAGCCGCCCAGGGCCCGGTGAATCTCCGGGGAAAAGCTATGCCCCAGTTTCTCCCCGATCAGTCCGTATTTCATTTATTCGCTCCGCATCCAATCCGTGCCGAACCGGCGGGCGAGAAGATCCGCCAGGACCAGGGCGATCATAGCGTCCGCCACCACACGCGCCCGGTGGACGATGCAGGGATCGTGCCGTCCGGCGCCGGTGAGGGTGACGGTTTCCCCGGTCTTCAAATTGACGCTTTCCTGCTCTTTGGAAATGGTGGGGGTGGGTTTGACCGCGGTCTGCACCAGGATCACGCCGCCGTTGGTGATGCCGCCGTTGACGCCTCCCTGCCGGACGCCGGCGACCTTGACCGCGCCGTTTTCCATACGGAAGGGATCGTTGGCTTCACTGCCGCGCATCCGGGCGAGATCAAAACCCGCGCCGAAGGAAACGCCCTTGACGGCGGGAATGGAAAACAGCGCTTTGGCAAGCTCCCCTTCCACCGTGTCGAACCAGGGTTCCCCCACGCCGGCGGGCATTCCCAGTATAGCTGTTTCCAGGATGCCGCCAACGCTGTCCCCCTCCGCTTTCGCGGCGAGGATCGCGGTCTGCATAGCGTCCGCTTTTTCATCGTCCAGGACGGCGAACTGCTTGTTCACCAGGGAAAGGGCGTCTGTTTCATAGTCCTCAAAAGGGCGGTCGGCGATGCCGTACAGCTCCCGGATGTGCGTGGCGACGGCGATCCCCTTCCGCTTCAGAGCCGGAAGAAGGATGCCCCCCGCCGCCACCAGCGCCGCCGTCAGACGGCCGCTGAAATGCCCGCCGCCGCGCACGTCCTGAAAACCGCCGTACTTGACCGCGGCGGTGTAGTCCGCGTGACCGGGGCGGGGGGTGGTGAGAAAGGCGTCGTAGTCCCCGGACCGGGCGTTCTCATTGGGGATGCGGATCATAAGGGGCGCGCCAGTGGTCTTTCCCGCGCGCACGCCGCTTTCAATGACAAAGGGATCACTCTCCACCCGGGCGGTGGAGAAGGAGCCGAAGGGCCGGCGCAGGGAAAGCAGACGGCTGATCTCCCCTTCGTCCACCTCCATACCGGGAGCGAGCCCGTCCAACACACAGCCGATGCCGGGTCCGTGGCTCTCTCCGAACAGGGTCAGGATGACAGACGTTCCAAAACTGTTTTTCATACGCGAATACCTCTGACAACGCTTTCCAGTTCCATAAAGGGCAGGTGGACCAGCTTGCCTTTGCCGATCTCGTCCACCCGCACCACCGTGATGGTATCCCCTTGTTTCTTTTTATCCCGGCGCATGGCGCTAAGGATCGCTTCCGGATCCCAGTCCAGGGAGGTGGGGAGTCCCAACTTCTCCAAAAGAGGGATCAGGCGCGCCCGCACGGACGGCGAGCAGAAGGGGATCATACCCAGCGCCACGCACTCTCCGTGGAGCAGTCCGAAGGCGCTCTCCGATTCGATGGCGTGCGCCAGGGTGTGTCCGAAATTCAAAAGCTTGCGTTCTCCGCCTTCTTTTTCATCCGCCTCCACCACGGCCTTTTTCACCATCAGGGAGCCCTCGATGATCCGGTCGATCACCTCCGCCGGGGTGTTTTGCTCTATGAGGTCAAACAGTGCCGCGTCCCGGATGAGAGCGGTCTTCACCGCTTCCGCCATACCGCAGGCGAACTGCCTTTCATCCAGGGTCTTCAAGGTATCCGGGTCGATAAAAACGGCTTTCGGGGGATAGAAAGCGCCCACTAAATTCTTATAGCCCAGAAGGTCCACCGCCACTTTGCCGCCGATGGAGGAATCCACCTGGGACAATAGGGTGGTGGGTACGTTGTAAAAATCCACGCCCCGCATATAGGAGGCGGCGACGAATCCGGCAAGATCCCCTACCACGCCGCCGCCCACGGCGATGACGCAATCCGTCCGGGTAAAGCCCTTCTGCGCCATAACGGTGAGCAGAGAGCCAAAGGATTCCAGGTTCTTCGTTCCCTCTCCCTGAGGCAGGGTCACGATGACGGGATCCTTGCACGACGCCGCCACGGCTTTGGCGTATGCCACGGGCACGCCGTCGTCCCGCACCACCAGAGCGCGCCGTGCCAGGTTCGCTTTCTCTCCCAGGGAGAAAAGGGCGCCCCGCTCCAGATAAACGGGATAGGGACCGGAGGCGGTCTGAACGTTCAAAATCATATTTTGATATCCTTTTCGTAAGAACCGGCGATCTTCACGTCCTGACAGACAATGTTCAGCTCCCGCATAAGGGCGCGCCCCTCGCTGTCGTATATATTCCCCTCACATTCGCAGAAAAAGTAATAGCTCCACGCCAGGTCCCGGGCTGGGCGGGATTTGAGCGCCCGCATATTGTAGCCGTGGGCGCCGATGGCGGTAATGGCGCGGGCGAGTCCACCCGCCTCGTTCTTCACCGTGAACAGCAAAATGAAATTCCGGTCCCGGGGGCTTGGATCCTTCCGGCTCCGGGTGAGCACCGCGAAGCGGGTGGTATTGTCCCCGTCGCTGTTGACGCGCTCCGCCAGGCGGACCAGTCCGTAGGCCTCCCCGGCTTCCGCGCTGCCGATTGCCGCCAGGGCGGGATCTCCCGCTTCCGCTACCTCCCGGGCGGCGACGGCGGTATTGACACGCTCCTCGGTCTCGTAGCCCTTCTCCCGGAGAAATGCCGCGCACTGCCCCAGCGCCTGGGGGTGGCTGAGGACCTTTTTCACGCTCGCGGGCGTGGCGCCGGGGACGCCTAAAAGATGTTGGGTGACCGCCACGTCGTAGACTCCGGAAACCACCAGATCCCCGAAAAAGATCAGATCCATCACCTGCCCCACGTCCCCGTGGACGCTGTTTTCCAGCGGCAGGACCGCCAGGTCGCTCTCCCCGTTTTTCACGGCGTCGTAAGCGTCCCGGAAGCTGGGATAGGAAACGGTCTCCGCCGTGGGAAAGATCCGCTTGGCGGCAAGCTCGCCGAAGGCCCCCGCCGCGCCGCTGTACGCGGCGCGCAGACCGGACAAAAGGCGGCTCTGATAGTTCCGGGACACCGCCATGGTGTGGCGGAGGAACTCCACGTAATAGGGGCGAAGATCCTCCCGGGGCAGGCGCCCGGCGCCCGCCTCCACCACCTGCGCCTCC
>JAGDAA010000053.1 GCA_017959745.1 Clostridia bacterium
CAGGTGATGATTGGTTCTGTTCGCAAAATACTACTCCTTTTCCCAACGCACGGCACTGCCGCAAGGGAGAGGCATACCGGTTTGACGGACCCTAAGTCCGACTTCTCCGGCGCTCAGTTTTCCGTTGTGGTGAGAGGCGACTTCCTCTTTCGCCAGATACGCGACAGCGCCGGCGCTAAGTCCGGTGGTATAGGAATTGATCAAGAAAAACAAGGGATCTTCCGACAGCAGCCGCGCCGCCTCCCGCACCAGTTCGTGGATATTGTCCTCCAGGCGCCAGGTCTCCCCTTTGGGACCGCGCCCGTAGGAAGGAGGATCCATAACAACGCCGTCATAGCGGTTCCCCCGACGGATCTCCCGCCGAACGAACTTCAGACAGTCGTCCACGATATAGCGGCTGGGAGAATCCTCCAAATGGTTCAGTGCCATATTTTCCCGGGCGAGAGCGACCATATTCTTCGCGGCGTCTACATGGACCACGCTGGCTCCGGCTTTGGCGCAGGCGACGGTCGCGCCGCCTGTGTAGGCGAACAGATTGAGCACCTTCACTTCTCTGCCCGACGCCTTCCGGCGAAGGATCAGATCATGCATCCATTGCCAGTTGACCGCCTGCTCCGGGAAAACGCCGGTATGCTTGAAGCCCATGGGACGAACGTGAAAATCGTAAGGGCCGATCCGGCAGACCCAGGAACCAGGCAGTTTATTCTCGCTCCAGGCACCGCCTCCGGAGGAGGAGCGGCGGTAGGAGGCATCCGGCGTCTGCCAGGCGGGATGACGCCGCAGTCCATGCCAGATCACCTGAGGATCCGGACGGATCAGAACATAGCGTCCCCATTTTTCCAGCCGTTCTCCGTCGGAGGAATCCAGCAGTTCGTAGTCGCCGGTGTTATCGGCGCACCACATCAGGCCTTCCCCCCGGTCAGGTCGTCAAAGGAGAGCTGACCGCCCGCGCCGGGCTGGAAGTCTACCCCTAAATGCTGATACGCCAGCGGTGTGGCACAGCGACCGCGGGGTGTCCGCGAAAGAAACCCGATCTGCATCAGATACGGCTCATACACGTCTTCGATGGTTACGGCTTCTTCCCCGATGGTGGCGGAGAGGGTCTCCAGCCCCACGGGACCGCCGGAAAAACTCTTGATGATGGCGGATAGCAGTTTCCGGTCGATCTTATCCAATCCCAGCTCGTCGATCTCCAGCTTTTTCAACGCGTGACGGGCGATATCCACTGTGATAACGCCGTCTCCCCGCACCAGGGCAAAATCCCGGACGCGCTTGAGAAGGCGGTTAGCGATACGGGGCGTTCCACGGCTGCGGGAGGCGATCTCCAGGGCGCCATCCTCCTCCACGGGAATCCCCAGGATCCCGGCGCTCCATGTCACGATGCGACCCAACTCCTCCACGGTATACAGTTCCAGGCGCATAAGCATTCCGAAGCGGTCCCGCAGGGGACTGGAAAGGGAGCCGGCGCGGGTGGTGGCGCCGATGAGCGTAAACTTTTCCAAAGGGATCCTGATGCTCCGTGCCGCCGGACCCTGCCCCATAATGATGTCCAGGGCAAAATCCTCCATGGCGGGGTACAGGATCTCCTCCACGGCGCGAGAGAGCCGGTGGATCTCATCAATAAAAAGCACGTCCCCGGCGGATAATCCCGAAAGAATGGCGGCAAGATCCCCGGGCTTCTCGATGGCGGGCCCGGAGGTGATGCGGATGTTCACGCCCAACTCGTTGGCGATGATATGAGAAAGAGTAGTCTTTCCCAGACCGGGAGGTCCGTACAGCAGGATATGATCCAGGGATTCCCCCCGCATTTTCGCCGCCTGGATGAAGACCCGCAGATTATCCTTGGTCTTTTCCTGTCCCACGTAATCCGCCAGGGTCTGCGGCCGGAGGGAGTTTTCCTCCCCGGTCTCGGACTCCGCGTCCATCGGCGTAAAGCGAGCGCTTACGATACGATTTTCAAAATCCGATTCAAAAGGTTCCACGTTACTTCTCCTCGCTGTTCATGCTCTTTAAGGCAAGCCGGATCAACTGCTCCAGATCCCGCGCCTCCCCCTGGACCTTCCGTACCGCGGCGGCGGCGACGGGAACGGGGTACCCGAGTACGACCAGGGCGTTTACAGCCTCCGTGGTCATACCGGCGGCAGCGGGCTCCGATGCCTGACCGGGAACGTCCGTCTGGGAAGCGGTCTCCCGCGACACCTTATCCTTCAATTCCAAAATGAGCTTTTGCGCCGTCTTCAATCCCACGCCCTGGGCGCGGGCAATGGATTTGGCATCGCCGGAGAGAATGCACATCACCAGATCCCGGGCGTCAAGCGCGGACAAGATGGCAATAGCTGCTTTCGGCCCGATCCCGGAGACACCGATAAGCTGCGTGAAAAGCTCCCGCTCCTCCCGATGGAAGTAGCCGTACAATTCCATAACTGCCCTGTCACTGGATCCGCAGTTCAGGTAGGTGTATAGGCGGGCTTCCTTTTCCTTCTGCCGCGCAAGCTCCCCCGCGCTTTTATCGCTGACGATCAGGCTCCACCCGATGCCGTTTGTATCCAGCACGCAAAGGTTTTGCCCCAGGCGGGTGACTTTTCCGGTGAGATAATCAAACATTTACTGTCCTCCGGTTTTTTTGGAATCGGCGAGATTATGCATTTGTGTTACGGCGATGCGGGAAGCGGACCTGTACCCGTGGCATACCGCGATGGCGAGCGCGTCCGCGGCGTCGTCCGGCTTGGGAATGCCGGGGAGGCGAAAAATGATGCGTGCCATTTCCTGCACCTGCCTCTTTTCCGCCCTGCCGTAACCCACAACGGACTGCTTAACCTGCAGGGGCGTATATTCCGCGATGGGAATGCGCCGCTCTTCCGCCGCCAGCAGTACCACGCCCCGCGCCTGCGCCACGTTGATCACGGTTTTCTGATTGTTGTAGTAAAAAAGCTCTTCTATGGCGAGCGCGTCCGGTCGGTAGGTTTCGATCAATTGACACACGGATTTGTAAATATGGGCGAGCCGGGCTTCCACCCGTTGTCCTTTGGCGGTTTCAATCACGCCGCAGTCCCGGTAGAGAAAACGCACTTTGTCATACTCGCACACCCCGTAACCGGTGGTGGCGATCCCGGGATCGATCCCCAAAATGACCATGCGCTTCACCCCATTTCGCCGTTGTGTATATAAAATCAATATATTCTAACATAGTTTTAAGTCAAAGTCAATCGTAAAAAGGCAGGATTTTCCTTTACGAAAGCGGTTTTGCGGAAGAAAATCAAACCGCGGTTTTCCGACAAAATGCCTTGACAGAAAAATGGGGGCGTGCTACAATATTTCAGCTGCTCAAGCAATACTTGGTAAAGGAGAATTAATATGCCATTAGTCACAACTACCGAAATGTTCAAAAAGGCGTATAACGGGGGCTATGCCATCGGCGCTTTCAACGTGAACAATATGGAGATCGTCCAGGGTATCACCGAGGCGTGCGCCGAGGAAAACGCCCCTGTCATTCTCCAGGTTTCCAAGGGCGCCCGCGCCTATGCCAATCACAATTATCTGGTGAAGCTGGTGGAAGCCGCCATCCTGTGCAACCCGGATCTTCCCATCGCTCTGCACCTGGATCACGGTCCTGATTTTGAAACCTGTAAATCCTGTATCGACGGCGGTTTTACTTCCGTTATGATCGATGCCTCCTCCCGTCCCTTCGACGAGAACGTAGAGATCACCAAGCAGGTCGTGGAATACGCCCACGCTCACGGCGTGGTAGTGGAAGCGGAATTGGGCACTCTCGCCGGCATTGAAGACGACGTGAAGGTCGCCGCCGGAGCCGCCTCTTACACCCGTCCCGAGGAAGTGGAAGAATTCGTCTCCCGTACGGGCTGCGACTCCCTCGCCATTGCTATCGGCACCAGCCACGGCGCCTACAAGTTCACCGCCGCGCAGTGCACCCGGAACGAAAAAGGCATCCTGGTTCCCCCGCCCCTGCGTTTCGATGTGCTCCACGAGTGTGAAAAGAGACTGCCCGGCTTCCCCATCGTGCTCCACGGGTCCTCTTCCGTTCCGCAGGAATATGTGAAGATGATCAACGATCACGGCGGAAAGATGCCCGATGCCGTCGGTATCCCTGAAGAACAGCTCCGGGAAGCCGCCCGTTCCGCCGTCTGCAAGATCAATATCGACTCTGATCTCCGTCTTGCTATGACCGGGACCATCCGCAACTTCTTCGACGAGCATCCCGATAAGTTTGATCCCAGAGAGTACCTGAAGCCCGCGCGCGCCAACATCAAAGAACTGGTCCGTCACAAACTGGTGGATGTTCTGGGTTGCGCCGGCAAGGCCTGATCAGACCGAAGCAAATTTTCCGAAAAAGAAACAGGACCGTCCCGAATCGTTGATTCGGGACGGTCCTTATTTATGGTTTCAAGCGATTGTCAAACGAATCGACGGGCTGAGATGTAGTGGGCAAGCCACCAGTCGTTCAGATCGCCGATCTGCGTGCCGCGGGAGGGATTGAAAGACGCGACAAATTGATTGTCGCCCAAATAAACCGCCAGGAATTCGCCGGCTTCCTCCGGTTTATTGGTGAAGACAAGAACGTCGCCGGGTTGAAGCTGATCCCGCCCCACTTCGCTCCCAAAGCCTAACAGCTCATCGGTGCCGCGCGGGACTTCGTCGAGCCCGTTTTGCTTATACACGTAGTACACAAAGCCGGAATTATCAAATCCGCCCGGGTCGGATCCTCCGTGTTTGTATTTCGTTCCAGACAGTTTTTTTGCAAATTCGGCGATGGCAGTCCCTTTGCCCGCCGTTTCAGCGGGCGCAGTTTCGGAAACCTCAGGCGCCGCGGGCGCTGGCTCCGCCAGCGGATTCTCTGCGGATTCAGGCTTCTCCGTTGTTTCCTCTTCCCGGGTCGCGGGCGCCGGATCCGGTTTTTTTGTCGCCGGAGGCACGTTCTTCTGAGAGGTGGGTACGGGCGCCTCACTTGCAGCGGGAACAGCCGGCGCCATCTCTCCGCTTTGCTTTCCGGCAAAACCGAGGATCAATACTACGACAGCAATGGGAACGATGACGATCAACGCCAACACCGCGACGCCTTGTGGGCGGACTCTCCGTCTTCTTCTGTTCATAACAACTTCCCTTTTCTTTGATCTAACCGTAATGTCACACCCGGTTAATAATCAAGATCCCGGTCGAGAATTATCCGCTCGATTAGGATCTGATCCGCCGGTCGGGATTATCCGGATCCTATCCCTCGTTCATGCCCCGATACGCCGTTGTCGCCGCGTCCGGATCCATATTGCAGGACAAGCGATAAAAAGACGTCAGCGTGCTCATACGGCGGATCAGATCCAGGGTCTTCGTCATGCCCTCGACTTCCTGGGGGCGATAAGACTGCTGGATCACCATGGGCAAAACAGAGGAAAAATCCTCCCGTCGGATCTGATTGGTCTTGCCCCGCTCCAGAACGCAAACGGCTTTCAACGGCGCGGAGGTATTGCGATTCATACCCTCCTTGCCGGACCAGGGCGTACCGAATATCTCGCAACGGTCCCTGTAAAACCGGATCAACGGCTTATCCCCGTTGATCACAAAAGCGCCGGGGATCTCCCGCAGCCAAAGACGGGTATGGGTGGTCTTTCCTGTTCCGGAGGCCGCGGTGAAAAGATAAGCTTTTCCATCGACGCAAACGGCGGAGCCGTGCATCAGCATCACATCGTAATCCAAAAGTTTGTGAGCGATCTGTCTGTATACCGCCAGCGTTTCCAGGTATCCGTCGGAAAACTTCATCGCACGTAATCCCTCAAAACTCGCTTCCCGGTCGGATTTTTCCTGTTCCAGAGCGATATCCTCCAACGAAGGGCGCACCGTAAAAGCGGGGTTATCCTCACACAGATATTCCCCGCAAAGGCGATATACGTCATCAAAGTGAGCTTCAACCCCGATGGGAACGCCCGCCAGTTTCACGGTAAACTCATTCATTACCCGCACTTCCCCTCATATTTTTACGCTTCAATTTCGACAGGATAAGTTCTTGTATTCTTCCACAACCCATTATAGAAGATAAGGCTGCTGATTGTCAAGAAATGCAACGGTGAAACAGCGCGCAACACATAAAAACGGCACCGCTGTCCGCGGCGCCGTTTTTATGTCTGAAACCGGTTCCCTACAGCAGATGGAAGGAAACAAAAATA
>JAGDAA010000054.1 GCA_017959745.1 Clostridia bacterium
ATCGCGGACCGGATCGGGCGGAAGTGGACCATCTCCGCCGGGCTTTGCGTCACGGTGATCGCCATGGCGGTGATGTGTTTCGTTATGCCGACGGGCAACGTGGTGGGGAAGAACGGAGAATTTTCCTTCCCGGCGCTTTTGTACGCCGTATGGGTCATCAAGGGCTTCGGTATGGCGCTGGTGCATAACTGCTCCTTCCCCATGGTAGTGGAGCTTTGTTCCAACAACAAGATCGGCAAGTTCACCGGCTACTATTACGCCGCCAGTATGTCCGCGCAGACCGTCACGCCGGTGCTTTTGGGTCTGGTGTTTATGGCGTCGGGACAGTGGGGCGCTCTGCCGATATACGCGTCGGTCCTCTTCGCCCTGTCCGCCTGCGTTTTCATGTCTCTGGTGAAAAACGTCAAGGCGAAAAAGGTGGAGAACGCCCGGGGGCTGGAAGCGCTGGACAACGATTGAAAGGACGCTGCCATAGAAAAAAGCCGTGTCATCGACACGGCTTTTTTCTATGGACGGGAGCGGTTAAAAATGAACGGTTTCCGGCGCCGCCGTAAAGGAGGAGAAGGTGGCGACGGCGTCTTTGAAATACAAAACCTGGGTATTGCCGTCGTCCGGGTCGTACATCCCCTTCAGATCGGGATATTTTTCCAGCATAGCGACCTTCGCGGCGCGGTCGTCGTCGTTGACCAACTCTCCCGCGACCCGCAGCCAGGTTTCTCCGTTGAAGGCGCAGATCTCCGCCTTGGGATCTTTGGCGAGCTGACGGGAAACGGATTTTGACTTGCCGGTCTGGATATAGAGCTTTCCGTTATACAGCAAAATCGTGCCGAAGGGACGCACCCGGGGTTGATCCCCCTCCGTGGTCGCCAGGTAGTAGGTTTTCGTTTCGTCCAGGAACTGCGCGATCTTTTCGATGCCTGCCATGGGAACTCCTTTCTTTGCCTCACAGGGTGGAATGCTTACAAGGCAGTATAGCATAAAATCCGGCGCCGCGCAAGACAAACCCTTGCTAATGAATCCGCGCTGTGGTACAATAAGAGGAGAAGGGAAGGGAAAACGATGCTCATTCACTGCGATTTTTGCGGCGGCGCTTTCGATTCGGAGAAGCACGCCACCTGTCCTCGCTGCGGCGCCTCCTGGGACAAGGACGCGGAAGCGGACAGAGTCAAAAAAGAAGAAGAAAACCAAAAACAGGCGGAGCGGAACGCGCAATCTACGGAGGAATTCCTGCAGACAGCCAACGCGGTCCGTCGTACCGTGAACAGCGTGGGACACGTTGTGGGCGGCGTTCTCGGGATCTTCCGGATCATCCTATTCATTATTGCTTTGATCATTATTCTGGCGATCGCGTTTATCATTCTGAAGTTTCTGCGATGAGATCCGATCGGAAAAAACTGTGAAATAGGAAGAGCGATGAAGTTTGGATTTATCGGCTACGGCGAGGCGGCGCACGTCATTGCCGGGGGCTATCATAACGCGGGCGTGGAGAAGATCTGTGCCTGGTCCAAGGTATTTTTGAACGATCCCGCACAGGCCGAGGCGGAGAAGTGCGAAACCCTTCCGGAGCTATTAGAGAAGAGCGACGTGGTTTTAGTCCTGGTACCCGACGCCGCCGCGGTGGACGCGGCGCGGGAGAGCGCGCCGTTCCTGTCCGCCCGGCACTTGTACGTGGATCTTTCCACCGCCGCGCCCGCCGATATGAAAACCGCGTCCGGGCTTGTGGAAAAAACCGGCGCCCGCTTTGCGGACGGCGCGATGATGGATACGGTGCCGAAGCTGGGCTACAAGGTGCCCACGGTCCTCAGCGGCAGGGGCGCCAAGGACGCCTTTGACGCCTTGACCCCCTACGGCGCCTGTATGGAGATCGTGGGGGATACCCCCGGCGCCGCTTCCGCGATCAAGCTGCTGCGGAGCGTCTATACCAAAGCCCATCTGGCGATCGCCTATGAGCTTTTAGAGGCGGCGGACCATTTCGGCGTGGCGGAGATTGTTATGAACTCCCTGGCGCGGACCATGGACAGCAAATCCTTTCTGGACGGTATGAACGGACGGACCTGCAGCGGGTTGATCCACGCGGATCGCCGCAGTCACGAGCTTTTGTCGGCGGCGGAAATGCTGGAGGCGGAAGGGCTGAAAGCCCCCGTCAGCCGCGCCGGGGCGGAAAAGCTCCGGGAGATCGCCGATCTTCACGTCCGCGAAAAGGCGGGCGGCGCCCGTCCGGACAACTGGCAGGAAGCCGTGGCGTGGATCAAAAAGTATAAGGAAAACCAAGACCCGAAAGAATAAAGGATAAAGAAAAAACAGGGGATTCGCGGCGCGAATCCCTTGTTCCTTTGATTCGGGTCAGTTTGTTTCTTTGGGTAGCTTTCGGAAGAACCATACCACGAAGGGGACGGTGAGAGGAACCGAAAGGACCAGGGCGAGAGGCTGCGCCTCCTGGATGCCGTCGAGCCCGCGGAAATACGCCAGGATGAAGAGGGCGGGGATGAACAACAGCCCGCTGCGCATAGCGGAAAGCAGGGTGGCGCCCAGTTTCTTCCCGGTGCTTTGGAAGAGCATTTCCGTGACCATACAGGGCGGCAAAAGAAGGGTCGCCCACGCCTGCAGGCGAAGCGCCCGGGCGCCGATCTCGATGACCCGGGGATCGTCCCGGAACAGCGATACCAGTTCAGCGGGGAAGAGGGCGAGAAAGATACAGGCCGCCGCCACGATCCCCTCCGACATCAGGCAGGTAAAATAATAGCCCCTTTTCAGGCGGGAATACTCCCTGGCGCCGTAGTTGAACGCCGCCACCGGCTGGAAGCCCTGTCCCACGCCCAACGCTACGGAAAAGGCGAAGAAGATGATCCGGGAGACGATGCTCATAGCGGCGATGGCTTCATCCCCGTAGGGCCGGCACTGGGTATTCAGAAGGACGGTCACCAGACTGTTCAGCGCCTGGCGCAGGAGGCTGGGAAAGCCCGTCGCCATAATATTGCCGAGAACAGCCGGACTGCCCCGGCGCAGGACGCGCAAGGAGATGCGGCTCTCCGTTTTCTTTCTCAGGAACATCCCCAGCAGGATGCCGAAGCTTATGATCTGGCTGAGCGCCGTGGAAAGCCCCGCCCCGGCGATGCCCATATTCAACGTGAACATAAACAGCGGGTCCCCAGCCATATTCAGAACGGCGCCCGTCATCAGACCGATCATCCCCAGAGCCGCCTTGCCCTCGTACCGGAGCAGGTTGTTCAGGGTCAGGCTGGAGGTCATAAAGGGGGCGGCGATAAGGATAAAGCTGATATAGGTTCTCGCGTAGGGGGCGATGGTAGAGGTGCTTCCCAAAAAGTCGATGATGAAATCCAGCCCGATAAAGCCGAAGATGGTGATCAGAAGCCCGAAGGCGAAGGAGCTGACAAAGCCCAGAGAGGCGTGGAGGGAGGCGTTGTCCCGGTCCCGCTTTCCCAGCGCGCGGGAAAGGATGCTTCCCGCACCCTGCCCGAACAGAAAGCCGATCGCCTGGATGACGGACATAAAGCCGAAGACGATGCCCACGGCGCCGCTGGCGCTTGTCCCCAGCTGTCCCACAAAGGCGGTGTCCACCAGGTTGTAGATATTGGTCACCACCATGGAAATGATCGCCGGAGCGGACAGGGAAAGGATCAGGCGCCAGATGGGCGTCTTTGTCATAACGTCAAATTGAGAACGCGGGGCTTTTCGTTTCATCGTGTCGCCTTTTACTGATTGCTTTCTTTTTCCTTAACGGCGTCCAGCATTCCTTTGAGAAACACCTTTACCAGGTCGTCGGCGTTCAAATGGAAGGTCTTTGCCAGCGTTTCCAGCAGATCGTAGGGAATGGTCAGATCATTCAATTCACTCTGGATGCCGAACAGCCGCCCGAGCCCGAAGACCTCGATCTTGATCTCCAGGGGGTCCGGGTTCTTGCCCCAACAGGTATACATCTTTTTTTGCCGGGCGGCGCTGAGCGCGTTGAACGCTCTCCGGATGCCAAAGGCGATCAGGATCATAAGGAGCCACATAGCGGGGAAGCTGAAATAGATGGGAACAAAGGTATTCAGCTTATACAGATCGGTCCATCCGCCCCTGTCGGCTCCCACCGCCACTACCATCACCACGTAAAGGACGGAATAGACGGCAAAGGGGATCAAACAGAAAAACGTTTCTTTCCGGGAGAAAAGATGATTGGATTCCACCATCAGAAAGCTGATCAGGACCATGACGGGGCAGATCACGTGTAAATACAGATTGGCGCGTCCCACGGCGAAGTCCCGGTCGTAGGGCAGAATGACCACAAGGGCGAAAAAGCAGGTCAGGGTGGTGCAGATGGTTCCCGAATAGTGCATCAGCGTCAGCCATTTGGGATACACGAAGCGCTTCCGCTGGACCCCGAGAACGGCGAAGGGGAGGATAAAGGCGGACGCCGCCGCCGTCACCATATTCGAAAGAGTGGTGAAGTATTGAAAGAACTTGGTGAACGGGACCCCCTTGCTGCCGTAGTAAAGGGCGGAAACGGCAATGGCTATAACGGAGCAGACCACCGTGACGGCGCAGGCGATCAGCGCCACCAGACTGCGCCACCGCTGCAGCCGGATCAGATACTGCCTCGCCTTCTTTGGAGTGTAGTCAGCTGTTTTCATATGATTGTCTCCGTTCCTTTTTTAACAGGGGAAGCTGGGCAAGGGTGGTCAGGACCACCGCCAGAACGAGCCGGATCACCAGGTACGCAAGCCACTGCCCTTTATTCGACATAACGATGCCCAGCGGGTTGTTGAAGGAAGAAAAGTAGTTGACGGCGTTTCCCACGCCGATCAGGGTATCGCCCTGATAAACCGGGGTGGACATAATGGAATTCAGATAAAAGCTGGCGAAATCCAGACAGGCGAGCAGAAGAAGGGTCCACCGGATATCCTTGAAGCGCACACCGCACTCTTCGCTTCTGCCGATATAGACGCCCAAAACCACCACCATCGCGTGATATAAAAAGGCGCGCCACACGATCACGGAGGAGAAGAATTCTCCCGGGGTGGTCAGCCCCATCGCCGCGGAGGGCGTGATGAAAAAGATGCCGGCGCCCACCACGCAGGAGGTATACATCAGCGCGTAAAGCCGCTTGAGCCACTTCCGGCTCTTGATGACCAACGCCAGAGCGAGGAAAAAGATCTGATAGGAGCAAAGCTCAAAGGGCAAATGCTCCGCCTCCAGATAGGGCGTGAACGCCCCGGTCTCCCGATAGATCAGCGCGCCGTTTTCCACCGCGGCTTCCACCACGGGAACGATCCGGATGAGCGAAAGGATCTTGACCACTTCCGAAAGCAGCGCCAGGACGAAGCAGACCTTCAGAACCAGGCGGAGGGGCGGCTTTTTCTTCTGACACAGGATCACACCGGCGGCGATGACCGCCGCACCGATCAGGGAAAACAGCAGGTGACCGAGGGTAAACATCTTTCTTTCTCCCGATTTCAAGTGAGCGAGTATACCATTATTATACAATAATCGCTTTTCCGGCGCAAGAGAAAATGAGCGGTTTGGTTTGCCGGGGGGATGAGAGGGGAAGGCGGATGATAGATCGCCTTGAAGGCGATATGATATACCGTGCTGACGCACGGTATGATATATTGCTCCTTTGTCGCAATATGATATAATATCCGTTCCTTCATACGCCGCAGGCGTATATCATCCGTTCCGCAAGGAACGGATATCATTGAAAAAAGCACTTGCTTTCGCAAGTGCTTTTTTCATGGTAGCGGAAGTGGGATTTGAACCTACGACCTGCCGGGTATGAACCGGATGCTCTAGCCAAC
>JAGDAA010000055.1 GCA_017959745.1 Clostridia bacterium
ATGATCGTTGAAAAGCAGTGGAGCGATCCCTCTCTCGCCGGCTGGTACAATGTGGGCCCCGACGATTGCGACTGTGTCACCACCGGTGAACTGGTAGATCTGTTCTGCCGTTCCTGGGGCAACGGCGTCACCTGGGAAAACCGTTCCGAGGTCAACGCCCCCCACGAGGCGAACTTCCTGAAGCTGGACTGCACCAAGCTGAAGACCACCTTCGGCTGGAAGCCCGAATGGCATATCACCCAGGCGGTGGATCGGATCTGCGAATGGACCAAAGTGTACTTCGCGGGCAGGGATATTCCCGCCGAAATGGATCGGCAAATCCGTCTTTATATGGGAGAATAAGCGGTGGATCGCGTAATCATCGCGGGGGCGGACGGCTTTATCGGCAGTCACCTTTGCCGCTACTTTGCCTCGCAAGGGCTTTCCGTTTACGCTCAGGTCATCCCCAATAGCCCGCTGAAAGGGCGGATCGAGGGCATCAACGGCGTTGAGATCGTGGAGTGCGACCTGACGCGGGAAGACGCGGCAAAGCTTTTTCCTCAGTCCCCGAAAGCGTTTCTGTGCCTCGCGTGGGCGGGGGTCTCCCCCGAGGGACGCGACTCCTTTGATCTGCAGTTTTCCAATGTGGAGCTGGTCCTGAAAGCCGCCCGCCTTGCCGCCTTGATCCGCGCGGAGAAATTCATTCTCCCCGGTTCCACCGCCGAATACACCGATTGCGGCGGTCCCATCAACGGGGATTCCTGCCCTTCCCCGCAAAACGCCTACGGCGCCGCGAAGGTCTCCGCCCGCTACCTGTGCCGGGCGTTGTGCCGGGAACTGGATCTGCCGTATATCTACGCGGTCATTACGGGCATTTACGCGGCGGACCGGCGGGACAGCAACGTGATCTATTACGCCATCCGGCAGCTGCTGGACCGCAAAAAGCCGAGTCTCACCGCCCTGGAACAGCTCTGGGACTACGTCCATATCCGCGACGTGGAGCGGGCGTTTTATCTCATCGCCACACGGGGCAAGGGGGGCGCGTTCTACAGCATCGGACACGGCGATAATCAGCCCCTGTCTCGGTATATCGAGCAGATCCGAGATATCATCGACCCCGACCTGCCTCTTGGGATCGGCGAGATCCCCTACCGGGACGGGCGCCGCCCCAGCTCCTGCATTGACCTGACCGCCCTTCGGCGGGATACCGGATTTGAACCGAGCGTTCCCTTTGAGGAAGGGATCCGGGAAGTGATCCGGGCGATCCGCATGGAGGATGAACAAAAAAGCAAGTGAACGCATACAAAAACCGCCCCGTTCTGCAAAAGAACGGGGCGGTTTTTGTCCGGTTTTTCAGCAGGACAGAGTGTAGACCTCCGCCTCCCAGGGGAGCCACTCTTCCCTGCCCTCCAGAGAGGGCGCCGTGTCCTCCCGGTTGGTGAGGACACGCTTCCACTTGTTGGCGCGCAGTTCCTCGGGGAAAGCGACCTTCACGGGGTCGTCGGAGAAATTGGTCACTACCAATAGGGTCTCCCGGGCGCATTTCCGCAGGAACATAACGATCTTGGGATCGTCGTACAGCAGAAAGCGGAAGTCGCCGTCGATGACGGCGGGATGCTCCCGACGGAGTCCGGTCAGCTTTTTGTAATAATCGAAGATGGAGTCCGCCGAAGCGCGATCCCGTTCATAGTTGATTTCGGGATAGCGGGGGTTGACCTTGATCCAGGGCTTGCCGGACGTGAAGCCGGCGTTATCGGTGCCGTCCCACTGGTAGGGGGTGCGGGCGTTGTCCCGGCTCATGGCGCGGAGCTTGCCCAGAGCCACCTCGGGCTTCTCCCCCGCCTCGATCATGGTGTTGTATTTGCCCACGGTGTAGCGCTCGTTATAGTCGTCGATGGTGTCGAAATACACGTTGGTCATACCGATCTCCTCCCCCTGATAGATAAAGGGGGTGCCGGGCATGGTATGCACCAGGGTGGCAAGCATTTTCGCGGAGGGGACGCGGTATTCCCCGTCGTTCCCGAAACGGGAGACCTGCCGGGGTGAGTCGTGATTGGTGAGGAACTGGGAGATCCAGGCGTTGTGCTTCATCAAATCGATCCAGCGCTGCTGGGTCTCCTTGTATTCGTTGACGGTGATGATCTTGGGATTCTTGCCGATCTCGAAATGGAAGACCATATCGATCTCATTATGATCCTGACAGATATAGTCCAGCGCGCCGTCGGAGGAGAGGTTGCCCGTCTCGCCCACGGTCATCATATCGTATTTAGACCACACGTTTTTATTGATCTCCCGCAAAAGCTCGTGGATGCCGGGCACGTTGGTGCAGATAGCTCTGTCCACAACGTACCCGTAGATGCCCACGGGGGGCGCGGGGGGCATTTTGGAATCCGGGAGCCCTTCGGGCTTCTTCAGGCGGTTGATGGCGTCCAGGCGAAAGCCGTCCACCCCCAGATCCAGCCACCAGCGCATCATTTTGTACATATCCTGACGCAGAGGCTCATACTCCCAGTTCACGTCGGGCATTTTCCAGGAATAGTTGTGGAGGTAATACTCCCCGGTGGCCTCATCGAACTGCCAGGCGGAGCCGCGCCCTTCGTAGAAATAGTTGCCCCAGTTGTTGGGTTCCTTGCCGTTCTCTTTGGGGGCGCGCCAGACGTAGTAGTTACGGTAGGGGTTATCCTTGGATTTCCGGGATTCTTTGAACCAGGGATGCTCGTCGGAGGTATGGTTCAAAACCAGATCCATGACCACCCGGATGCCCATGGCGTGGGCTTTATCCAAAAGCTCTTTGAACTGCTCAATGGTTCCGTAGGCGGGGTCGATATCCTGATAATCGGAGATATCGTAGCCGTTATCCACCTGGGGCGATTTATAAATGGGGTTGAACCAGATGCAGGTCACGCCCAGTTCCTTCAGCATGGGCAATTTTTCCATAACGCCGGCGAGATCGCCCACGCCGTCCCCGTTGGTATCCTTAAAGCTCTTGCAGTAGATCTGATAGACCACCGCTTCCTGCCACCATTTTTTCTGCATTGCCAGCACCTCCGATCGTCTCGGGAATTATAGCATAAAGCACGGACAGTTGTCCACCCGTATCGACAAAATTTCCATCTTTTTCTTCCCCCTATTGCCTGTTTGTGTTCCGAGTTACGGTGTGAGAGATGGGGTCCCACCGGGGCTTGAAAAAAAGCGCCGCCACGGAAATGGGAATATAGCTGTATAAAAACAGAACGAAGGGAAAAACGGACAGAAGCTTTTTCAGGGGAGACAGGGGGATGCGCTTCCACTCGTAGATCACGGTGGTGAGCCCCAGGACGAACGCCACGGCGCCGTAGCTCAAAAGGAGCAGCCCCAGCGAAACGAAAGCGCCCTTCAAGTCCTCGCCCCGCACCGTGCCGGTGGCGGTAAAAACAAGGTTGCTCAGGACGGACAGGATGGAAATGGCGTAGGCGGGCACGTAATTCATCAGAAAATCGTAGCAGGAAAAGGAACCGCGCAGGATCCCCTTGAAAACCCGCCAACCGTATCGGCGCATCACCTGCAGGTAACCCCGCGCCCAACGAAGCCTTTGCTTGCGGGACTGCCGGAAGGTGACGGGCTGTTCGTCGTAAAGCACGGCGTCGGCGCAGAAGGCGATCTTGTCCCCGGCGGCGAGATGGTCGGCGGTAAACTCAAGATCTTCGGTAAGCAAACGGTATTTCCAGTGACCGATGCGCTCCATGACGGCGCGGCTGAACAGAAAGCCCGTGCCGGAGACGGCGCAGGAGACGCCCAAAAGATACCGGGCGTGATTGAGAAAGCGAGACTCCCGCATGAACCATAAGGCGTTGGCGGCTGAGACCCAGCCGGTATCGAAATTCTTACTGCTGCGGTAGCCGGTGACGACGGAATGACCCGCGGAAAAGCGCTCGTTCATCCGCTCCACATAGTCCCGCGCCAGAAGATTATCCGCGTCGAAAACAAAATAGCCGTCGTAGCCCTCGGGATGGTCCGCCAGAAGCTGTTCGGTCAGCGCCTCCATGGCGTAGCCTTTGCCCACGCGCTTTGTATCATATCGCTCGTAAACGAAAGCGCCGCGGCCGCGGGCGATCTCTGCCGTCCGGTCCGTGCAGTTATCCGCCATGACGAAAACGTGGAGCTTATCCTGCGGATACGTTTGTTCCGCCAGGGAATCCAGAAGATCCCCGATCACTTCTTCCTCGTTCCGGGCGCAGATCAGGACCGCGAAGTCGTGTAGAACGGGCTCCGGCAGGGACGCCTTTTTCTTTGCCTCCAGCCGCTTTCCGAACAGAAAGATAAAAGGGATATAAAACAGCTGATAGGCGTAAAACACAAAAAAGGCAATGGTGACAACCCGGTTGATGACCTCCAGAATCTGAACCATCTTTTACCTCCTCCCCGGCAAAGACGTCATTTCTTGATCTTTTCCCAGTACGCCTTCGCGGCTTGCTCCGCCTTGTTTTCCCCGAATTCATAATAGCGCTTGTCCCGGATGTCGTCGGGGAGATACTGCTGCCTGACCCAGTGGTCAGGATAATCGTGGGGATAGAGGTAATCGTCCTTGTGATCCCCCACGCCGAAGAAGTGGTTGTTCTTCAGGCGGGAGGGCATATCCCTCCCCAGCCCGGAGCGGATATCGCGTTGGGCGGCTTTTAGCGCCTCGTTTGCGGAATTGGATTTGGGGGAGGTCGCCATGAGGATCACGGCGTGGGCGAGGGGGATCGCCGCCTCCGGGAGCCCCGTCATCTGAGCCGCCTCCACGCAGGCGTTCACCACCACCGCCGCCTGGGAATATGCCAATCCCACGTCCTCGGACGCCATGACCAGCATTCTCCGGCAGGCGCCGGCAAGGTCGCCCAGCTCCAAGAGCTTTGCCAAATAAAACACGGCGGCGTCCGGATCGCTCCCCCGCACGGATTTTTGCAAAGCGGAGAGCAATTCGTAGTGGTCGTCCCCGGACCGGTCGTAGGCGGCGTAATTCTTCTGTCCCGCCGCGTCCACGTCCGCGGGCGTGATCTCTTTTCCGGATGCCACATAGTAAGCCAGTTCCAGGGCGTTGAGGGACGCGCGCACGTCCCCGCCGCAGCGGGCGGCGATGCGGGCGGCTGCCTCCGGGTCAAGGGTCTTTTCCAGCCCGTTTTCCCGATTCAGCGCCTCCATACCGCGAGAAAGATTCCCGGCGATCTCTTCCCGGGTGATCTCCTTGAACTCAAAGACGGCGCATCGGGACAAGATCGCCTTATACACGTAGAAATAAGGATTCTCCGTGGTAGAGGCGATGAGGGTGACCCGCCCGTCCTCAATATACTCCAGAAGGGTCTGCTGCTGTTTTTTGTTCAGATACTGGATCTCGTCAAGATATAAAAGGATCCCGCCGATGCCCTCCAGGCTATTGGTCTCCCCCAGGACATCCTTGATGTCCTTCCCGGCGGCGACGGTGGCGTTCAGCTTGCGGAAGGGAAGATTCGCCATATCCGCGATGATGTTCGCCACAGTGGTCTTCCCCACCCCAGAGGGTCCGTAGAAGATCATATTGGTCATCTTGCCCGCGTCCAGCAAACGGCGCAGGGGTCCGTTTTCCCCTAAAATGTGCTGCTGTCCGCAGACTTCTGACAAAGAGCGGGGACGGATCCGTTCGGCAAGGGGCGTATTCATTTGGAAAGCCAGCCCTGCCGGTAGAGCAGTTCCGCCACTTCCACGGCACCGCCGGCGGCGCCCCGGAGGGTGTTGTGGGAAAGCCCCACGAATTTCCAGTCAAAGATGGGATCCTCCCGGAGACGGCCGGCGCAGATGCCCATGCCGTTCTCCGTCATCCGGTCAAGCCCGGACTGGGGGCGGAAATCATCCTCAAAGTAAGTGATAAACTGCTTCGGCGCGGAGGGCAACTCTAACTTCTGGGGTTCCCCGCGGTAGTCCCGCCACGCCGCCAGGATCTCCTCTTTCGTGGGCTTTTTCTTGAATTTGACAAAGCTCGCCGCCATATGGCCGTCACTCACGGGGACCCGCAGACATTGGGCGGAAAGCACAAGATCCTTCTTCGGCTCTATGCCCTTTTCCGTGAGGGCGCCCCAGATCTTCAAGGGCTCCTTCTCACTCTTTTCCTCTTCCCCGCCGATGTAGGGGATCACGTTATCCAGAATCTCGGGCCAATCGGCGAAGGTCTTGCCGGCGCCGGAGATCGCCTGATAGGTGGTGACAAAAACCTCCGAAGGCTCAAAACGCATCAGGGGATGCAGGAGCGGCACATAGCTCTGAATGGAGCAGTTGGGCTTCACGGCGATAAAGCCGCGCTTCGTGCCCAAACGCTTTTTCTGCTGATCGATGATAGCGGTATGATCCGGGTTAATCTCCGGCATGATCATCGGCACGTCCGGGGTACCCCGGTGGGCGGAATTGTTGGAAACAACGGGGATCTCCGCCTTCGCCAGAGTTTCCTCAAAGGCGCGTGTCTCTCCCTTGTCCATATTCACGGCGCAGAAAACGAAATCCACCCGGGACTTGATGCCATTGAGTTCCGCGGCGTCATACACGGGCATAGCGGCGATCTTTTCCGGCAGGGGTACGGTCATTTTCCAGCGGGTCCCCACCGCCTCTCCGTAACTTTTGCCGGCGCTCCGTGCGCTGGCATAAAGAGCGGTAAGCTCAAAATAGGGGTGATCCAGAAGCAAAGTGATAAAGCGCTGTCCCACCATACCGGTGGCGCCCACCACGCCGACTTTCAATTTTTCCACAATCTTCACCTCCGAAGAATACTAACTAAAAACAAAAAGCCAATTCCTTCCACTGGCGTGGTCGGAATTGGCATTACGTCCTGCCGGGAAGGACAGGTTCGGCGCTGCGCGCCGGTTTCGCTATCCAGCAAAGATTTATTTGTATTTGCGTTTTCTGGCAGCTTCGGATTTCTTTTTGCGCTTTACGCTGGGCTTTTCATAGCACTCGCGTTTCCGGAGCTCGCTCAATACGCCGCTGCGGGCGCACTGACGTTTAAATCTGCGAATAGCACTGTCGAGCGATTCGTTTTCTTTAACTCTAACTTCCGCCAATCTTTTTCCCTCCCTTTGCACATAGCGAAGAGATAAATAAAAACAGTCTTCACGACTACAGGGTATTATACAACCTTCCCGGTTTTCTGTCAAGAGTTTCCGACAAAAAAGTCAATCGTGCGCCAGGCACAGGACAAAAACGCGCATAGCGCCCATGCCCTTGAGGACCCGCGCCGCCTCGGAGGCGGTAGCCCCCGTGGTGACGACGTCATCTACCAACAGGATATTCTCCCCCATTAGTTTTTGTTCCCCGAAAAACGTACCCTTCACATTCTCCTCCCGGCGGGCGCCGGAGAGTTTATGCTGGGTGCGGGCATAGCCCGAGCGGGAAAGCAGGACCGCGAAGGGCCGATTAACCGCCCGCGCCGCTTCCCTGGCGAGTTTTTCCGATTGATCGAAACCCCGGGCGCTCCTTGCGAAGACCGTGCGGGGGCAAAAGGTCACAAGATCGATCTCCCGGGGGAAGTCGTCACAAGCGACAACGCGCTCCATATAGCCGTAAAACAGCTCCAAACTGTCCCGGTAACCCGTGGATTTCAAATCCAGTACGAGGTCCCGGGGCAAACTGTCCCCGTAATGAAAAAGGGCGAACATGGAATCCGCGTAGCCGTTGCCCCCGGAACAGCGAAAGGCGCGGGGATCAAACAGGGCGTCAAGACGGCGACGGCAGGAGGGGCACAAAACCGACTCCGACGCCTCCCGGCATATCACGCAGTGAAGGGGCGCCAGACTATCCCAGATGCCCATATCAGTTGGGACGATCCTCTTCCTTGAAGACGCCCTCGTCGATAAGTGCCATCAGGGCGTCAACCACCTTTTCATTCAGCTGGGTGCCGGAGCAACGGCGGATTTCCGCCACGATATCGGAAAGCTCCATGCGCTTCCGGTAGGGCCGGGAGGAATACATCGCGTCGAAGGTATCCGCCACGGCATTGACGTCGGATGTGGGGAATCCGTTGGTGTTATCATAGATCACGGTGCTGTATCCCACGCCGCGCCCTGACAGATCCACCTTGGCGGCATAGCTCTCCCGCGGCGCTGACGTGCCGAGCATACCGACAAGAAGAACGGCACACATAACAAGCGAAGCGATTTTTTTCATACTGGTTTCCTTTCCTACAAAAACCGGGTTATGTGGTTCAGTCAATTGAAAGCGGCTTATGACCGCGCTCACGGTTCGCCGGTTTCGCTCGGCTCATCCCCCGTGCCACCTTCCACTGCCGGCGGCGTGTCTCCTCCGTCGGCGGGACCCTCCCCGGTTCCGGTGGGTGTGTCTCCTCCGCCGGACTGGGTGCCGGCAGGTGGACCCCCTTCTCCGCCGGTCGGGGTGCCGGGCGTCGCGCCCTGCGGTTTTTGGGGATCGTCCGGATTTACCGGGACGCCGCTCGCCGGCGCGAGATCGGCTGTTCCTGTTTCCTGGGTATCCTGCGGAACACCCGGATCAACGGGGATCGCGCTCCCCGCCGTAGCCGCGTCCGGCGTCACGGGCACCGTTTCCGCGGGAGCCGGGAGCTGAGAGAGATCGCGGTACACCACGAGGGACTGCATACCCATAGCGGAATACCTTTGCTCCGTCAAAGAACGGCCGTATTTGACCGTTCCCGCCATCGGGTCGTTGAAGTAGTAATAATCTCGATCATATCCCGTCAGAACCAGGCAGTGTTCCCGGGCGATCCACTGATACTCACCGCCGCCGTGCAGCATCCACTTCATTCCCTTGTAGGGCCGGTTCATATACCTGGTCGCCCATATGATCACAGGGATATCCTTGTCAATGAACTCCTCGCACAGGGAAAAAAGGCTTCTGCCCGTGGTATTGACAAGGGCGTATCCCGGGGGAAGAAACATCCGGATCGCTTTTTCGATGCAGGGGGCAAAGCATCCCAATCCCGTGCTCTCATAGGGACTACCCATAAAGAATTGATCGGGGTGATAGCCGGTCACCAGTCCATTCACGATCTCAAAGTCCGCTTTCGGCAAATACGACCGGATAAAGGTATCCACCTGTATGGAAATCCCGGCGTATTGACACGCCATAACCGCGCTGACGCTTTCACATCCCGTGGGATACGTGTTTTCCTGGCTGATAAAAGGCACGCCGGAAATCATATGACCGACAGCTTCCTGCACCGTGCCCGCGGACGCGGCGGTGGTTTTGTTGAGCGACCCCTCTCGGGTCGCTTCATAAATGCGCCGCGCCAGTTCTTCCGCGTTCTCCACGTGAAGCTCCGCCAGCGCGGGCTCAACGGTCTCGACGGGAGGCTCCGGGTCCGTTTCCGG
>JAGDAA010000056.1 GCA_017959745.1 Clostridia bacterium
AGATGCCCTGCCCGTAGAGAATGTCGAATTCCGCCACGTGGAAGGGGGGCGCGACCTTATTCTTCGCCACCTTGCACTTGATGTGGTTGCCCACGATCTCGCCCTTATCCTTCAGCTGCTCCCCTTTGCGCACGTCGATGCGAACGGAGGAGTAGAAGCGAAGGGCTCTGCCGCCGGTGGTAACCTCGGGATTGCCGTACAGAACGCCCACTTTTTCCCGGAGCTGGTTGATGAAGATGAACGCGCAGCGGCTCTTGGCAATGGCGCCGTTGAGCTTCCGTAGCGCCTGGCTCATAAGCCTTGCGTGGGCGCCAACAAAGTTCTGTCCCATTTCCCCTTCGATCTCACTGCGAGGAGTCAGGGCGGCGACGGAGTCCACCACCACCACATCAATGGCGTTGGAGCGCACCAGGGCTTCCGCGATATCCAAAGCCTCTTCCCCGCTGTCGGGCTGGGAGACCAGAAGCTCGTCCACGTTGACGCCCAGCGCCTTGGCGTAGACGGGATCCAACGCGTGCTCCGCGTCGATAAACGCGGCGGAGCCGCCTTCCTTCTGCGCCGCGGCGATCACGTGGAGCGCCACGGTGGTCTTACCGGAGGATTCCGGTCCGTAGATCTCGGTGATCCGCCCCCGGGGCACGCCGCCGATCCCCAGCGCCAAATCCAGCGTCAGGGAGCCGGTGGAGATCGCGCTGACGTTCATATGGGTATTCTCGCCCAGCTTCATAATGCTGCCGGGCCCGAATTTCTTTTCGATCATACCCATAGCGGTGCTCAGGGCTTTTTTCTTATCCAGGGCCTCGTCTCCGGAAACAGCAGGGACTGCTTTTTTCGGTTTGGATGCGGCTGCCATATCATATCCTCCCGCTTTAATTTTAATTTAATATATTATATCATAGCATATAGGGGTATGCAAGGGATTTTTCGGAAACTTTGTCACATTTTCTCGGCTTTACTGTGAACAAATCAAAACAGCCCTGTCCCTGCCGCCCTCGTCCCGGAACAGGGTGCCAGTCAGATCATTTTCCCGCAGGATCGCGAAGACAGGTTCCGCCTGGGCAAAGCCGATCTCCGCGAGAATGGGGACACCGGTCTCCCGGGTCAGGGAGGCGAACGCCCGGTAAAAGAGAAGCCCGTCTTCCCCGCCCGCCAGAGCCAGGGGCGGCTCCCGCTTCACGTTTTCCGGTAGGGCGCGCATTTCCTCCGCCGTCAGATACGGGGGGTTTGCCAGGATCAAAGCGGGACGGCATTCCATCACCGCTTCTCGGGCGGCGTCCGAAAGAACGTCCAGCTTCTCCACGGAGACACGGTCCGTCAGGGCGTGGCGGGCGGTGTTTCTCCGGGACAGCGCCAGGGCGTCCCCGGACAGGTCGAACAGGACCGCGGACAGATCGGACCGCGCCAGAAGCAACGCCAGTCCCACGCAGCCGGAGCCGCAGCAGAAGTCGAAAAACCGTGCCCCCACAGGGGCGATCCGCGCCGCCTCCCGCACCAGGACCTCCGTGTCGGTGCGGGGAATCAGCACACCGGGGGCGGTTTCAAATTCATAGCCGAAGAAGGGCGCCGTGCCGATATAGTATTGTAGCGGCTCCCCTGCCAAAAGGGCGGCGGCGTCCGCCAAAAAGGAGCGGCAGAACGCCACCGGCAATTCCCTCTCCCCCTCCAGGATCAGGTAATCCCGGGGCAGACCCCTCTTTTCCAGAAGCGCAAAAAGGAGCGCCTTTTCCGAGAAAAAGCGCACTCCTTCCTGCTTGTCATATTCTATTTTCAACCGGCGGCGAAGGGCGGAACCGGTCATGCCGTCGCCTCGGGGGACGCGGTAGCGGGATCGGACGGTCCGTCCTGCCCGTCAGAAGAGGCAGGGGCGGGCTGGTCGATACCCTCGTACACACTTTCCTCCGGGAATTCCTCGGGAAGGGCGGATTTCAGCGCCACGATCGCCACCTCGATCATATCGTCGGTGGGTTCCCTGGTCGTGATCCGCTGGAACCAGAGCCCGGGGGCGGTGATGATACGGATCAAAACATTGTCATACCGTCCCGCGGCGCGGATGATCTCATATCCCAGTCCCATGGTGACGGGGAGCAGCAGGATGCGGAATCCCACGTACAGCAAAGTGTTTTCCCGGGTGGCGGGAAAGATGAATCCAATCAGAAGGCCGATGAAGATGCCCACGAACATCATCAGGAACATAAAGCTGGTGCCGCAGCGGGGATGGAAGCGCTTCTGTGCCTTCACGTTCTCCACGGTGAGGGGCAGTCCCAATTCATAGCAGAACACGCTCTTGTGCTCCGCCCCGTGATACATAAAGGTGCGCCGGATATCCCCCATCAAGGAAACCAGGGAAACATACGCCAGGAAGATCAGGATCTTCATAACCCCCTCGATGACCTTCTTCACCGGATCGGAAACCGGGAAGAACCCGGAGAGAAACGCGGGCAGGACCATAAAGAGGAATACGCCCAGCGCCAGACCCAAAACAGTCCCGACGCCCATAATGATGCCGGTGATGGACTTCCCGAGATGTTTGGAAAGCCACTTCTCGAACTTGGTCTCCTCCTCCACGTTCAAGGCTTCCGCCGCGAAGGAGAGGGTGGAAAAGGACAAGATCATACTCTGCACGAACGCCACCACCCCCCGGATCACGGGCAGCCGCATAAAGAAATTCTTTTTCTTGATCTCATTTTTATGGATGTCCCGGACGATGGTCCCATCCGGTTTCCGTACGGCGGTGGTATAGCCGGAGGTGCCGCGCATCATCACGCCCTCCAGCACCGCCTGACCGCCCACTTTGCCCAGGCGGCTGCAGCTTTCAATTTTTGCCATAGATCATTCTCCCCTGTTCCATACTTCACTGAAAACGCATTTGTTCAATCATGCCCTCCACCGCGTCGGTGTGGGCGTCGAAGAGGTCGTTTGTCGCCGTGTAGGTCACCGTGTAAATACTGCCGCCGTAGGAAATGAAGAAGGAACGGAACTTATAGGTCTTCCCGGCGAAAACGGCGCTGTAATCCGCGGCGACGGCGTCGCATCCGTCCACCTTGAGGGTGCGGAGCTTGAGGGTCCCGTCCTGGTTTTTCACCAGGTCCAGGTTGTTGAAATTATCCTTGAATTGCTCAAAGTAATATCGTTCCGCATAGTCGGCGAGAGAACTGTAGTCCGGGGAGGCGGTGAACACCGTGACGGACACATTAGAAAAATCCTCCTCCGAATAATACACGCTGGTCATGCCCGGATCGCGGCGGTCCAGCACCCAGGTTTCCGGATAAAAAAAGCGGTATTCTACCCCATTCCGTGCCCGCGTCCAGGTAGCCCTGGGGGATATCCTCATCCCTTTGCCCGCAGGCGGACAGGGGCAGAAGAAGGCACAGCGCCAAAAGGCATACAACGATTTTTTTCATTTGTGTTTTTCACCTTTCATATCAAATCCGCCAGGATCCGGTTGGAAACGAAAAACCCCCGGGCGGTCAGCCGAAAGCCCTCTTTCGTGCGGCAGGTAAGCCCGGCGCTCTCCAGAGCTGCCAGACGGTCCATTACGGCGAGCGCCCTTTCCTCCCCGGCAAGGGCGGCGAGTCGTCGGGCAGACAGTCCCTCAGTCAGCCGCAGGGACAGGATGATCTCTTCCTCGATCTCCACCGCCCGGTCCACCTTTTCCCGTTCCCCGATCAACTCCGCGGGATCAGCGGCGCGCAGAAAACGATCCAGGGACGGAAGCGCGCCGAAGCGTTCTCCGTCCAGATACGACCAGGCGCCGGGACCGATCCCGAGATACGCCTCCCTGCGCCAATACCGCAGATTGTGCCGGGAAGCAAAGCCCGGACGGGCAAAATTTGAGATCTCGTACTGCTTAAGTCCCGCCTTTTCCGCGCGGTCCACGGCGCCTAAATACATGGCGCGCTGGGTCTCCTCGTCCGGCAGATCATCCTTCCGGGCATACAGAGGCGCCTTTTCCGACAAAGTCAGGCAATACAGGGACAAATGCTGGATGCCATAGGATACGGCGGTATCCACACTCTGAAAAAAGCTGTCCGCCGTTTGGTCCGGCAAGGCGTACATCAGATCCAGGCTGATATTCTCAAAGCCCGCCTGGTGCGCGCGCGCCACGGCGTCCTTCGTTTGCGCGGCGGTGTGGATGCGCCCCAGCATGGCAAGCTCCCCATCGTGGGCGGACTGCATACCCAGACTGACGCGGTTCACGCCCCCGCTGCGGTATGCCGCCAGGACCTCTCCGCTGAGGGACTCGGGATTGGCCTCGGCGGTGATCTCCGCGTCAGGGGTCAGGGTAAACTGTGTCCGGATCCCGTCCAGGATCGCTTCCAGGGACGCGGGTGACAGCAAGGAGGGGGTACCGCCGCCTATATAGACGGTATCCACCGCCCGGTCCCCTAAGCGTTCCCGGTACAAAGGCAAAAGGGACAGGACCTTGTCCGCGTACGCCCTCCGCTTTTCCGTTTCCTCCAGGGAATAGAAGTCACAGTAGCGGCACTTGCGGCCGCAGAAGGGCACGTGGAGATAGAGACCGACCTTATTCATCCATCTTGAGGACTGCCATAAACGCTTCCTGGGGAACTTCCACGGTACCCAGGGAACGCATCTTCTTCTTGCCCTCCTTCTGCTTTTCCAGCAGTTTCTTTTTCCGGGTGATATCGCCCCCGTAGCACTTTGCCAGAACGTCCTTGCGTAGTGCTTTCACGGTTTCCCGGGCGATGATCCTGCCGCCCACCGCCGCCTGCACGGGGATCTCGAAGAGCTGACGGGGAATGTTCTCCTTCAGCTTTTCCGCGATCCGGCGGGCGCGGGCGTACGCTTTGTCCGCGTGGACGATGAAACACAGCGCGTCCACCACGTCCCCATTCAGCAGAATATCCAGCTTGACCAGTTTGGAGGGCACGTACTCCGTCTGACTGTAGTCAAAGGAAGCGTAGCCCTTGCTCCGGGATTTCAGGGCGTCGAAGAAATCATAGATGATCTCATTGAGGGGCAGCTTATAGTGAAGCTCCGCCCGGGTGGCGGTGATGTACTTCATATCCGTGAACTCGCCTCGGCGGTCCTGACACAGGTCCATAATGCCTCCCACGAATTCCGTGGGGGTGATGATGCTGGCGTGGACCACCGGCTCGTAGGAGGTGGCGATGGTCTCCGCGGCGGGATAGTCCGTTGGGTTGTCGATCATCACGGTACTGCCGTCCGTCAGGTCCAGTTTATAGATGACGCTGGGCGCGGTGGTGATCAGATCCAGGCTGAATTCCCGTTCCAGACGCTCCTGGATCACCTCCATATGAAGCAGTCCCAAAAAACCGCAGCGAAATCCGAAGCCCAGGGCGGCGCTGGTCTCCGGCTCGAAGGAGAGCGCCGCGTCGTTCAGCTGTAATTTGATCAAGGCGTCCCGCAAGTCATTGTATCGGGCGCCGTCCGCGGGATAGATGCCGGAAAAAACAACGGGCAAGGCTTTCTGAAAGCCGGGGAATGCCTCGTCGGCCGGGTTTTCCGCCAGGGTGACGGTGTCCCCCACCCGGGTGTCCGCCAGGGTCTTGATGGAAGCGGTGAGATAACCAACCTCCCCCGCCACCAGCCTGTCCCGGGGGGCAAGTCCGAAGGTGCGCATCACGCCCACCTCCGTCACGTCGAATTCCGCGCCGGTACTCATCAGCCGGATGCGGTCCCCTTTGGCAAGGGCCCCCTCGAACACGCGGAAATACACGATAACGCCGCGATAGGCGTCGTAATAGGAATCGAAGATCAACGCCTTCAGCGGTTTTTTCTCATCCGTTTCGGCGGGGGCGGGAATGTACTTGACGATCCCCTCCAGCACCTCGTGGATGTTCAGCCCGGTCTTGGCGGAGATCAGCGGGGCGTGGTCCGCGGGGATGCCGATCACGTCTTCGATCTCGGCGCGGGTCTTTTCCGGCTGCGCCGCCGCCAGATCGATCTTGTTGATGACGGGGAAAAGCTCCAGGTCGTTATCCACCGCCAGGTACGCGTTGGCTAGGGTCTGCGCCTGTATACCCTGGGTGGCGTCCACCACCAGAACGGCGCCCTCGCACGCCCGCAGGGACCGGGAAACTTCGTAGTTGAAGTCCACGTGACCGGGGGTGTCGATGAGGTTGAATTCGTATTCCTTCCCGTCATCGGCGGTATAGTTCAAAGAAACGGCGCGGGCCTTGATGGTGATGCCCCGCTCCCGTTCCAGGTCCATATCGTCCAGTACCTGTTCCTCCATCTCCCGCTGTTCCACGGAGCCAGTGGCTTCCAGAATGCGGTCCGCCAGGGTGGATTTCCCGTGGTCGATGTGCGCGATGATACAGAAATTGCGAATTTGTTTATCCATAGCTCTTTCCCGTTAAAAATCAATCCCGGTCGGCGTATTTTACGTCCCGGCGGTTCTCCCGTTCCCGCTCTTTTTTCGCTTCGCTCTCCCGCTTGTCATAGAGCTTCTTGCCCCGGCAGACCCCTACCTCCACCTTCACTCTGCCCTTTTTCAAATACAGAGACAAGGGAATCAAGGTATAGCCGTCCCGCTCGGTGAGGTATTTTAGTTTCAGGATCTCCCTTTTGTGCATCAGGAGGCGCCGGACCCGCAGGGGGTCCCTGTTGAAAATATTGCCCTTTTCATAGGGGCTGATATGGACGTTTTTGGCGAAAAGCTCCCCCTCGTGGATCACCAGGTACGAATCCTTCAGATTGACGCTTCCCTGCCGGATGGACTTGACTTCGGTGCCGAACAATTCGATCCCCGCCTCGTATCGCTCCTCCACAAAATAGTCGTGAAACGCCTTGCGGTTGGCGGCGACGGTTTTTACGCCCTCACTCTTCGGCATCGTCCGCACCCTCCAGAAGCGTCTCCGCCCGATCCGCGGGCAGCGCGGAAACGCCTCTCAGCTTCCGCTGGATGACCCGGGTGCGAACGCCCACCAGTTCGTCCAGTTCCTGGTTCGCCTGGTTCAGGCGGTCCTGCGTCTTTTTGATCACCGAGCCAAATTTATCAAATTCCGTGCGAACGGCGCCCAAAATCTCCCAGACCTGACTGCTCCTCTTTTGGATCGCCAAAGTCCTGAATCCAGTCTGAAGGGCATTGAGAAGCGCCGCCATAGTGGTGGGCCCCGCCACGTTCACCCGGTATTTGCTTTGCAGCGTTTCCACCAGCCCCAGTCGCACCACCTCGGCGTACAGCCCCTCCGTGGGCAGGAACATAATGGCGAATTCCGTGGTGTGAGGCACCTCGATATACTTGGTATGGATATCCTTGGCAAAGGATTTGACCCGCGTTTCCAGTTCCTTCCGCGCCGAAGCCACCGCTTCGGGATCGCCGGCGTCATACGCGTCCTGGAGCGCCAGATACGCGTCCATGGGAAACTTGGAATCGACAGGCAGGTAGACTACGCCGCCGTCCTCCCCGCCGGGGAGCCGCACGGCGAATTCCACCCGGTTCTGAGAACCGGGAATGGTGGCAATTTCCGTTTCGTATTGTTCGGGGGACAGGATCTCCTCCAGGATAGAGCCCAGTTGGATTTCGCCCAGAATGCCCCGCGTTTTCACGTTGGAAAGCACTCGTTTCAGATCTCCCACGCCGGAGGCGAGGGTCTGCATTTCACCCAGTCCCTTATACACTTCCGCCAGCCGGTCGCTCACTTCCTTGAAGGAGCGGCTGATCTTGTCCTCCAGGGTGTTCTGGAGCTTTTCCTCCACACTGGCGCGAATTTCCGTCAGGGATTTTTCGTTGCCCTGGCGGATCTGGGTCAGTTTCTCATCCACAGTCTTCCGCAGAGATTCGGTTGCTTCCGTCTGGAGGCGAAGCATTTCAAGCAGTCTCCCGTCCGTCGCCTTGCCGCTGCTTTCCAGCTGAAGCCGCATGGTCTCCAGGGAGGTATTGACGTTTCCGATCAGGTCGGAGAGCTGTTTGTCCTGGCGGGCGTAAAGCGCCTCTTCCTGCTCCCTGAAGGAACGGAAGGACGCCTCTATGGAAGCCCGCTCCTGTTCCAGGATCTCCCGGCGGGCGTCGCCCACCGC
>JAGDAA010000057.1 GCA_017959745.1 Clostridia bacterium
ACCGTGACCGTGGAGGTGCCGAGCAACCTCACCAAAGCGCAGAAGGATCTGCTGAAGCAGTTTGAGGACAGCATGACCGGGAAGAACCTGGGCCAAAAAACAAGTTTCGCGGACAAATTGAAGAAACTGTTTTCGTAATAAGACATAGGAAAAGAGCCCGCCGTCCGGCGGGCTCTTGTTTTGTTTTGTACGCGGGGATCCTCCCCGCGCCCCTGCCGGGGCGTTTTTGAAAAAACGTCCCGGACCCCCAAAAACTTTACGAATAAAAGGTTTGAAAGTTTTTCGGGGGCTGGGGGCGGCTTTTTTCAAAAAGCGCCCCCATGGGGTGCGGGGCAAAGCCCCGCGTAAAAACTATAATCCTTACTTCTTGGCGGCGATCTCGGCTTTGATCTTGGCGATGAAAGCGTCCAGGGTCATGGTCTCGGTCTCGGCGGTATCCCGATTCCGGACGGCGACGGTGCCCTCCTCCATCTCCTTGGCGCCGATGACCAGCATATAGGGAACGCGGTCCACCGCCTGGGCCTCCCGGATCTTGTAGCCGATCTTCTCGTTCCGGTCGTCCAGTTCACAGCGGATGCCGGCGTCGAAAACGGCGTTGTGGACCTTCTTGGCGTATTCCATACTCTTTTCGGACACGGGCAGGACCTTCACCTGCAGAGGCGCCAGCCAGGTGGGGAACTTGCCCTTGGTTTCCTCGATGATATACGCCATAAAGCGATCCAGGGAGCCGAGGATCGCCCGGTGCAGGACCACGGGGGTCTGCTTCTCGTCGTTCTGGTCAGTATATTTCAGATCGAACTTCGCGGGGAGACAGAAGTCCAGCTGGCAGGTGGACAGAGTGATCTCCGCGCCCACGGCGGGCTTCACGTTCACGTCCAGCTTGGGCCCGTAGAAGGCGGCTTCCCCGATCTCCTCGGTAAAGTCGATCTTCAGCTGGGTGAGAACGTCCCGGAGGGCGGATTCCGCCTTATCCCACATCGCGTCGTCGTGGTGATACTTCACCTTGTCGGCGGGGTCTCTCAGGGACAGGACGCAGCGGTAGTCGGTGATGTTAAAGTCTTTGTAGACGTCGAAAATGAGATCCACCACCCGGGCGACTTCATCCTTGATCTGGTCGGGGGTGACAAAGAGGTGGGCGTCGTTCTGGCAGAAGTGGCGTCCCCGCTCGATGCCCTTCAAGGTGCCGCTGGACTCAAAGCGGAAGTCGTGGGCGATCTCGCCGATGCGGATGGGCAGATCCCGGTAGGAGTGGTTGCGGTTGGCGTAGATCATCATATGGTGGGGGCAGTTCATAGGACGGAGGACGAAGGTCTCCCCCTCCACCTCCATGGGCGGGAACATATTGTCCTTGTAATGCTCCCAGTGTCCGCTGGTCTGATACAGACCCACGGTACCCACGCAGGGGGTGAGGACATGGTCGTAGCCCAGGCGGCGCTCCTTTTCCTTGATGTAGTTCTCCAATTCCTGCCAGACCACGTAGCCGTTGGGCAGGAACATAGGCAAGCCCTTGCCCACCAGGTCGTCGGACATAAACAGACCCATTTCCCTGCCGATGCGGCGATGGTCACGGGCTTCCGCTTCCGCCTGGAGGCGCTCGAACTCCGCCAGCTCCTCCTGGGTGCGGAACGCCACGCCGTTGATGCGGGTGAGCATCTTATTGTTCTTATCGTTTTTCCAGTAGGCGCCGGACTGACCGGTGATCTTAAAGACCTTCAGCGCTTTGGTATAGGTGAGGTGGGGCCCCACGCACATATCCACGTAGTCGCCTTGTTTATAGAAGCTGATGGGGGCAGCTTCGTCGATCTCGCCGATATGCTCCGCCTTATAGTTCTCCCCGCGATCCTCCATATATTTTACCGCCTCGTCCCGGGGCAGGATGAAGGGGCGGATGGGCAGATTCTCTTTGGTGATCTTGCGCATCTCGTCCTCGATCTTTTTCAGATCCTCGTCGGACAATTTGGTATCGCCCAGGTCCACGTCGTAGAAGAAGCCCCGTTCCGTGGCGGGCCCGAAGGCGAAGCGGGCGTAGGGATAGAGCCGCTGGATCGCCTGCGCCATCACGTGGGCGGCGGTGTGGCGGATAACGTGCAATTCCTCCTCGGGGGTGAGATCTTCCTTGACGGTGCCGTCAAAACAAATAACTTTCATGCCTTTCTCCTTTTCTTTTCCGGGGCAATAAAAAAACACCCGGAAAGCAAAACTGCTTTCGGGGTGAGAATGATCCCACGGTTCCACCCGAATTCGGGGCAATGCCCCGCCCTTCGTTGCCCGTTAACGCCGGGTGACGTCCGCCATTTCCTGCGGAGACGAGAAGGACGGTACGACGCGGCTCCCATCCGGCGGCTCGCACCAACCCGCCTCGCTGATGAACGGACTTCCCCGTCGCGTGTTCCTTAACCCCTATTATACCCCGCGGGGACCGTTTGTCAACCGAAAAGCGCTTTTCTTTTTGCGGAAACGGTGGTACAATCAGGAAAAGAACGGTTCTAAAACAAAAAACGACAGCATATCTATACGAGGAGAAAAGAAAATGAAACGGATCATTGCGTTCCTACTTCTGCTCACGCTGACGCTCACCGCCTGCGCGTCAAAGGTCGTACCTCCGGCGACAGAAACGGCGGAAAGCGCCGCGGCAACGGTGGAAAGCGCCACGGAGACCAACGACGCGGCAACGGCGGAGGAAGGCTTCGCCGAGGGGCATCTTACCGGGATCCCGGACTATACCCTGCCGGACGGGGCGGACACGGCGCTGGTGCGGGAGACGGCGGTCAGGGCGATGCGGGATATGATCTCCACGCGCTGGACCCCCTCACAGGACTTAAAATACAACAAAGACGGCGCCGTATCCGAAAAGGATTTCCACTTCTACAAGGGGCGGCTGTACGCGGGTCTGCCCTACACCGAGGCAGGCGGCTCCCTGATCCAGTTTTTGCAATACTATGATTTTGAAACGGGTGTGGTGACGGTGGATCCCGCCCACGTGAACAACCTCATCGGCAACGTCTGCGGCGGGGCGGTGATGTGGGGCTGGGCGGCGGTGAGCCATACCCTTCACGGCTACTTCCAATCCGGCTATATGACCTACGCCCAGGGTGTGATCCCGGTGGGAAGCTGGACCTATCCCGAAAACGTCGAGACCTTCCACGACTACCACACCAAAAGGATCGTGGAGGAAAACGGCGAGGACGTGATGATGGCGAGCTACGCCCAAATGAAAATGGCGGACGGGCTGACCTCCTCGGGGGACAGCAGTCTGGGGCGGCACACCATGATGGCGGTGGCGGACGCGAAGGTCGTTTACAACAACGGCAGGATCGATCCCGATGCCAGTACGGTCCTCATTCAGGATCAAAGGGGCGGCGGCGAGGACGACGGGATCCCCACGGAAGAGGGCGGGGTGACCGTGCGCTACAGCGGCAGAACGGAAGCGAGCGTGACCTTCCGCTGGCTGTTCGACAATCACTTCGTACCGCTGACCGTCAAGGAATTGACGGGGGAGGAGCCCTATCAGGCGCCCCGGATCGAATTTGCCGGGGACGCATCCTCCATCGCGAGTCTTCTGCAAAGCACCGTTCGATCCAACCTTGCCCTCTGCACCGTGAGGATGCGCGTCACGGAGGAAGGCGGCAAGGAGGTGGGCGGTAAATTCGTCAACCTGACCATCCGTGACACGGAGAGCGGGGACGCTTACGATTTTCCGCTGAACCGGTTTTCCCTGCGCAAGGGTGATACGCTTTGGTGCGATACCTCCCTCAAAGCCGGGAAGAATTATCATCTGACCCTTTCCGCCGTTTCCGCGGCGGGGAGCGAGACGGCTCTCGCCGATCTCGACTTTACCAAGTAACGAAAGAGGGGACGCCTATCCTTGTGATCCTGAAAGCCATCTTACTGGGGATCGTGGAGGGCGTCACCGAATGGCTCCCCGTCAGCTCCACGGGGCATATGCTCCTGCTGGACGAAGTCCTGCGTCTCCCGGGATCGCCGGGGTTCAAGGACAGCTTTTTCGTGGTGATCCAGCTGGGCGCCATCCTGGCGGTGATCGGCCTCTTCCGGGAGAAAATGCTGCCGGCGCGGGGGAGCGGACAAAACCGCGAGACCCTGCTCCTTTGGACAAAAACCGCCCTCGCCTGCCTGCCGGGGGCGGCGGCGGTGTTCCTGCTCCGGGACGCGGAGGACAGGCTGGAAAGTCCCCCGGTGATCGCCGTCGCCCTGATCGGGTACGGGATCATTTTTATCCTGTCGGAAAACAAACAAAGAACGCCGCGGATCCGCGGCACGGAGTCCATCGGTTTCCGGGACGCCTTCCGGGTGGGCTTGTTTCAAACCCTGTCCCTGGTGCCGGGGACTTCCCGCAGCGGGTCCACCATCATCGGTGGTCTTGCCGTGGGTATGGAGCGGCAGACGGCGGCGGAATTCTCGTTTTTCCTGGCGGTCCCGGTAATGGCGGGCTACTCCGCCGTGAAGCTGATTTCAAACGGGATAGCGTTTTCCCCCGGGGAATGGGGGATCCTGATCGCCGGAAGCCTATCGGCGTACTTGACGTCCCTATTGGTGGTCAAGCGCTTTATGGCGTATCTGAAAGGGCACGGCTTTGGGCTTTTCGGGTGGTATCGCATCGCCCTGGGGCTTGCCGTTCTGATAAAACTGTGGATCAAATAACAAGGAGGCATAACAATGGGATTTTTTGAAAACATGGGACAGCACTTGTCCACGGCGGGGCAGGAGGCTTACAAAGCCGCAAAGGAGCTGGCGAACGCGGGAAAATTGGGTCTGAAGCTGGCGGAGGAATCCGGCAAGCTGGACGATATGTACGAAATGCTGGGAAGAAGCGTCTATGACGCCCGGGAAAACGGCCGGGAAGAGGACTTTACGGAAGCCCTGGACGAAATCCGCGCCAAACAACAGGAGATCGCCGAACTGCGGGAGGAACTCGCCCGGCGGCGGAACAAAAAGATCTGCCCCAACTGCGGGGCGCAGACCAGCGATAAGAACGCCTACTGCCCCGCCTGCGGCGCGAAGCTGGGTTGACAACCCGTTGAGAACTTGGGTAAAGTATGACCCTACTTTTCAGTGAAGCTGGACAAAGAACCACCGCCTGTCGGTTGACAGGCGGTGGTTCTTTGTATTCAAGCGGTTTCCGGCTTCTTTTGCTTTTCGGGCGCTTTTTGGATCTCCCCGGCCTTTTCCAGGGCGATCTTGGTCAAAAGCGGTCCTACCAATTCGTAGAACAGGGTGGCGCAGAGGATGACCGCCTGGATCCGGGAGCCGTAGGCATCGAAGCCCGGCGCTGCCGCCACCACGGTGGCGAGGCCGATGGCGACGCCCGCCTGGGGAAGAAGGGTGATCCCCAGATACTTTTTCACGTTGGAGTCCGCGTGGACCGCGGCGCTCCCCCACCGGGCGCCGAGGTATTTCCCGCCGCTGCGGAAGAGGATGTAGAGAACG
>JAGDAA010000058.1 GCA_017959745.1 Clostridia bacterium
AACAATACACCACCCAGGTTGGGAAGGGCTTCATCAACGCGAAGGCGGAGCCGGAGATCGTCTCCTCCCGGGGCGGCGCTTTGGTCATCGACGGGCACAACGGTATGGGCGCCCACGTTTCTACCTTCGCTATGAAGGAGACCATCAAAAAGGCGAAAGAGGGCGGTATGGCGTTCTGCACCGTGCGCAATTCCTCCCACTACGGCGTGGCGGCGTATTACTCCACCATGGCGCTGAAGGAGGGCCAGATCGGTCTCGCCTTTACCAACACCCTGCCCTTCGTGGCGCATTACGGCTCCAAGAAGGCTTGCACCGGCACCAACCCCCTGACCATCGCCATGCCCTGCGAAAAGCACTATGATTTCTGCCTGGATATGGCGACCAGCGTGGTCGCCCGGGGCAATATCGTGAACTGCGCCCGGGAGGGCGTCTCGATCCCCCTGGGCTGGGCGTGCGATAAGGACGGTTATCCCACCACGGACCCCAACGCCGCTATGACCGGCTACTGCCTGCCTCTCGGCGCGGACCGGAACTACAAGGGAAGCGGCATCTGCCTCGCCATCGATATTCTCTGCGGCGTTTTAAGCGACGGCTGCTCCGGCTTGCAGGTGCGCCCCATCACCAGTCTCACCCCCGAGGAATACCACAAGGGCCCCGGCATCTGCCACGCCTTCGGCGCCATCAACATCGACTATTTTATGGACGTGCCCGTCTTCAAGGCGAAGATGGACGCTTTGATCGACGATCTGAAAGCGGCGCCCACCGCCCCCGATTTTGACGAGATCCTCATGCCCGGCGAGCCGGAATACCGCCATTATGATGAGAATATGAAAGCCGGCTCCGTCGCCATCGCCCTGGAGAATTTCCAGGAGATCAAGGACATCTGCGCCAAGCTCTGTCCCGAGGTCAAGCCCGACGAGTTCGTGGTCGGTTGAGAAAGGAAGCGTTATCGTGGAAATCAAAAAAGAAGCCGCGGCGGGGACTCTGGAATCCAGCGACGTTTTGGTCCAGGTCCTGCCCAATCCCGGCAAGGGTTTGGATATTGATTTGGAGAGCGTGGTCCTGACCACCTTCGGCGAGCAGATCCGAAAGACCGTCAATGAGGTCTGCAAGGATCTGGGCGTGACGGACGCGCGCCTCATCCTGAAGGACAAGGGCGCCATCGACTGCGTGATTCGCGCCCGGGTCCAGGCGGCGCTCTGCCGCGCCTCGGAAACCAAGTACAACTGGGAGGGGGAAGATAAGAATGGCTAAGGTCCACTTGAAGCGCACCTCCCTTTACGCCAGCGGCGCCAGCCCCGTGAACCTCTTACAGGCGCGGTTCTATCACGAGGACTGCCTGGTCTACGACCTGGAGGACTCCGTCCCCCTGACGGAAAAAGACACCGCCCGGCTTTTGGTCTATAATCTGATCAAGTACCAGCGCCCCGCGGATAAGTACGTCATCATCCGGGTGAACGGCATCTATTCGGAGTATATCGACGAGGATCTGGAAGCCGCCGTTCGTGCCCGCCCCGACGCCATCCGCATCCCCAAGGTGGAGTACGCCGCCGAGGTGAAGCGCATCGATGAGCGCATCACCGAGATCGAGAAAAAAGCGGGTCTGCCCGTGGGCGAGATCGAATTGTGGTGCAACGTGGAATCGTACCTTGGCGCCCTGAACGCCCGGGAGATCGCCGAGGCGTCTCCCCGCGTGGTCGCCCTGGCGCTGGGGGCGGAGGATTACACCGCTTCTCTCCGCGCTACCCGCACCAAGGAGGGTATGGAGATCTTCTACGCCCGGAATATGGTCCTCACCGCCTGCCGCGCCGCGGGGGTGGAAGCCATCGACGCCGTCTTCTCCGACATCAATGATAAAGAGGGTCTGGAGAAGGACGTGGCGCTGACCAAGACCCTGGGCTTTGACGGCAAGACCGTGGTGCATCCCCGTCAGGTGGACGTGGTCAACGCCGCCTTCACCCCCGGACCCAAGGAGATCCGCTTCGCCAAGCGGGTCCTGGAGGCCGTTGCCGAGGGCGAAAAAATCGGCAAAGGCGCCGTCACCCTGGACGGCGGTATGATCGATAAACCCATGGTGCTCCGCGCCCGGGTCACCCTGGCGCAGGCGAAGGCCGCCGGCATCGAAGTTTGAGAGGGGAGGGAAAGGATATGAAGAATTCTGTGGGCAGGGAACTGCCCGAGCAGATCGGCTCCTACAAGGTCCGCCCCTTTGAAGGCATCGGCAAAGCCGCCGAGACCTACGGGGAAGTGGTTTCCAAGCGCCGTCCCACCCTGCGCCCCGCCGCCGGCACCAAACTGGTCGCCACCCTGGCGGACGCCATCCGCGAAAGCGGGCTTCGGGACGGGATGACCATTTCCTTCCACCATTGTTTCCGGGAAGGGGATAAGATCATCGGGCAGGTGCTCACCGCCTGCCGGCAGCTGGGCTTGAAGCATCTGCGCTTCGCCCCCAGCGCCGTGGTGAACGTCAAGAACCCCTCCGTGGTGGAATTCGTCAAGGACGGCACCGTGGATCGCATCGAAGCCAGCGGTATCCGCGGGGAACTGGGCGACGCCGTCATCAGCGGCGAGATCCAACTGGATGAACCCGTCATCCTCCGCCCCCACGGCGCGCGCCCCCGTGCCATCGAATCGGGCGATCTGATGATCGACGTGGCGTTTATCGGCGCTTCCGCAGCGGATGAATACGGCAACTGCACCGGGCAGATTGGTCCCAACGCCTGCGGCTCCCTGGGCTACGCCTTCGTGGATGCCTACAACGCGGGCAAGGTGGTGGTCGTCACCGACAACCTGGTGGATTACCCCTGCAGCCCCGTTTCCATCTCTCAGCAGTATGTGGACTATGTGGTGAAGGTGGACGAGATCGGCGATCCCGCCAAGATCGGCGCGGGTGCCGCCCGGATCACGAAGAACCCCCGGGATCTGATGATTGCTCAGTATACCGCCAACGCCATCGCCGCCTCCCGCCGTTTCAAGGAGGGCTTTTCCTTCCAGACCGGCGCGGGCGCCATTCCCATCGCCATCACCAACTTTTTGGGCGAGAAGATGGAGCAGGCGGGCATCAAAGCCAGCTTCACCTTGGGCGGCATCCCCGCCGCCATCATAGACCTGCACAAAAGGGATCTGGTGCGGGTGGTAGCTTGCAGTCAGTCCTTTGACGCCGTGGCGGCGCGCGCCATCGCGGAGTGTCCCGGCGTTATGGAGATCGACAACGCCGTGTACTCCAACCCCTTTGCCAAGGGCTGTATGCTGGACCGGTTGGACTTCGGCGTTTTAGGCGCCCTGGAGATCGATACGGATTTCAACATCAACATCCTCACCGGCTCCTCCGGTGAAATGATGGGGGGCCTCGGCGGCGGACCCGACGTGGCGGACGGCGCGGCGATCTCCATCGTCACCCTGCCTCTTGTCCGGGGACGTACCCCCTCCATCGTGAAGCGCGTCTTCACCCTCTGCACCCCCGGCGCAAGCGTCGCTATGGTGGTGACGGAGGCGGGCATCGCCCTGAATCCCAAGCATCCCCGCTATGAGGAATT
>JAGDAA010000005.1 GCA_017959745.1 Clostridia bacterium
CGCAAAGCACAAAATCAACGCGAAAAGACGGCGCCGTTTCAGCTTCTTCATAGTTCGTTCCCTCCTCAAGCAGCAGGTCCGAGTTTCACAGGAGAAACCCCGTTCCCGTGGTCAAAAGTAACCAAATAGGTTTTCAAGCGGACAATGTCCTTATTGTCGATTGCATCATCTCCGTTGGCATTCGCCGAAGGATAAATCTTCACGGCGGTGAATCCCGTCTCATCGTCGTACCTGGCGAAAAAGTTTTTCAGGCGGACGATGTCCTTGTTGTCGACCGCGCCGTCCCCGTTGGCGTCGCCCCAGGTCATGGTGCTGTTGCTGTACGGCGCCGTCCTGATTTGTGTCTCCAATCCTTCCGCCGCAAAAAAGGCGGAATAGGTTAACGTCCCGCTTTCCGTTTCCGTAGCGGCGTGGGTTACGGCAAACAGAGTATTGACAGTTTTTTCCAGATCGGCTCCGCAACGCGTGCAAACTGATTTGGCGGTACAAACGGAAAGATCCTCCTCCCAGGTGAAGGTAGCTTCACCCCAGACGTGGCCAAGAGCCTGCCCGGTCACAACCTTTTTGGTCTGCGTTTCAAAAACGTCCTCAAGGAAAGTAGCGGTGTAGATAATCGACGACGGTTCCTCACAGGAAGCGGAATCCTCCCTCCGAGTGGAAAGACTCATGTCCGTTTCCGGTTTGCCGCAGATGACACAGTTGCGAGAAGAGGTACACATAGAATTATCTGCCGCCCAGACGTAAGTTGCCGCGCCCCAGACGTGATCGTGGGGAAATTCCACCGTTACAGGGAATGAGACGTCGTTCGCCTCCATCACCGCGGCGTCGGCGTAAGAAACGATCTGCGGAGAAACAATGCTGAGCGTGGTTTCGCCCCAGCCGATCGCCTGAAACGTCATCTTTTTGGATAAAGGGGTCGTGCCGTCCGACCAGTTACAGAATCTCAATCTGCCCGATACGGCGCTGTCCACGTCGCCGGAGACGTACTGCAGTATGTTTGGATCGTAATTCAAATCAAACAGCCAGGTGCCGATGGGCGTGGCGGAGCTGACTGTCAGGGTCACACTGAGCCTGTCCCCTTGAAGGATCGTGTTTTCTCCGTAATCTCCGTAAATGGACAGTTCGGCTTTTCCCTGCTCCTGGGTCTGGGAGCCGCCGCCGATACTCAGCATATCCTTACGGATGTAGCCCGCCATCGACGCCCCTTTATATGAACAAACAACGAAGCACCACACGGCGCCGTCCTGCCCCGCCTCATCGGGGGGATACACGGTCACGGCGTCACCGCGATTCAAAACCACCGTCTCGTCCGTCTCGTCGTTCAGCTTCCAGGGATCGCAGTTGATCCCGGGTCCCTTCCGGAGGACGGCTCCGTTCACGTTGATCCACGCCTCGTAATCCTCCGCGAATACAGACAGGGACGGCATCGCGCAGAAAAGCAAAGCAAAACACAGGAGGATCGCCGTTAGGCGGTGAAAAACACGTCTTCTCAAGGGGCTTTCTCCTTTCGCGGTTTTGAAACAAATATCGACAAGGGTGTTACAAGCATAGTAGCACAGTTTCTTTTTCAAATCAAGAAAAGGCGGTGTGGTAATGTTTACCGGTCAAAGCATCCGGGGCGCTTCCCGCAAAAAGTGGGCGCCCGGCATTTTCTGGGCGGCGGCGTACAGGGAATCCGCGAAAGCGGCGCGCTCGGCGGCGTCCTTTAACGCCGGATTCTTTTGGGCGTCCGCTGGCTTGGTGATCACCCGCACCCCCTCTTTTTCCTTTCGGATCCCGGCGAGAAGCGCTCTTCCCTTCTCGTTCGCCGCCAACACCACGGTGTAGGGGGGCAGGGTCTTTTCGATTCCTTTGGGCGTACCCAGGAGCAGTGCCAGAAGGGAGCGGCGAACGCGGGAATCGGTCAGGTGCGCCGCCTTCAAGCCGGAGATCACCTCCCGGACGTCTCCGCATTCCCACGCCAGGGAAACGGCGCGATCCGTCAGGGGCGCCATCCCATAGCGGGAAGCGATTTCCTCCCGGGACAGGGCACGCAGCAGATACAAAAGCTGATCCCCCGCGGGAAGCGGGTCCATCAACCCGAATCTCTCATACAAACGGGCGGGCTCGTCCACGGGCATAAAGCGGGACGCGACCCCGCCTTTTCCCGTCCGCATCATTTCACGGATCTCCCCGGCACAGGCGATGAGATCCCCGGACACCCGGGGCAGAGGCAAGGCGTCAGGGGCGTTTTCTTCCCGAAGGAGCGCCATCAAATAGCATATTCCCAGGGAGGCGTTGGGCTGTGACAGAGCGGGACAGGGACCGTACCGTTCCTCGTACAGCGAAGCCCTGACGGCGGGATATCCCGTTTCCCGACAAGCCTCCATCCGCCTCCGCACCGCTTCCTCAAAGGCGGGATCGGACAGACGGCGGGCGATCTCCCACAGGGCGTTTTGATCCGGGACTTCACTGCCGAAAACCAGGGTGCCGGAAAGCCCGACGTTGGCTGCCACGTGGACGGCGGCGGCGGCAAACGCCTCGCCGGACAGGCAGGAATAAGGCGGAATTAGTTCCAGCACAAGATCCGCGCCACCGCGGACCGTCTCCTCCCCCCGGGCGTACTTATCCGCCGAGGCAAATTCCCCCCGCTGGACGAAATTGCCCGACTGGACGCACACGATCCCCCGCTCCGGAAAACGGCGGCGGATCTCGTCAAAAAGCGCGCGATGCCCGTTGTGAAAGGGGTTGCACTCCGTTATGACAAATACCACTTGTTCCATATTGTTTTACAGGCTGACCTCGTCGATATTCTTGGTGAAAGAGGGCAGCAAATGCTCCATAAAATAGTCCACTTCCTCGGAACCGAATTCCCGTAAGCTCTTTTCGTTGACGCGGCGGGCGGAGGCAAATTCCTTGTTGCCTCGCTGCAGTTCCGAAAGGCATTTGATGTACGCGCAGAGCTTATCGGCGCCCTTGACCAGCTTCTTTTCCTCCGGGGTCAGATCCAGAAGTTTTTTGTATTCCGCCCGGGCGGAGGGGGTCAACAGAGAGAGCATCTTCTCTTCGCTCACCGCTTCGATCTCCTTGTAGGAGCGGCGGATATCCTCGTTGTAATACTTCACCGGGGTGGGCAGATCCCCCGTCAGCACCTCGTTCATATCGTGATACAGTCCGGCGGCGAGCAGGCGCAGGGGATCATACTTTTTCCCGAATTTCTCATTTCCGATGAGCGCCAGGGCATGGGCGAGAATGGCGCACTCCGCGGCGTGCTCGCTCAAATTCTCCGGGCGGGTGTTATACATCAGTCCCCACCGGACGATATTCTTCATCTGAAACAGCAAAGCGTAAAAATCGCCTGACTCTTTTTTCACGATTTTTTCTCCTTTTCTTTGGCATCCCGGGCGATCACCACAAGCTTCTGCAATCTGTGGTTCAGCCCGGATTTGCTGATGGAACCGGGAAAAGCCCGGCACAATTCCTTCAGCGTCAGATCCGGATTCTCCAGCCGGATCCGCGCCGCCTCCCGCAGAGGCTCCGGCAGGGTATTCATCAAGCCCCTGCCCGACAGATACCGGATGGCGCTGATGGCGGACTGGGCGCCGTTCACCGCCTTCTGCACATTGGCGAGATCGGAATTCTGTCTGCGGTTCTGCGCGGAGCGGAAGCTCGTCTCCACCATATGCTCCTGGAGCTGAATGGCGTGGCGCTGATCCCCGATCGCCACCAGCAGGTCGCAGATCTCCTCACCCCGTTTCAGGTACACCAGAAGCCCCTTTTCCCGGCGGCTCGTGCCGGGGGAAAGTGAAAAAACGCGCAGCGCGTCCCGGATCTCCTTCGCCGCTCTTTCATCGCGGCAGCGAAAGACGGCGCGGTATCCCTTGGCGGGGTCCGTCACGGTGCCGCAGGCTAAAAACGCCGCCCGGAGAAAGGCTTTCGGGCATTCCTCACAGCCCGCCGTTTCCCGGGGGCTCCGGGACAGGATCGTATCGGCGAGCGCCGGGGACAGACCGGCGGCATCCCCGGGAAGGGGATCTTCTTCATAGAAGCGCGAAAGGAGGTGCCGGCACAGGTCCGAAAGCGCCCCGCATCGGGCGGGAATAGAGAGGATCCCCTCCGTCTCCCTGCCGACGCACAGGTACGCGCCACGGAGAAAAGACGCCGCGCAACAGGGACGGAAGCGCTCCTTCCCTTTTTCGGCGATGCCCAGCTCCGTCAGGGTGCGGCCGGTCAACTCCTCCCGGATCAAGGCGCTGTAACTGGTTTTCATGAGAGAAACCGGATCTCGCAGTCGATCTCCACGCCCTCCTTCTCCCGGATCGTTTTCTTAACCAGGTCAATGAGGTCCAGGATATCCCGGGACGTGGCTTTGTCATAATTGATGATAAAACCGGCGTGCTTTTCCGAAACCATCGCGCCGCCCACCCGGGTCCCCTTCAAGCCCGCTTCGTCGATCATCTGCGCCGTATAGCGCCCGGGACAGCGTTTGAAGGTGGATCCGCAGCTGGGATATTCCAGGGGCTGTTTCTCCCGGCGGCGTGCCATCAGATCGTCCATTTTGGCGCGGATCGCCGCCCGGTCCCCCTTTTTCAGGGAAAACACGGCGCTCAATAAAATGCAGCCGTTCTTCTGAAAGGCGCTTTCCCGGTACCCGAAGCCAAGCTCCGGTCCGGCAAACTCCCGGATCTCTCCCTCGGGGGTCAGCGCCCGCGCACGCTCCACCACCATCGCGCATTCCCCGTCATAGGCGCCGGCGTTCATAAATACCGCGCCGCCCACGGTGCCGGGGATGCCGTACGCGAATTCCAGACCGGTCAGGGCATTTTTTTCCGCGTAGCTGCCGGCGGCAGTAAAGCCCGCCCCGCAGGAGGCGTAGAGCTTTTCCCCCACGGCCTGCATCCGTTTTAACCGGGTCAGGCAGATCACCACGCCCTCGTACCCTTCGTCCGGCGCCAGAACGTTGGTGCCGTTTCCAAGAATGTAAAACGGGATCCCGCGCTCACGCAGCGCGCCGACAAGGGCGATCAATCCCCGCTCGGTGGTGGGCTGCGCCACGGCGGCATTTCCGCCGGTCCTGAACCCCGTCCAGGCGGAAAGGGGGGATTCCGAAATTGAAAGGTCGCCCTTGGCGACAGATCCGTCCAGAACGAGCCGTTCCTTCACGGACAGTAAAGCGGGGTAAGCGCTCATTTCCACAGGAAGGCGGCGCCGATCACACCGGCGTCGTTGCCCAGTTCCGCCTTTTTCAGCACCGTGCGTTTCTCACAGCCGCGGGAATACTCCTCCCGCCTCAGGATCTCCCGCACGGGGGCGAGAAGGGTCTCCCCTTCGGCGGAAATGCCGCCGCCCACCGAAAGGACCTCCGGCTGGAAGATATTGACGATATTGGTGATGCCGCACGCCAGGAACCGGCAGAAATCCGCCACCACAGCGGACGCCGTTTTATCGCCCCGGCGCAAAGCGTCGAAGGCGGTGCGGCCGTCCACTTCGTTGATATCTCCGGAAACCAGCTCCCACATCACGCTCTTCTGATCCTTTTCCATCGCCGCGCGGGTCTGCCGCACCAGCGCCGTGGCGGAAGAGAAGGTCTCCCAGCATCCCCGCCGTCCGCAGGAGCAGACGGGACCGTTGGGATCGATGACGATATGCCCCAGTTCCGCCCCGGCGAAATTGAAGCCGTGAAACACCTTGCCCTCCGAGATAAAACCGCCGCCCACGCCG
>JAGDAA010000059.1 GCA_017959745.1 Clostridia bacterium
GGCGGGAGCTGCGAGCAGCTCCCCTACGGTAAACTTGAGGCGGGGTTTCAACCACAACACGGCTTCGGAACGGGCGGCTTGGTGATGTCGGCGCGTAGCGCCTGGTGACGCGGCCCGGGAACGTGATGTGTCAGGGCAAACCCTGACGTGAGAAGGGGGAAGGACCACCCCATCCACGGAATTATAAGCAAGGAGAAGCGTATGACTCCCCTGTATAAGGACCCGACGAAAAGCCCGGAGGAACGGACGGAAGATCTGCTTTCCCGGATGACCCTGGCGGAGAAATTCGCCCAGCTCCGGCTGATGAAGATCACAAAAAGCGAACAGGAAGAGCCGGTCATCTCCCGGGAGGTCCTGGAGCGCAACCGGAACCGGATAGGACAGCTCTACAACAGTGAATCCCTGTCCGCCGCCAACCTCAACCGCATCCAGAAATGGGCGATGGAGGAGACCCGGCTGGGCATTCCCGTGGCGGTCCACGGAGAGAGCCTCCACGGCTTCAAGCACAAAAACGGCGTGGCGTTTCCCCAGGCCATCGGGCTGGCGGCGGCGTTTGACGCGCCCCTGCTGGAGGAGGTCGCGACGGAGATCGGGCGGGAAGCCGCCCTTGCCGGCACCCATATGACCTACGCCCCCAACCTGGACCTCGCCCGGGAGCCCCGCTGGGGCAGAACGGAGGAGAATTACGGGGAGGACCCGTATCTGACGGGGGAACTGGGCGCCGCGTATATCAAAGGATTGCAGAAAAACGGCGTTTCCGCCTGTCCCAAGCACTACGCCGCCCACGGCTCTCCGGAGCGGGGCATCAATTTGGGACCCGTTCACGCGGGGAAGCGGGAATTTTTCGAGCTGTTCTTCCCGCCCTTCGCCAAGGCGATCCGGGAGGGCAAGCCCCGGGGCGTGATGCCCGCCTATTCCGAGTGGGACGGGGTCCCCGTTCACGCCTCCCGCTATCTTCTGACGGAGCTTCTCCGGGAAAAGCTGGGCTTTACGGGCGTGGTGGTCTCCGACTACGGCGCTATGAAAATGTTTACCGACTTTCACCGGATCGCCCCGGACGCCCTGACCGCGGGGAAACGGGGCCTTTACGCGGGGGTGGACGTGGAAGCCCGGCACCCCTACGGGTACGGCGCGGAGCTGGAGGCAGCGGCGGCGGAAGATCCCGCCCTGGCGCGGGAAGTGGACGAGGCGGCGCGCCGCGTCCTGCTCTTCAAATTCCGCGCGGGGCTTTTCGAGCGGCCCTACGTCAAGGAAGAGGAAGAGGACTTCCGGACGGAGAAGACCCTTGCCCTGGCGAGAAAAATCGCCCGGGAAGGGATCGTTTTGCTGAAAAACGAGGGGATTTTGCCCTTGAAGGGCACGGAAAAGGTCGCCCTCATCGGACCCAACGCCGACAATCCCCAGCTGGGAGGCTATACCGCCCCGGAGGCGGCGGCGCGGACCGTCACCCTGCGGGCGGCGCTGGAACAGCGGCTGGGGGACAACGTGACCTACGCCCGGGGATGCAGCACCGCCGGCGGCACGGACGGGATGATGGAAGAGGCGGTGAAGATCGCGAAACAGGCGGATATCGCCCTGGTGGTCCTGGGGGACAACGCCAATTTCTACGGCGGCATCGGCTGGGGCGACGCGGAGGCGGACGGATCCGTCGCCGTCACCTGCGGCGAGGGCTTTGACACAAATTCCCTGGATCTGCCCGGGCGGCAGGAGGAACTGCTGGAACGGATCTATGCCACCGGCACCCCGGTGGTGCTGATCCTGGAAACGGGCCGCCCCTACGCCATCTGCTGGGCGAAGGAGCATATTCCCGCCATCCTGGAGGCGTGGTACCCCGGGGAGCAGGGCGGGTACGCCCTGGCGGAGCTTCTTTTGGGGGACTTTTCCCCCTGCGGGCGCCTGCCCCTGACCTTCCCCCGCTCCGTGGGGCATATTCCCTGCTGTTACAACCACAAGCCCTCCTCCGGCGGGTATTATCACAAGCCCGGAAGCCCGGACCAGGCGGGCAGGGACTACGTGTTTGATACCCCGGACCCCCTGTTCCGCTTCGGGGACGGCATAAGCTACACCACCTTCGCGTACGGCGAGATCGCCCTGTCGCAAGGGGCGGGCGGGGAAAGCGATCCCCTCACCGTGTCCGTGGACGTGACCAATACCGGCGCTATGACGGCGAAGGAGGCGGTTTTACTCTACGTCACCGACGATTTTTGTTCCGTCACGCCCTTTGTGGAGCAGTTGAAGGGCTTTCGCAAGATCGAGCTGGCGCCCGGGGAGACAAAGACCGTTTCCTTCACCCTGGACCGGGACGCATTTGCGTTTATTGACGAGAATTATGAGCACGCGGTGGAACCGGGGACGTTCACAATCCGCGTCGCCGACAAAAAGGCGTTTTATGAGATCAAATCATAATAGGGGGCGTTGCCCCATACCCC
>JAGDAA010000060.1 GCA_017959745.1 Clostridia bacterium
ATCAACGCGATCGTTTCCATGAATGAACAGGCAACGGAGCTGACCGACTCTGTCAGCCAGATTCTTGACGATATGGCTCTTCTTCACCCGACGCTGTCCCGCACCATCCGCGACTACGCCGCGGTCATCGACGCCTATGCCAACAGTGAGGCACTGCCCGCTGTTGCCAAGACAGCTCCGGACAGCTGGGTCGCCTCTCACACCGCGGGTCAGACCACCAGCGTCATCTCACTGGCACCCGGGATCAAGGGCGTCGGTTTGAGTGTCTCCGTCGACAGCGGCGTTGTTCTGAACTTCTGGCTGAACGTGGAGGACGGAGCGAATCTGACTTCTGCCACTGTCAACGGCACGGACGTACTTTCCACCCTGCAGGATCGTGGCGACGGGCATTATACCGTTTCCTTTGCCTGCGGCGCGGCGGATCTGAGGGATCTGTTGACGCTTCAGGTGAACGGCTCCGCCGCGACGGTTTCCGCTTCTCCTTTGTCCTACGCCAAGAAACTGGCGCTTCAGGAGGGCTGCGAAGATCTGGGGCAAGCCACCATTGAATACGCGTACTACGTTTCCGTGCTCTGCGGCCCTGAGGATGAGAGCCTCGCTCCCGCCATGACGCCTCTCGCGCCTACCGGGACGGTGGATACTGTTCATGAAGACGTGCGGGCGTATTTGGCTCGGGCGCGGAGCTATTACGTCCCCGGCGTGGATTCCGATTCCGTCCGGACCGACGTGGATCTGGGCAATATGAATGTGCCGGTGATCTTCTCCTTTAAGAATGACAGCGACGCCGTTTTGATCGAACCGTTGCTGGAGATCTCGGAAGATCCATCCTTTGCCTCGTTACGCTCCGTTGTCGTAACGGATGACGCCCGGGAGGGGGATATCTACACGATTTCGGTGGACAACCTGAAGACCGGTATCACCTATTACTGGCGTGTTTCCGTTCTGGTGAACGGCGGCCGCAGAGTCAACGGCGATATCCGAACCTTCGAGACCGCCGCCGGACCCCGCATTCTGACCATTGACGGCGTTTCTAACGCCCGTGATCTGGGCGGCTGGGACACCGCGGATGGGAAGACGGTACGGCAAGGCTTGATCTACCGCACCGGGAAACTGGATAAAGCCACGGCAAAAGGTCTTGACGTCCTGGTGAACGAACTTATGATCAAGACGGAACTGGACTTCCGGAATCCTGACCTTGCCGCTGATCAACCCATGAATTCCCCCTTCAAGGATTCTCCGAATTATATCAATATCGCCAGCAAGTCCTACTCCATCTCCGAGCAAGCTGATAAGAACGCCCGGATCATGCGGGTCTTCGCCGATCCCTCCAATTACCCCATCGTATTCCACTGCAGTGCCGGTGCAGACAGAACGGGCGCCTGGGCGTGGATGGTCAAGGCGCTGTGCGGCGTGAATGATATCGACCTGGTCTGTGACTACGAATTGACCAATTACCGCTACCGGATCGGGACAGATCAATATCCGTTCCCGAAGCTGTACAATTGGTTCATGGGTCTGCCGGGCGACACCATGCAGGAGAAGGCGTTTGGCTACCTGCGGGATGAATGCGGTATGAGCGAGATGGAGCTTGCGAACATCGTCACCATCCTCACCACGGATTCCGCTGTGTTCACCAAGCCCTCCGCCACGGCGCTTCGGGCAAACGACGGACAGATCAGCGCCGCCATCACCCTGCGCTCCTCTCAAAGCGTTGAGAGCGTGACCGCGGCGGGCGGCGCCGCGCTTCCTTTCAGCTTTGCTGACGGCGTTCTCACTGTGACCGTTTCCGGCACCGCGGAAAGCGCCGGAACGATCACCTTTGACGACGGCTCCACGCTTCCTTTGGTCTGGACCGTCTCTTAAAGCGCAAAGGTTATTCAAAAAGCAGAGGCGGGAATTTCCCGCCTCTGCTTTTTGACACTTCTTTTCCGGCGGGAGAAACATCTTTTGCAGGCGTCGAAAAAGAATAAAATTTGTTGCTGTACAATTGATCGGTAACAAATAAAAAAAATAGAACTCCAAACAGTTCCGTGGTGTACTTTTAACTTTTCTTACCTCGATTTTGGTCACTTTACCACGTTTTATACATGAAAAACGCATCTTTTGTCTACCAAAAGATGCGTTTTTCAATCCAAGCCGACGGAAACGGAGGCTTGGTATGTCATCAGCCGCTTGCGGCTGTATGTCATCACACCGCAGGCATGTTTTTCGGGCGCACCGCCCGATTTTTCTTTTTTTTGAAGTTATATCATTCTACACGTGAAAGAGCCCTTTGTCCGGCGGACAAAGGGCTCTTTTTCATTAAAGAAAGGA
>JAGDAA010000061.1 GCA_017959745.1 Clostridia bacterium
GCCTTGCTGGACCGGGTGCGCCAGGCCGGAAGCGTCTTTCTGGGCAGGCACTGTCCCGAGGCGCTGGGGGATTACCTGGCGGGACCCAATCACACCCTGCCCACCGGCGGCACCGCCCGCTTTTCCAGCCCCCTGTCCGTGGATGATTTCGTGAAAAAGACCCAGTACAGTTACTTTTCGCCGGACGCCTTGGCGGAGGTGGCGGACAAGGTCGCTTCCTTTGCCCGGGCGGAGGGGCTGACGGCGCACGCTAAAAGCGCCGAGATCAGGGGGAAGAAATGAGCCGCTTTTTCTCGCCGCGCTTCGCGGCGCTCACCCCCTATACCCCCGGGGAACAGCCCCGGGACAAGAAGTACGTCAAGCTGAATACCAACGAAAGCCCCTATGACGTGCCGGAGAGCGTGGTCCGCGCCGCGGAAGCCGCCGCCCGGGACTTCCGGCTCTATCCCGACCCCACCTGCCTGGCGTTATCCAAAGCCCTGGGGCGGGCGGAGGGGATCGATCCCGATCGCGTGGTTTGGGGCAACGGCTCCGACGAGCTTTTGAATTTCGCCTTTATGGCGTATTGCGATGGAAACACCCCCGCCGTCTTTCCGGACATTACCTACGGTTTTTACCCGGTCTTCGCCGCCGTGAATCGCGTGCCGACCCGGATCATCCCCCTGCGGGAGGATTTTTCCGTGGACCTCGCCACGATGATGAAGACCCCGGGGACCGTCTTTCTCGCCAATCCCAACGCCCCCACGGGCATCGCCCTGTCCCGGGATCAAGTGGAGCGACTCGTGCAGAGCGATCCCGACCGTATGGTGGTGGTGGACGAGGCGTACGTGGATTTCGGCGCCGAGACGAGCGCGCCTCTGACGGAGAAGTATAAAAATCTTCTGGTCATCCGCACCTTCTCCAAATCCCGCTCCATGGCGGGCGCCCGGATCGGGTACGCCATCGGGGATCCCGAACTCATACAGGATCTGGAGACCCTGCGCTACGCCAACAACCCCTATAACCTGAGCCGGGTCGCCATCGCGGCGGGGGAGGCGATGTTAGAGGAAGAAAAGCTCATGCGGGAGCGCTGCGCCGCGGTCGCCTCCACCCGGGAGGAAACATCCCGGGCGCTTGCCGACCTGGGCTTTGTCCTGACCCCCTCCCGGTCCAATTTCCTCTTTGCCCGCCATCCGGCACTGGACGGCGGCAAATTCTACCGGGATCTGAAGGACAGGGGCATTCTGGTGAGGCATTTTGATTTGCCCCGCATTAAGGACTACGTGCGCGTCACCGTGGGGTCCCCTGAAGATATGGAAACCTTTGTGAAATCAGTTCGATCGATTTTGGAGGATGAAAAATGAGACAGGCAAAGATCGACCGCGTCACCGCGGAGACGGAGATCCACCTGAAACTGGAGCTGGACGGGCGTGGCGAAAACCGCGTGGAAACCGGCTGCGGTTTCCTGGATCATATGCTTACCCTTTTCGCGTCCCACGGACGCTTTGACCTGGATCTGGTCTGCCGGGGGGATCTGGAAGTGGACGCTCACCACACCACGGAGGACGTGGGGATCGCCCTGGGGCAGGCGTTCGGATCGGCGTTGGGCGATATGCGGGGCGTGACCCGCTACGGCTTTATGATCCTTCCCATGGACGAGGCGCTGATCCTCGCTGCGGTTGACCTCTCCGGGCGGGGCGTTTTGGGCTTTGATCTGCCCGTTCCCGCGGAAAAGGTGGGCGTTCTGGGCTTCGATCTGCCCGTTCCCGCCAAGCAGGTGGGCAGCTTTGATACCGAGCTGGTCAAGGAGTTCTTCCTGGCGTTCACCCGGGAAGCGAAGATCGCCCTGCATTTGAAAGAATTAGCCGGGGAGAACAGCCATCACATCATCGAGGGGGCGTTCAAAGCCACCGCCCGGGCGCTGCGCCAGGCGGTGAAGATCGATCCGGACGCCGCCGGGGAGATCCCGTCCACGAAGGGGGTTTTGGTATGATCGCCCTGGTGGATTACGGGGTGGGAAATCTCTTTTCCCTGCTGTCCTCCTTTGCCGCCATCGGCGTGGAGGCGCGCGCCACGGACGACCCCGCCGTCATCGCCGCCGCGGACCGTGTCATTCTCCCCGGGGTGGGCGCCTTTGCCGACGCCCGGCGGAAGCTGGCGGAATCCGGCCTGGAAAAGACGGTGCTTGACCAAGCGGAGAAGGGCAAGCCCCTGATGGGCATCTGCCTGGGGATGCAGCTCCTGTTCGACAAAAGTCTGGAATACGGCGAGCACAAGGGACTGGGACTGATCCCCGGGGTGGTGCGTCCCATCGCGGACGTGATCCCGAAGGGACTGAAGATCCCCCAGATCGGGTGGAACGCCCTGTCCTTCCCGAAGCCCCATCCTCTCTTTTCCAAAATCAAGGAGGGGGATCACGTGTATTTCGTTCATTCCTATTACGCCGCAGACTGCGACGACTTCGTTTTGGCGACCACGGAATACGGCGCCCCCCTCACTGCCGCCGTGGGACGGGAGAACGTCCTGGGCTGTCAGTTCCACCCGGAAAAGAGCGGGGAAGTGGGGCTCAATATCCTGCGCGCCTTCTGCGGGGAGGGTGTTTTATGCTGATCTTTCCCGCCATTGACCTGATCGACGGCAAGGCGGTGCGCCTCACCCACGGGGACTACGCCAAAATGAAGGTTTACAGTGACGATCCCGTTGTCTTTGCCAGGGAGTTCGCCCGCCTGAGCGCCCGACAGATCCATCTGGTGGATCTCTCCGGGGCGAAGGACGGCACCACCCCCCACCTGGAGCTGATCCTCGCCATCCGGCGTGAGACCGGGCTTTTCTGCGAGGTGGGCGGCGGCATCCGCTCCATGAACGTTTTGGAAAGCTATATGGAAGCCGGGGTGGACCGGGCGATCCTCGGCACCGCCGCCGTTACGGACCCCGCCTTCCGCCGGGACGCCGTCGCCCGCTACGGGGACCGTGTCGCCGTGGGGGTGGACGTGAAGGACGGCAAGGTCGCCATCCGGGGCTGGACGGAGAAAAGCGAGCTTAATGCCGTGGATTTCTGCCGGACCCTGGAAGAAGAAGGCGTCCGGACCGTTATCTGTACCGACATTTCCAGGGACGGCGCCCTTGCCGGCGCCGGGATCCCCCTCTATGAGGAATTGGGCAAAGCCGTGGGGCTGGATATCATCGCCTCCGGGGGCGTGTCCTCCCTGGCGGACGTGATAAAACTGAAAGAGATGGGGCTGTACGGCGCCATCATCGGCAAGGCGTATTACGAGGGCGCCATCGACCTGAAAGCGGCTGTGGAGGCGGCATTATGATCACCAAACGCATCATCCCCTGCCTGGACGTGAAGGACGGCAGGGTGGTCAAAGGGACCAATTTCAAAGGGCTGGGGGACGTGGCTTCCCCCGTGGAGCTGGCGCAGCTTTACAGCTCTTCAGGCGCGGACGAACTCGTCTTCTACGACATCACCGCCTCCGCCGAGGGCAGAAACCTCTTTACGGACATTTTGACGGAAACCGCCAAGAAGGTCTTTATCCCCCTCACCGTGGGGGGCGGCATCCGCACTTTGGCGGATTTTGACCGGGTGCTCCACTGCGGGGCGGACAAGGTGAGCGTCAATTCCGGCGCCATCGCGGATCCCTCCATCGTGGAGAAAGCCGCCCGGCGCTATGGCGACCAGTGCGTAGTTCTCTCCGCGGATATCGCCCGGGTGGACGGCGTGTTCCGGGTCTTTGCCAAGGGCGGCAGAGAGAATACCGGGATGGAAGCCATCGAGTGGATCCGGCGCTGCGTGGGCATGGGCGCCGGAGAAGTGGTGGTGAATTCCATCGATACCGACGGGGTCAAGGGCGGCTTTGATCTGGAAATGCTCGCCGCCGTCTGCGACGCGGTGAAGGTTCCCGTCATCGCCTCCGGCGGCGCCGGGAAGGTGGAGGACTTCATCAATCTGTTCAAGACCCTGCCAGGGGTGGACGCGGGGCTCGCCGCCTCCGTTTTCCATTTCGGCGAGATCGCCATTCCCGACCTGAAACGCGCCATGCGGGAAGCGGGTATTCCCGCAAGGATTTAGTATTTGTTATCCCGCCCGCAGGTGTCGGCGAACGCCGACGGATGAGCGATAGCCGCAAAGCGGCGTTATATGAATCAAAAGGAGAACGTTATGCTTAACATCGATGAACTGAAATTTGATGAAAAGGGGCTGATCCCCGCCATCGTCAAGGACGCCCGCACCGGCCGCGTCCTCACCTTAGCCTATATGAATAAGGAGAGCCTTTCCGTCACCATGGAGAAGAAGCTCACCTGTTTCTGGAGCCGTTCCCGGCAGGAATTGTGGCTGAAAGGGGAGACCAGCGGCAACTACCAGCACGTGGTCTCTATCACCGCCGATTGCGACCGGGACGCCCTTCTCGTCTCCGTCATCCCCGAGGGTCCCGCCTGCCACACCGGCGCCGTCTCCTGCTTCAACGACCTGGTCTTTGAGGATCCGGAGCGGGGCGATTTCTCCATCGACGCCCTGGTAGAGCTGATCCGAGGCAGAAAAGATGAGAAAAAAGAAGGATCCTACACCACCTACCTCTTCGAAAAGGGACTGGATAAGATCCTAAAAAAAGTGGGGGAGGAATCCACCGAGGTCATCATCGCCGCCAAAGCCGAGGACAAAAAGGAGACCATCTATGAGATCTCCGATCTGGCCTACCACGTGCTGGTCCTCATGATCCAGATGGGCATTTCCCCGGACGATATCAAGGCGGAGCTGGCTTCCCGCCACGTCATCGACCACAAGGTCAAGCAGGAGAAGATGACGAAATAACGACTTGCTTCCGATAAAAAGAATCCTGCCCGTTTGGGCAGGATTCTTTTTATTTCTCTATTTGCTTACGGCTGACGGCTGTCCGCTAAACCCTCGTCCCAGCTTCCGGAGCGGAAGCCGTTCAAGTCCAGGGTGACGTATTGGAAGCCCAATTCACGAAGAGCCTTTGTTACCGTTTCCCGGATCTCCGGCGACGCGAGGCGGCTTATCTCGTCCCGGTCCACCTCGATCCGCGCCGTCTTTTCGTGACAGCGCACCCGCACGTCCCGGAATCCCAGGGACAACAGGAGCCGTTCTCCTTCGTCCGCCATGCGGATCTTTTCCGGGGTGATCCTCTCCCCGTAGGGGAAGCGGGTGGCGAGGCAGGGAAGGGAGGGCTTTGCCGCAGTGGGCAAGCCCAACTCCCGGGAAAGGGAGCGGATCTCATCTTTGGTCAGCGCCGCTTCTTTCAGGGGGCTTTGAACGCCAAGCTCCGCCAAAGCCCGGATCCCCGGGCGGTAGCCCTTGGGGTCGTCCCCGTTGGTCCCCTCGATCAAAAGGGAAAAGCCCGCCTCTTTCGCCGTCGCCAGAAACGCGGTGAACAGCGCTTTTTTACAACGGTAACAGCGATCCAACGGGTTATCCTCAAAGCCCGGTACGGTAAACTGGTTCAGTGTTACCGTTATATGACGGATGCCCCGCTCCCGGCAGAAGTCCTCCGCCTCCCGTCCCTCCCGGTCCGGAAAGGCGGCGAGCTTTCCCGTGATCGCCAGGACGTTTTCCGTTCCCAGCGCTTCGCAGGCGGCGTGGAGAAGCAGGGTGGAATCCACCCCGGCGGAAAACGCCACGGCGACCTTGCTCCGGGCCTTCAAGCCCGTCAGCAGATTTTGATATTTTTCTCGTATTTCCGTCATTGTTTTTCAATCTGACGCCGGATCTTATCGATCCCCGCGCCCTGTTCCCGGGCGATCTTCGCCAGGTCCCCAAACTCGTATTTTTCCCGGGTCACGCCGTAGCCCCGGGAGACTTTTTTCCGTATCGCGCCGAAGGGGGTGGATACTTCCTCGGTCTCGCGGGAGAGGGTATAGCGCTGTACCGGGATCTCCCGCACGCCGATGGTGGACGTGTATTGAAAGACGGCTTTCACGATCTTTTCTTTTTCTTCCGGTTTACACAGCACTTCCAGGATGATCCCGGGACGTCCCTTTTTCATGGTCGCCGGGATCGCCGCGGCGTCCAGGGCGCCCGCTTCCAGGATCTGCTCTATGGCAAAGCCCGTTTCCTCCCCGGTCATATCGTCGATATTGCAGGCGAGTAGGAGGGCGTCGTCCGTTTCATCCGCGCTTTCCCCCAGGATCGCCCGGACCAGGTTGGCGGCGGGAAAGTCCTTCTTGCCGCAGCCGTAGCCGATCTTTTCCACCTTCATCACGGGCTGGCGCTCAAAGGAAGCGGCAAAATGCCGGATCAAAGCCGCCCCCGTGGGGGTGCAAAGTTCGCTTTGGATCTCTCCCGCGTAGGAGGGAATACCCGCCAGGAGCAGCGCCGTGGCGGGTGCGGGCACCGGCAGGATCCCGTGGGCGCACTTGACCTGCCCGGACCCGGTGCAGACCGGGGAGGCGATCACCCGATCCATGGAAAGCTCATGGAGCAAAAAGCACACCGCGGCGACGTCCGCCACCGCGTCCATGGTACCCACCTCGTGGAAATGGATCTCCGGGACGGGGACCCCGTGTACCCGGCTCTCCGCTTCCGCTATGGAAGAGAATACAGCCAAAACGTCTTTTTTAACGTTCTCCGGCAAATCGAGATGCCCGGAAACGATGTGCTCGATATCCTTCAGTCCGCTGTGGTGATGATGCTCATGATGCTCGTGGTGGTGTTCATGGTCATAATCGTGATGGTGGTGTTCACCCTCTTCCTCACCGTGGACGGTCACGGTGACGCCCGTTCCGGTGACGCCGCTTTTCTGCGTCTGTTCCGCCGTATACCGCACCCCGGGGATCCCTATGGCGTTGAGCTTTTCCACTTCATTTTGCGGGTCGTCAAAGAGCTCCAGCAGCGCCGCGGTGAGCATATCACCCGCCGCGCCCATACCCAGATCCAGATACAGCGTTTTCATCGTTTCGCCTCCATATGGTTGATCCGGCTCGCCAGAAATCCGGCGCCGAAGCCGTTGTCGATATTCACCACCGCCACCCCCGCGGCGCAGGAATTCATCATGGAAAGGAGGGCGGAAAGCCCCTCGAAGCTGGCTCCGTACCCCACGCTTGTGGGAACGGCGATCACCGGGCAGTCCGCCAGACCCCCGATGACGCTTGCCAGCGCCCCTTCCATCCCCGCAATGGCGATGACGACGCTCGCGTTCATAATCTCTTCCGTATGATCCAGGAGCCGGTGAAGCCCCGCCACGCCCACGTCGTAGAGGCGCACTACCTCATTGCCATAAAAGGCGCTTGTTACGGCGGCTTCCTCCGCAACGTTCATATCACTGGTGCCCCCCGTGGCGATCACCACTTTTCCCAGCCCGTCGGGGGCGGGCATATCGCCCAGGACCGCCGTCTTGGAGACGGGATCATAGCGGATGCCGTGCTTTTTTTGTAATTCTTTCGCCGCCTCTTCTTCAAGGCGGGTGATGAGGACGCGCCCCTGACCCTCCCGGGTCATACTGTCCAGGATCTTTGTGATCTGCTCTGCCGTTTTGCCCGCGCCGTAGATCACCTCCGCCGTCCCCTGCCGGAGAAGCCGGTGCAGATCCACCTTGGCAAATCCCAGGTCCTTATAGGGTTCGGTTTTCAGCCGGAGCAGGGCGTCCTCCACGGACAGAGTACCGTCTTTCACGGCTTTGAGAATGGCTTTCGCATCCGTTTGCATAGCGTTCCTTTTGGAAAAAGCGGCTCTGTCTGACAAAGCCGCTTATCCGTTCAGTTTTTCTTCAATAGTGCTTGCTTGACAATGCCTTTGGGGTCCCGGATCAGGAGTACGACCAGCCAGATGATAAGTCCCAGCGCCACCACCGATACGCCCAGAAACAGATCGTTGAGCATATCTACAGGAGCGGGGGAGAAGTACCCCTCCGGGTCAGAGACGTATTCAAAGACGGCGTCCACCGTCCACATCAGGGAAGCGCCCCAGTACATCAGGGCAAGGAAGCCCGTTTTCATTTCATCACGCGGCGCCTTTTTGTACCACACGACGGTGGCAATGATCGCCGCGAACACCGCTACCAACAGAGTCATTTGACCGCCTCCGCCGCGTCTTCCTTCTTCGCCCGCTTTTCAATGAGCGCGCTGACGCCCACCATACCCAGCCAAGCCAGGGTCACAAGGCCCGCCATAGCCACGCCCACGGTGGCGATCTCCTGAAGCATCACCATCGCCTCCTGGGGATCGGCAGCCGCCGTGAGGAAGGGGAACCAGGGTACCACCTCACCGTGCCAGACGTGCTCAAACGCCAAGAGCGCGGAGCCGCCCCAGAGCATATTGCGGAGCCATTTCAATTTCCGGGAGAAGGGCGCCTTCCCTTCCGCTTCCGGCTTCTTGCCTTCCAGCGCCAGCTTCGCCTCCTTCTTTTCCATGACCTTTGCCGCGACCGTTACCGCGATCGCTTCCGCCGTGGATACCAAAAAGCATGCCATATCAAGTACCTCCTTAAAATACCGGTATGTTTTTATCGTGTTGAATTGTCCAACGCTTCCAGATAGAAGCTTACGGGACGGAACCCGTCGTTGCAGGAGATCATAGCGGAACGGGGATCTTTCATCCATCCGTCGTAGAAATTCCCGCCGCCCGCCGCCAGTTCCTTCACAAAGGGGGAAACGCTGTCCCAGGCGCTGTCGCAGAAGTCCGCGGGACGCTCGCCGTTTTCGGCGATGAAAACCTGCCCGAGCTTCATGGAGCAGGCGTGCTGAATGGGATTTTCATATTCCTTTATCAGATCGTCGTA
>JAGDAA010000062.1 GCA_017959745.1 Clostridia bacterium
TACCCTAAAGGGCATAAACTTCGAATCCCTCCGTCTATTCTATCAAAAACAAAAACCGCCCAAAATGGACGGTTTCCGTTTTTGGCGGAGAGGGCGGGATTTACCCTAAAGGGCATAAACTTCGAATCCCTCCGTCTATTCTATCAAAAACAAAAACCGCCCAAAATGGACGGTTTCCGTTTTTGGCGGAGAGGGCGGGATTCGAACCCGCGTGGGATTGCTCCCAAACTGATTTCGAGTCAGCCCCGTTATGACCACTTCGATACCTCTCCGTGTGGATCAAGCCCCGTCAGTGTACCACAAAGCCGTAAAAATGTCAAACTGTTTTTCCCGGTTCTATGAATGCTTTTTTATCGAGAAAAGCGGGCATACTACTAAAAAAAGGAGATAGGGACTATGGAACTGGAACAAGTCAAAAACAGGGTCCGGGATACTGTCAGCGCGGTGACGGACGCCGTGACGGGAAAAGCGGCGCAAAAGCGGAAAACGCAGAAGACAAAGCGGCGCGTCTGCGCGGCGTGTTTCGGCACGGCGATGTTCTGCCTGGGATGCTGGGCGGGCATCCACCGCACGGTTGTAAAAAGCTTTCTTTTGGGAGAGAAAACGCCCAAAGCTCCCGACTGGCACTTCTGGTGCCGTTGACCGAACAGCGGCGAACGCCCTCTATGTATCAAAAAGCCGGGAACGGGCTTGTCCGTTCCCGGCTTTTTTGAAGCAGGGCCGGGTACGCGGTATCGCGCACCCGGCTATTCAAAACGCCGCCCCCTTTGCCATTGCTTGTTCGATTCCTTTTTCTCGTACGTCCCGGGGCAAAGCGGGACGGCGGGATCGTTTGCCCGAAAAAACTTGCGCCGTTCTGTATTTTATGCTATAATGGCGCCGCCGCCACCGGGATGCCCGGCGGGGCGAAAAACAAAAAAACAGAAATCGGGTGTATTTTATGATCAAATTGGCGCCTTCTCTTTTGGCGGCTGATTTTTCCCGCCTGGGAGAGGAAATCAAAAAAGTTTATGACAACGGCGCCCAGTATCTGCATCTGGACGTGATGGACGGAATGTTCGTTCCCAATATCTCTCTGGGGCCGGGTATGATCGCGCCGCTTCGCAAGGTCTGCCCCATCGTTTTCGACGTGCATCTGATGATCGTGGACCCCATCCGCTACGTGGAGGCGTTTGCCAAAGCCGGCGCGGATATCATCACCTTCCACTATGAAGCCTGCGACAATCAGCAGGAGGTCATCGACACCATTCATTCTCTGGGATGCCGGGCGGGTATGAGTGTGAAACCCCACACCGACGCCCGTTTGATGGAGCCGTATCTTCCGAGTCTGGATCTGGCGCTGGTTATGACTGTGGAGCCGGGCTTCGGCGGGCAGAAGTTTATGCCGGAAGCTATGCCGAATCTGGAGTTCTTAAACAACGCCATCCAAAAGCTGGGCAAAAAAATGGATCTGGAGGTGGACGGCGGCATCAATCTGGAAAACGCTTCCATCGTTAAAGCCCGGGGCGCCAATACCCTGGTGGCGGGTTCCGCCGTGTTCGGCGCCGAGGACGTGGGCGCTACCGTCCGCGCTTTCTTGGCGGAATGAAGGACGGCTTGTATCTGACGGAGACCCATTGCCATACCTCCGCCGGTTCCGCCTGCGGCAAGATCAGCCCTGAGGAACAGGTGGACTGCTATAAGTCCCTGGGGTATGACACGATCTTCATCACCGAGCATTTTCCCATCAGTATAAAATTCGGGATGTCGGACTGCCCCTATGAGGAGCAGGTGGCAAAGATGCTGTCCGGCTTTCAGCTGGCGCGCGCCCGGGGCGACCGGGTGGGACTGCGCGTCCTGTTCGCCTTTGAGTTCGGCTTCAGAGGATCGGATACGCTGACCTACGGACTGGACCCCGCCTTTCTCTACGATCATCCCGAGATCGTGGGGATGGACCCGGTGGCATTCGCCGAGCTGGCGCATAGTAAGGGCGCCTTTCTGATCCACGCGCACCCCTTCCGGGAAGCCAGCTACATTAAGTTGATCCGCCTGTACCCCCGTTCCGTGGACGCGGTGGAGGTGTTCAACGCCTGCCGCACGGACGAGGTGAACGCCCGGGCGCTTCAATACGCCGTGTCCTACGGCTTGCCCTTCTCCTCCGGGAGCGACAATCATCGCGGCATAATGTCCCGCTACGGCGGACTTCTTACGAAAGATCCCATTGAAAGCAGTGAAGATCTGGCGCACGCCGTCCTCACCGGCACGGCAAAGCTCTATCAGACACAGCGGGTCGCCCCCGCCTGACGAAAGGAGCACCTATGAAGGGAAAATATGAAAAAACAGCGTATCTGACCCTGCTCAGCGTGATCAGTATGATCGCCGTGGTAATTCTGCACGCCAACGGTTGTTTCTGGGCTTTCTCCACGGATCGTTACTGGGTTACCGCCAACTGTATTGAATCTGTGTTTTATTTTGCCGTTCCGATCTTTTTTATGATTTCCGGCGCCACGCTCCTGGATTACCGGGATCGCTATGATACCCGTGTCTTTGTGAAAAAGCGCGCTTTGAAAACCGTGATCCCGTTTCTGTTCTGGAGCGTTTTCGGGTTACTGTTCCGCTTGTTTGTTACGAAAGACCTCGCCTGGGACGAGATCGGCGTCGTGGGTGCGATCAACGGCATCTTGAATACGCAGTTTGTAGATATCTACTGGTTTTTCAACCCGCTTTTTGTGATGTACGCTTTTATCCCGCTGGTCTCCCTGGTTCCCAAGGAGAAAAAGACGCGTGTATACGGCTGGGCGGCTCTGGTCCTGTTCTGTACCTCTTCCCTCATCCCCTTCTTCCTGAGCGTGTTCCATACGGGAATCCACTGGCCTCTGGACCCGGGCGCGCCCGTCCACTATCTTCTGTTCCTGTTCCTGGGGTATTATTTGTCTCACAAGGAGCTCTCCGATACGTTTTGTCTCCTTGCCTGCGGATTGGGAATCATCGGACTTTTGGCGCATATCCTGGGCACCTATTATTTGTCCGTACAGGCGGGCGGGATCGTCGGGGATTTCAAGGGCTACCTCAACCTGCCCAGTGTGCTGTTCGCCGTCGGGATCTTCGTCTTCTTCAAGCGGTACGGCAACCGCCTGATGCGTTCCTTCCTGGGAAAGCCGGTTCGTGCTATGGCTTCCTACAGCTTCACCGTCTATCTGCTCCACTGGTTTATGCTCCGGTTGATCCAAAAGGTCTTTATGCATTACGGGATCGTGGTGGACTTTTCCCTTTGGTATCGCCTGGGCGCGGTGGTGGTCATCGTCCCCGCGAGTATGCTCATCGCCTGGATCGTCCGCAAGATCCCTCTGGTCCGCGGCATCCTCCCTTCCTGATCCGTCTTGAATTGCCATATAGCCATATAACAAACTATCGGACAAGCCGTTCGGCTTGTCCGATAGTTTGGTGCGAGAAACGGGACTTGAACCCGTACGGTGTGAACCACACGCCCCTCAAACGTGCGCGTCTGCCAGTTCCGCCACTCTCGCAGGAACGGCTTTTATTATAGCCGCAATGTTCACCTCTGTCAAGGTGTTTTTGAAAAAAATCAAAGTTGACGGGGGACGAAAAGGGTGCTATACTGAGGGCACAATCAGGGGTTACCCGTATCGGGTCTCGCCAAATCGCGGAGGAAATGACTATGAAGGAATTAAAAATCGGCTTTACCGGTGACGTCGCGTTTTCCCGGTACTATAAAGAGCGCTTCAACCAAAAAGGGCTGGTCGCGCCGGAATTGGTCGCTTTTCTGACCGAAAACGACTATAACGTGTTTAATATCGAGGGCGCCATGTGCCGCCCCACCCAGGCGGGTACCTTCGTGCACAACAATCCCCCGGAGGCGATCCCCCTGCTCGCCACCTTAAAGCCCGACATTTGGAATCTGGCGAATAATCATATGATGGACGCCGGACCCGAGGGCTGTGAGGAAACCATCCGCCACGCCACCGAAAACGGCTATCGCGTTATGGGCGCCGGCAGGGATGAGAAGGAGGCGCTCAAGCCCCTGATCCTCCCCGAAGCAGGCGGCGTCGGTTTGTTTTCCATCGCCTATAAGGAAGCGAAGTTTTCCGCCACGAGCGATCAGGCGGGCTGTGGAAACTGGGACCGTATGCCCTTGATCCGGGAGACCATCCGGGAGATCAAGAAGACCTGCCGCTGGTGTGTCGCCGTCATCCACGGCGGACGGGAATTCTGCGACATTCCTATGCAGGACGTGCGGGACCGCTACCACCGCTACCTCAAGGCGGGGGTGGATATCATCGTGGCGCACCATCCCCACGTGCCCCAGAACTGGGAACGGGTAGGGGATAAGTACATTTTCTATTCCCTGGGCAATTTCATTTTCGATACGGACTATCAACGGGCGCAGTTCCATACGGACACCGGCGTTCTGCTGAAACTGCTCCTCACGGAGGAGAGCGCAAGCTTTGAGGCTGTCGGCACCCGGATCAACCGGGACACCGGCGTAGTTTCCAAAGCGCCCCTCCCCGCCGTGTTTACGGAATTGACGGAGCCGGATTATGACGCCCTCTATCCCTTAGCGGCACAGCGCTTCAAGGAACACGTCATTCGCCGGTTCCGCTTCCTGCACCCCGAGCGGTACCCGGATCCGGAGGATCCCGAAACAAGGACCCGGATTTGGGATATCGAATTGCAGGAGCGCCTCGCTTTCGATCTGACCATGAAAGAAGCGGATCGCTACGACGGAAAGCCCCTGCCCGCGAAATACGCTGCCATAGAGGAATATCTGATCTGACGCGCCGGTGAATCATTCCGGTTCCGGATCATATCCCGCTCAATCATAAGTAAACGGAAAAAAGACGGCTCGAGAATTGCCTTGAGCCGTCTTTTTCGGTGTAAAAAGCAACGGATCGCAAGTCCGGATCGCCCTCGATCCGGACTGATTTTATGCTCTCTGCATAAAAACGCCGTCCGCGTTCTGTCTAATTTTAACGAAAATCAAAACCATCTGCCGAAAAAACGAATATTATTCAACGGAAAATGTATTTTCGATGGATAAAAGGGAGAATAATGCCATATATGCGTAGAATTTTGGATATAAAAAAGTATTTCGCGACCCGGATCAAAGACCGTCACTTTTTTCGTCACTTTGTCGAAGGGCACAGCCAAAGGGAAAACGCGAACTGAAAAGTGACGAAATTCCTTGCGCCGCAAGGGATTTCCGCGTCTTGACAATTTTCCGTCCCGGCGTATAATGCATTCATACAACTTTGGAATGACAATGCGGGGGGCAAAAAAATGAACAAAAAAATGCCGA
>JAGDAA010000006.1 GCA_017959745.1 Clostridia bacterium
GCTTTTCCGGAAGATGCTCCGGGAAGCCGCCGCCGCCTCGGGCAGGCGGGTTCGTCTCCTGGAAACGAAGGCGCAGGCGCCGGATCACCCCGTCCTTCTTGCGGCGGACGAAAACGAATACCTGAAATTCTACGTTCTGCAGATCCTGTAACAAAAAGCGGAGATCCGGTCGACCGGATCTCCGTTTTTACGTTTTTTCGCGGGGAAAAAAGTTACGCCATTTCCTCCGGGTGGAAGACCCGGTCGAATTCCTCCGCACTGAGATACCCCAGCGCCACGCAGGCTTCCTTTAAGGAAATGCCTTCCTGATACGCCTTTTTCACCGTTTTGGCGGCGTTTTCATAGCCGATGTGGGGGTTCAGCGCCGTGGCGAGCATCAGGGAGTTGTGCAGGTTGTCCCGCATCTTTTCCCGGTTGACCCGGATGCCCTCGGCGCAGTTTACGCGGAAGGAGGTCATACAGTCCGCCAGAAGCCGGGCGGATTGCAGGAAGTTATAGGCGAGCACGGGCATAAACACGTTCAATTCAAAATTGCCCTGGGACGCGGCGATCCCCACGGCGGTATCGTTTCCCATCACCTGTACCGCCACCATGGTCACCGCCTCGCACTGGGTGGGATTCACCTTGCCGGGCATAATGGAGGAACCCGGCTCGTTTTCCGGCAGGAAGATCTCCCCCAGACCCAGGCGGGGACCGCTCCCCAGCCAGCGGATATCGTTGGCGATCTTCATCAGATCCGCCGCCAGCGCCTTCAAAGCCCCGTGGGCGAAGACCATTTCGTCCTTGGAGGTCAGGGCGTGGAATTTGTTTTCCGCGGTGACAAAATACCTGCCCGTAAGGCGCGCGATCTCTTGCGCCACCGCCTCGTCAAAGCCTTTCGGCGCGTTCAGGCCGGTACCCACGGCGGTGCCGCCCAGCGCCAGCTCCAAAAGGGGCTTTGTCGCCGTTTCCATCAGCGCCCGGTCCTTTTCCAGACTGCTCCGCCACCCGGAGATCTCCTGGGAGAAGCGGATGGGCGTGGCGTCCTGCAGGTGGGTCCTGCCGGATTTTACGATCCCCTCGTTCTCTTTTTCCAGCCGGAGAAAGCAGTCGATCAAATCGGTCAGCGCCGGGATCACCCGGTCCTGGATCGCCTCCGCCGCCGCGATGTGCATGGCGGTGGGGAAGGTATCGTTGGAGCTTTGGGACATATTGATATCGTCGTTGGGATGCAGAAGCTTCTTTCCCGCCAATTCGTTCCCCCGGTTGGCGATCACCTCGTTGGCGTTCATATTGGACTGGGTGCCGCTCCCGGTCTGCCATACCACCAGGGGGAAATGCTCAAAGAGCGTGCCGTCGATGACCTCGTCCGCCGCCCGGCAGATGAGATCCATTTTCTCCGGGGTCATCCGCTTAGGGACCAGAGCGCCGTTCGCCAGGGCGGCGGCTTTTTTCAGGATGCCGAACGCCCGGGTGATCTCCCGGGGCATGACCTCCTCCCCCACGCCGATCTTGAAATTGTTACGGCTCCGTTCCGTCTGGGCGCCCCACAACTTGTCCGCCGGGACCTTCACTTCGCCCATGGAGTCATGTTCCACGCGATATTCCATTTTTTCATCCTCCTCGTTTCTTACCGTCAGTATAGCAAAAATCCCCTCCTTTGGCAAGACTTCCCGGGCTTTCCCATACGCAAAAGCGCAAAGAAAAACCGTTTTTTTCAATTGACGGCGCTTTGATCCTGCTTTATAATGAAAAGGAACAAAACCCGTGGAGAAAGGGGAGCCACAACCGTGAAAAAGATCACCTTCGCCATTGCCGGTATGGGCAACCGGGGTACCCAGTACGCTTCCAAGCAGCTGAAATTCCCGGAGGAAATGGAAGTCGTCGCCATGGCGGACAACCGGCGCATCCGGCTGGACGCCGCCAATAAGTATCTGCGCCTGCCGGAGGACCGGCTCTTTAACAGCGCGGAGGCAATGATCGCGCAACCGAAGATGGCGGATATTATGGTCATCGCCACCCAGGACGCCCAGCACAAAGCCCACGCCCTCGCCGCCCTGGAAAAGGGCTACGACCTGCTTCTGGAAAAGCCCGTTTCCAACCACCTGGAGGACTGCCGGGATATCGCCGCCGCCGCACGCCGTTTGGGACGCCGGGTCATCGTCTGTCACGTCCTGCGCTACACCGTCTTCTACCAGCAGATCAAAAAGATCATCGACAGCGGCGTTTTGGGCAAGCTGGAGAGCGTGGAAATGGCGGAGCACGTGGCGTATTACCACATCGCCCACAGCTACGTCCGGGGCAACTGGCACAAAGAGGCGGACTCTTCCCCCATGATCCTCGCCAAGTGCTGTCACGATATGGACCTGATCCTTTGGCTCACGGGCAAAAAGTGTTTGAAGGTCGATTCCTTCGGCTCCCTGGATCATTTCAGGCGTGAAAACTGCCCGCCCGGCGCCCCCGCCCGCTGTACGGACGGCTGCCCCGTAAAATGCCCCTTCAACGCGCCGAAGTTTTATCTCTCCCGCATCCCCGGCTGGCCCACCAGTATCCTCCATCCCGAGCCCAATGAAGAGAACATTATGGAGATCCTGCGTACCAGCGACTACGGCAGATGCGTGTATCAGATGGATAACGACGTGGTGGACCACCAGACCGTGCAGATGCTCCTGGAGGACGGGATCACCGTTTCCTTCCAGATGCTGGGCTTCACCGCCCGCCAGACCCGCACCATCCGCCTCTACGGCACCGAGGGCGAATTGTGGGGCGATTTCAAGTCCCTGGATCTCCACTATCAGCGCTTCGGCGAGGACGCGGTGGACGTGGATCTCGCTTCCATGAACGTGGAAACAAGCGGCCACGGCGGCGGCGATACCCGCCTGATCTACGACGTGATCCGCCTGTTCCGGGGGGATGATTTCGATACCTCCGCCATCACCTCCATCGACCGGAGCGTGGAGAGCCACTACGTCGCCTTCGCCGCCGAGGAAAGCCGTGTGAAGGGCGGCGAACTGGTGCGGATGGAAGACTTTACCAAAAAGCTGGAAGAGAAATAACGAAACAGTCAAAACCCGCCTGCCATTCGGCAGGCGGGTTTTGTCGCGGTGTGAAAGCTCCGTAAAAGCTTTCTTGACACATTATGGAAATCGTGGTAAAGTAATGGCGGGAGAAGCCTTCCGTCCCGGCGCTTCCGGGCGCGGGGAACAGGCGCTTTCCCGAAAAACGTTATGATCGAAGGAGACAAAGGGTATTATGAAGGAAAAGAAGCTGAATTTGCCGACGATCTGCCATCTGGTACTGATGGGTCTGTTGTGCGCCCTGAGCGTCGTCAGTGTTGTGATCATCTTCAGCGGCAGCGTTCCCGCCGGTTTTGAAACGAGCGGGGAGAATTACAGAACGACGATCACTCTTTACGGTGTTGCCCATATCCTCAACGCCCTGGCGCTGATCTGCGGGGGCGTGTATCTGATCAAGGGGAGCGGCAAAAACGTGGCGACCCTGTATAAGTGCTTCATCCTGTTGGTGAGTCTCGGCGTTCTCTCCCGCTTGATCGGCACGTTCATCCACCCCGGCTTCGGCTTGTCCGTCTGCCTGATGATCGCCATCCTGATCGCGCTTCTCGTCCTGACCTTCGTCAAGGATTTGGGCAAGCGGAACAGTATGATCGTTCTCTGCGTTCTGCTGCTGCTTGAACTAGTGCAGGGCATCGTGTCTTTCGACGTGAACGAGGTGTTATCCAGCATCGTGGGCAACCTTTCCAGACTGGTCCTGGCGGGGACGATCGGCATCGCCATGTCCGCCAAATACGCGGATAAGGAAGCCCGGGGCACCAAATAATCCCCGACGTTTTATAAGACCCGACCCGGTCCTTTCCGGACCGGGTCTTCCTTATCCCTTGACGAAGCGCCCCGGGGGGAGTACAATCAAGGAAGAAAAACAAGCGGAGGCATTGCTATGGGCAACATGATCGATTATCTCACCTGGCGGGGGGATCTGCCCGTCTCCCGCGTCCCGTTGGGCGAGGCGGATCTTCTGATCCTGTCCCGCCTGTCCTATCTGCCTATGGACGGATTCGTGGGCGAGGAGCCCGTTTCCCTGGGGGAGGTTATGGCGGAGCTTTCCCCCCTTCTGGGAGACGGCGAGAGTCAGCGCCACCCCCTGATCCGGGGGGATCTTTCTCTGGCGCCCGCTCTGCGGGACAGTCCACGCTTCGCCGACTTGTTCCTGGCGAAATATGAAAATATCTTCGATCCCGCCCGGGATATCCAGTTCGCCGCCGTTACGGTGGTCCTGCCCCGGGGAATCGTAGTGTCCTTCCGTGGCACGGATGGCACCATCGTGGGGTGGAAGGAGGACTTCCACCTGAATTTCGCGGAAACGGTGGCTGCCCAAACGGCGGCGCGGGATTACCTTGCCGACGCCGCGGCGCGCTTTCCCGGCCCCGTCACCGTAGTGGGGCATTCCAAGGGAGGCAACCTCGCCGTGTATGCCGCCGCCTTCGCCCCCGCCCAGGTGAAAAGACGGATCCGCGCCGTGCGAAATCACGACGGTCCCGGCTTCCCGGAGCGCGTCATCTCCTCCCGGGCGTACGAGACCATCCTGCCCCGGGTCAGGACCTTTCTGCCCCAGAGCAGCGTGGTGGGGCTTTTGATGGAACACCGGGAGGAAACGGTGGTGATCCGGTCCGTGGAACGGGCGCTGATGCAGCACGACCCCTACACCTGGGAGATCCGGCGGGACGATTTCGAGCGGGTGGGACAGTTGACCCCCGGCAGCGTCTTCGTGGACGCCGCCGTGAAGGACTGGGTGAACAAAACGCCCCCGGAGGAACTGGAAAAGGCGGTGGACGCGGTCTTCGGCATTTTGCAGGCGTCGGACGCCGTCCGCCTGCGGGACCTGCGGACGGGGAAGAATTCTCTGGCGATGCTCCACGCCCTGCGGGAGCTGGACCCCGGGACCCGGGAGATGGTGAAGGACGCCCTGCGCTTTCTGGGCGCCGCTTTGAAGGAGACCGGGATCAAAACCGGGGAGGAACGCGTAAAAGAGAGGGAATCGAAAAAATATGAAAAGCTTTGATGAGGGCAGGGTCCTGCGTTACTTTGACGAATTGATCCGGGTGGACAGCACCACCGGGCAGTACGAAATGATCCAGGGAAAGCTGACGGAACTCCTGGATGAGATGGGCTATCCCTACAGGACCATCCGCAAAGGCGGCGTCATCGTGGACGCTGGCGGGAAAGGGGAGCCCCTCTGCGTCGCCGCCCACGTGGACGACATTGGGCTGATGGTGCGGAAGATCAACGCCGACGGCACCTTGAACGTGTGCAAGGTGGGCGGTCTGCACCCCTTTTACAGCGTACTGGAAAACGTGCGGGTCTACGCCCGGGGCGGCAAGGTCTATACAGGCGCCGTCTGCCGCGTGCCCGGCTCCATCCACGTGACCGGGGACGAAATGCGGAAGGCCCTCCCGGATTACCGCAAGGACGTTTGCGTGGTGCTGGATGAGGACGTACACAGCGCCGCGGATACCCGGGCTCTGGGGATCGAGCCGGGGGATATGATCGCCCTGGAGCCGCGCCCCCAGATCTCCAACGGCTATCTCAAGAGCCGCTTCATCGACGATAAGGCGTGCGCCGCCGTGGTCCTGGCGCTCCTGGAAACCATCCGGGAGAAAAAAATCAAGCTTTCCCGCAAGCTCTACGTGTATTTCACCATGTACGAGGAGATCGGTCACGGCGCCGTGGTGATGCCCGAGGACGTGGTGGATATGATCGCCCTGGACATCGCTCCCACGGGACCGGATCAGACCAGCTCGGAGCGGAAGGTCACCGTCTTCGCCAAGGATACCCGCTTCCCCTACCACACGGGCTTGACCGATGAATTGATCACCGCCGCGAAGTGTGCCGGCGTGGACTATGTCGTGGATGTGTTCACCCCCCACTACGGCTCCGACTGTAACCCGGTGATCCTCACGGGGCGGGATATCCGCCACGCCGCCATCGGACCCGGCACCGCCAATTCCCACGGCTATGAAAGGACGCATATTTTAGGGCTGGAAAACACCTACGAACTGCTCGCGGCGTATTTGAAACTGTAAGATTTTCCCTCACAAAAAACGAAACCCCGCGTTCTCCTTTGAGAACGCGGGGGCTTTTTGTGTGATTCTTCCTTTTATACCGTCAGTTATACAGAAACGTGACCGGCTCGAAGACCGCCCCGTTGGAAACGGTCACCCGGATCGTTACGGTCACGCCGCTGTTTTTCGCGTAGCCGTTGTCCCGCAGGGCGTTTCGGATGGGATTGGCAAATCCTGTGAGGTCCCAGTTAAACGCGGAGCCCGAGTAGACGTGATCCCGGGTGAAGCACCGCGCCCGGAGCGTCTTTGATTGATAGACCACCGGAAGCACCTGCTCGTTTTCACTTCCGGCGTTCACGATGAATCGCGCCACCGCCATAGGGTAGTTGGACTGTATATGCACGGAGGAAATGGACTGGGTGCTGATCTGTCCCGCCACTGCCGCGCCGTTCATCACAGCGTTAACGCTCGCCGCTTCATAGGGCTTCTCCCCTAAGAACTCCGCCGTGGTCACGGGGATATAGCCTTCGTCAAACAGGTTCTTGAAGTACAGCTTTTTGGAGGTGCGCCCGAAGTAGGAGGGGGCGCTCCCCGCCGATTTGCCGTCCCGTTGATCCTGGATCACAACGTAGCTTGTGTTGCCGTTGATGTAGCCACCGCTGTTCCAATTGACCGTCGCGTCTTCGATCGCCATCATGGTGTGGCCGCCGGCGTCATCTCCCTCACTGGTGACCAGTAGGTCCCCGGGCTGGATCTCAGCGTACGCCCGGTACGCCCAGGTGCGCCGGTTCGCGTCGTCTCTGCCCAGATCCTCTAAGATAGAGAAGGTGGTCTTGTCCTTGAAGTCCGTGATCTCGTCGTCGTAATCGATCTCTCCCAGGGGGATGTACCCGTTGGATTTGGTTAAGTACCGGCTGATGCACCGACCCCGCAGGGAGGTGCAGACGCTGAACAGGCCCCAGGCGGCGCTGGAGGCGCAGGTGTTGCCGATGGTTTCGTTGAAGGTATCGGAGTCCGTATACAGCAGTCTGCCGGTACGGTCGTTATAATACTGCAGGAACTGATAGAGCCCGATCCCCGCGGAGGTGTAGGGCAGTCCCGCGAAGACCTTTCCCGCCTCGTACGTCTTCTGCCCGGTCACCGCGCCGCTGGTTTTGGTGAACGAAACGGTGGCGGGGGTGTACCACTGGGCGGAAAGCTCATCCCGCATCGCCTTTACCGCCATGGCGCGCATTTCATCCACGTCGGGCGTATGATCGAAGGTATACAGAGGCGTACTCGCGGGTTCGGGGACCCGGAACTGCCCGGCGAAGGCTTTGGCGGAAGCGCCGTAGTTGAGCATGGCGTACAAAAGGGTGTTCAGGGCGGGATCGTTTTCGGTTTCGATGGCATCCGCCGCGTAGGAGCCGACGCTGTAGCGGATGGTATTGCTGACGGGGCTTCCGGCACGGTAGGCGGTAATAAAGAGTGCCTCGTCCATCCGGTCCGGGGTGAGGGTATCACAGCAGATCCGCCAGTACCCGTCCGCCCGGACGAAATCCGCCTCGGTAAAGGAAGCGATCGTGTTGCCATTTTGATCCCGGACGGTGACGGTCAGCCCGTCGGTACCCGCCGCGTCAAAGAAGAACTGCAGATTGATGGAATCCGCCAGATCCAGATTGGCGCCCCGCCAGATCAATTCGGGCTCGTCGACCGTATGGTAGGACAGGCTTTTACAGCTTATGGGCGTGGGATCTTCCCCGGTTCTCATCGCCAGCTGATCGGCGGTGAGCGCGCCCGTCGCGGGATTTTTGGCATCCACATCGAAATACAACTGGCTTTCCGCTCCGTAGGTCAGAAGATCCGCGATCAACGCGCAGAACGTTTCATCGGCGGGATAATAGCGATCCACAGCGCGGCGGCAGTAGGAGGCGACGCTTTCCGTAACGGCAGGTCCGTTCATCCGCGCGCCGTTTTTCAGGGCGGAGAGGGAGGCGGTCACGGTTTTTCCCATCTCCGTGGGGGTCAGACCCCGGAAGGTGAAATAATAAAAGCCGTCCTTTTCCGTGTAGTCCGTAACGGTAGTAAGTGCCCCGTCCCACTCAAAACGCATCTGCGGCTGAGAAAAGCCCGCCGACGCGAACGCCCCGGCGTCCACTACAAAGTTGATGGCAATGTTGTTTTCCAGAGACAGGCTGGAGCCGTAGATCTCGGGTCTGACCTCCGCCGCGCCCGCGACGACCCCCCGTCGGAAAGACCGGCAGGACCAGGGCGAGGGTCAGAAGCAGAGCGACAAGTTTTCTTTTCATGGTATTCTCCGAAAGAATTGGATTGCAAGAGTTGGGGCGACCGGCAAAGCGATCAAGGTGTTTGAACGGGAAGGCGCCTTACGCGGCGGGCATTTTCAGCCTGCCCTGCCAGGCGGTCAGAGTCTGTCCGTTGGAAAGATCCAGATCCACCCGGGCGTTGTAGGTAACGCCGAGGGTAAGGGTATCGTTCAGTTCAATCCGTATTTCGTTCAGGTTGTAGGAACGGGTAATGCCCGTGACGTGTTTCACGATAGTTTTCACAACCTCGCCGGAAGTGCGATCCGTAATGGTGACGATCACCCGGGCGATGGCGTAGTTGGA